>JBKHFZ010000095.1:0-10614 GCA_046539925.1 Spirochaetaceae bacterium
TCGGTCTCCCTCGCCTCGTCGATAAAGAAGGTAACCTCTTTTGCCTGCAGGCGGCTCTCCTCCAGATACTCCTGTACGTCCGGGTCTTCCGGGTTCTCTTCTATGAGTTCCCTGAAGATGTAGTACGCTTCTACGGGCTCGTCTCTCTGCAGTGCGGTATATCCCCTCACTTTTTTCCGGTAGAGCTCGTAGCGGCGCTTCTCCTCCCTGTCGGGCTCCAGGCTGCCGATGGCATCCCATGCCTGTGCGGCGAGTCTCTTGGCATCCTCCCTGCCGCTGTCGAGCTCCATGGCAATTTGAGCCATAAAGTGGGCGGTAAAAGGGTCTTCCCTCTCTTCGAGGGCTTCCCTGCCCCGACGTACCAGCTCCTGGGCGCTGAGGTTCCTGTACTCTTCTTTTCTCGTGGTCGGCCGAGTCTCCTCGGGCACCTCTTTCTCCTCACCTTCCTGTACGCTTATCTCCGCTTCCAGGAGTTCCAGTTCTCTCTCTATCTCCGGGTTCTCCTCTACAATAGAGAGATAGTTGCGGTAAAATTGGGAGGCTTCTCCCAACTGCCCCTCTTCCCTGGCGTGTTCGGCCTTTTTAAGATAATCCCCTGCCAGGCTGCTCTGGTAAAGCTGGGTATGCCTTTCCTGTTGGAGGCTGGGAAGAAGGCCAATATCGAGGGCGGTATACACGAGAGAGAAGAGGAGAAACAGCACAATAAGCTTTCCCACTGTGTCGGAGAGGTTCTCGGAGCTGAAGAACAGCTCCTCCCGGTTCCTGGAAATGGTGGCAAAGGAGGCTATAACCGCACTTGCAAAGATTGTGGGCAGATGGTCTATCATACTCCGCAGAGACTCGGTAAATACCCAGGATATACGGAATTGATGGAGCAGCTCCCCCTCGGGGTATGTGTAGAGGGTAAATACGAAAAAGTATATATAAGAGAGAGCAAGCGCAGCGGCGGTAAAAAGCAGAGTTCGCCTGGAGAAGGATTTCATCTCAAGACTGCTCCTTTTTTCCAAAATAGAAGCCTGTATTCCACAGCAGAAAGAGGAGGGAGAGGAGAAGCAGCACCGCCGCCGGCGCAAAAGCGTCCATCCCCTCTATGGGGATGCCTCCCATAAGTTCCTTTGCTATTTCGCTTTCGGCCAGTCGGTGGAGAAAGAAGAATCCCCGTACAAAAAGAAGCACCAAGAGGGCGCTTAAGAGCGGCCACGGGATTGTGCGGATAAAGAGTATGGACATTACCGCAAAAAGGGCGTGTATGCATACTGCTGCCGCATAGAAAACAGTGGAGTCCTTCAGGATGTTGCCCAGGGATTGAGAGACAATGACCGCCTCCCGCGCAATAGAGGAAACAATAGAGGGAGGGTTGTTAAATACCAAGACACTCGAGCTTTTACTGTACAGAGGTATTTCCAGGGCAGCTTCTTCCTCTTTTTCTTTATTCTCCCCTTCCGTGTTGTCGGGAAAAACGGGGTCGGAGAGGATAAATTCGCCTGCATAGTCGTCTACCCTGCCTTGCCGATACAGAGAGAGGATGCGCTGGTCCTCTACACCGCGTACAGATGAGTCTCCGTAGACGAGGGGGGAGATGATTACCACGGGACTAAAGGAGGGCTGCAGGAGCTCTTTGGATTCCTCTATGCCGGAGTTAGGGATATATTCGGCCTTCTCTCCGTAGAAGAGATAATCCCCCACCGGGTATATTCTTTGTGCTTCGAAGGGAGAGGAGATATAGTCTGCATCCTCTGCGGTTCCGGCATTGGAGAGGGCCATAAAAAGGCCTCCGTAGAGTAGCACCGCCGCTGCCCACGTTACCGCGGAAACGGAGAAGCCGACCCTGTCCTTTTTCCTAAAGGAGAAGAGAAGCAGGAAAAGGGAGAAAATTGCGCTTACCACGGTAATTGGGGGAAGAGCTTCGAGTACATGTGGAACAAGTACGCCGAATCCCAGCTGCTCTACCGCATGAGAGGTCTCTATCCAGTGGTAAACCGAAGTAAAAATGCCGAGAAAGAGGAAAACTGTACAGAATAGTGCTGCAAATACAGGAAGTACCAACACTGTCGACTTCACCCATTAACCTCACTTTGCGGTATAGTAACACGGGGTCTGTAAAAGGGCAATAATCATTTTTTTCGGACTCCCCCAATCGCTCCCCACGCGGTGAAAAATTATCCACAAGTAATCCACATCATAGGTCTACATATATAGGTAGTACATTTAAAATAAAAATGCAAAAAAACAGACTTTTTGAGTATTTGTATATTGACAGCTAAACTGATGTATACCTAAATCACTAAATACAAGCAAAATAGTAAGCTGAAATTTCCCCTTTGCCGGATTCTGAGGCCTGTACTCCCTTGAAAATCTCCAATAGGGAATATTTTCAATCTATCACTATGATTTAAAAAGAATCTATTCACAGGTTATCCACAAGGGCCGTCACAGCTTTTTGTGGAGAGTTGGTAGCCGATACCCCTTACGGTAAGGACAGGATTGCTCCCATCTTCGAGATGCATGAGTTTGCGCCGCAGGGATGTTACGTGCATATCCACGGCCCGCGAGGAGTAACGCCGCTCTCCCCAGAGCGCGTACTGCAGGGCCTCCCGATACACGGGGTAACCGCGGTTGGAGATAAGCATTCGCAGTATAGTTACCTCCGGATGGGTAAGGGGGCAGCTCTTCTGTGGCCCTTCGGCTTCGGCCATATTCCCATCGGAGCGTAGGTTGAGGCCGGAGGTGGAAAGGATGTAGGTTCTGTTGTTAATCAAGATAACCGGAGGAGGGACTCTTTTGAGGGCTCGAGCTTTCAACTCTGCATAGTTAAGGGGCTCTTTTATAAAATCGCAGCAACCGAGGCTAAAAGCCTTGGGCAAAAACCTCTCCGGGCCGAACACGAGCACCGGCGTGCCATGTGACGTTTCCCGCCCTCTTAACACCTGCTCCATCCTTTTCGCCTCTACCAGATAGAGTTCCGTTCTTGTAGAGGGAAGGGGATATTCGCTTACTTCCAGCAGGAGGGCTCCATCTTTTTCCGCTCTGCGGACAAGGTGCGGGGGTGCGGTTTTTTCGGAGCTGATCAGGTTTATTCTGACAGGCGGTCGAACGGTTTACTCCTTTTACCCGTTCTCCTCTTCTTTAATTCTCATTTTTAAATCTTCCAGGAGGAGATCAGGAGTCTGATCTTTCGGCTGCTCCAGTTCTGCGAATTCCTTTTCGAGGTTTTTCTCGTTGTCGGACCACTCTTCTATGTCCTCTATAGCCTCGTTTTCCGACTCTTTTTGCTCGATCTCCTGGGTTATGCGGTCGAAAGTGGCAAAGGCGGAGCTCTCTTCGTATTTATGCACGGTGTACTGCAGTTTTCGCTGGGTCTCTACCCGTTTGGACCGGGCTATAAGGAGGTTCTTTTTGCGCTGTGCCTCTTCTATTTTTTGCTGAAAGGTGCGCAGAGAGCGTTTGAGCTTTTCCACCGATTCGTGCTGAGCTTCCCACTGCTCCCTGTACTCCTCGGCAATTTTCTCCTGCTCCTGCTTTCTTACCAGCGCCTCCTTTGCAAGATCCTCTCTGCCGGCATTGAGGGCGTTGCGGGCCTTCTCTTCCCACTCCTTTGCCTGGGTGTTGCTGTTGTTTACCTGGCGCTCGAGCTTTTTCTCGTCGGCAATTGCCGCGGCCACATTCTTTTTTGTATCGACGAGCTCGCGGTTCATGTCGGAGATGAGCTGGTTGAGCATCTTCTCCGAATCCTCCGCCTTGCTCATCATATCGTTGAGGTTGCTCTTTACCATTCTGCCGAAACGTTTGAAAATTCCCATTATTATTATCCGAGGAATACCTGTCCGGAATTGTCTATTGCGAGGATAGTTTTACACTCACTGCACCGGAACCTCCCCGGTTTTGTCGCCTTGAGCTTCTTGGAGCAGATAGGGCACTTAAAGATTTTGGGAAACACGTCGGTGGATCCGGTTTTGCCTTCGGAGCTGAAAAACTCTACCGCTTCCTGCAGATTATCCTTGATATTAAAAAACTGGGAGAAGCCGAGAAGCTGGAACACCTCGTAGACCTTGGGCTGGATATCGAGCAGAACGATGTCTCCTCCCCTCGGTTTTACGGCCTTGAGAAAGGCTGTAAAAGAACCTATACCGGTACTCGATACGTAGTTGAGGCCCGCGCAGTTAAATATCAGCCTGGCAAACCCGTGCTCTACAGCTTTGGTTACCCTTTTCTGGAAGAAATTTGAGTTGTATGTGTCTATATACCCCGTAAGGTAGAGAACGAGACACCCGTCAACCTTTTCCGCTTTTTCCAGCCTGATTTTTAGGCTGTCATCTTTTTCGTCGTCAAAACCAGGTACAATATCGTTGTTACTCATGCAACCCCTCTATTTTGAACTCTTTGGAGTTTCATCTTTCATAGTATTCAGCAATAGATGTTTTGTCAAACCTTTCTCTCCGAATTTTTATAGGCAAAGAATAAAAAAACGAATCAGCTTGACCGTATGCCGGGAAAGACCTACAATTTTAGCATGGTTTTACAAGAAAAAGAAAGAGGGAGTAAGATGGGTAAAATGCTGCGGGGTTTTTTAGTATGTGCGGTGCTTCTGTCGCTTTCTGCTGTTTCTCTTTTTTCCCAGGAGGCGGAAGAGGAGGGGGGGCTCCCTCCTCTTCATACGGTTATAAGCGAAGAGTTTACTCTTAAGAGCCTCGCCGGCGCGGTAGAGGAGGGCAGGGCTTCCGATATACCCCAGGATAAATACCTCTTAATAGACGGAGTGGTCTCTTTAAGAGAGGTGGTGGAGCCTGGAGAGGAGGACTTTTTCGGTATACTCGAACTCTCCTCCGGTTCATGGGATGGGGAGGGTGATCTGGACACATACCGCTGCTACTTTCAGCTTTACGGAGCCAAATTTTCCGGCACAATTCCGGAAGGCCGCGCCAGGGAGACTTCTCCCAAGGAGATACCCCTCCACAGCCATGTAGTTGCTATAGGCAAATACCTCGGATATGGAGAGGACGAGCAGGGCAACAGGTTCCCCGTCCTGGAAGCGGTAATGATAAGGAGCTTGAAGAACTAGACCTTCCTGGAGACGCTGTTGGGCAAAATATCGTCTACAGGAGGGTCGCCCAAGAGCTCCTCGGAGAGGATTATATGTTTTGCCTTTATTACCCCGCCGTTGGCCAAAACCACCGCCCTTTTGATGGTGTTTTTTAACTCCCGTACGTTCCCCGGCCAACTCCAGCGCAGAAGCTTTTCCATTATATTTTGACTGACTCTGGAAGGGCCGACTCCCTCCTGCTGGAAGAAAAAGAGGGCTATTTCGGGGATGTCCTCCATCCTCTCTCTCAGGGGCGGAATCGAGATAGTAAGTGTATTGATGCGGTGGTAGAGGTCGTGTCTAAAAGTGTCCTTCTTTACCATTTTATGGATGGGCTTGTTGGTTGCACATACAACACGGGTGTCTATACATATGCGCCTTCGTCCGCCAACCCTCGTAAGGGCCCTCTCTTCCAGTAAACGCAGCATTTTAACCTGCGCCGCGGGGGGCATCTCTCCAATCTCGTCGAGAAAGAGCGTGCCCCCGTCTGCCTGTTCAAACCAGCCCGGTCTTGGAACAGCGTCGGTAAATGCTCCAGACGCGGTGCCGTAGAGCTCCGATTCTACAAGGCTCTCCGGCAGGGCACCGGTATTGAGCGCCTTAAAGGGACCCCTCCTGCGGGGAGAGAGGGCGTGTAGAGCCCGGGCAAGTATCTCTTTTCCCGTACCGCTCTCGCCTATAAGGAGAACAGGCTCGGAGTTTGACGCGTAGAGGCGCAGTCTTGTTTTGAGGAGCTGCACTCTTTTGGATGATCCCACAAACTTCTCAAGAGGATCTTCCCCGCCGTTTTTGCCGACCCTCCCGACCGTCTGTGTCCTGGGACTTGTGCCGGCGGCTCTATCGGTCTCCTCTGCCGTGGGCGAACTCATTAAAAGCGGGGTCTTTTCCCCGAGGGATTCGCCCATACCATTTCTTGAGGGGATGGGAAAGAGCGCCTTCTCTATAGCCTGTGTGAGCCGCGCGAGGGTGTAGGGCTTCTCGACAAAGTCCTCCGCCCCGAGATGAATCGCCTTTACAACATTGTCCGGATTGCCGAAGGCGCTTAAAATAATAACCGGAACTCCGGATATCCTCGGTCGGTCGACGTTGAACTCCTGAAGGTGGCGCAGGACGGTAAACCCGTCCATGTCGGGCAGGTGTAGATCGAGCAGGACCAGGTCGATGGCGCTGTCTGCAAGTTTTTGGAGCCCCTCTGCTCCGCTGCTGCAGCCTATTACATTGTAACCCGAGAGGGCTTGAGAGAGAATACCCACTTCCCGAGTATCGTCGTCGATAAAAAGAAGGCTCAACATATTTTACCTCGAATATACCTTATGTAATTACGCTGCCGCCCTTTTAAAAGCGGATACGGGTAAGTCTAACTATCCAGTTGTCTCTCTGAAATAATCTAATAGCGAGAAAAAAGAAAAACCCACACTCTTATAAATAAAATATTGACAGCAGCTGATTAACTGTATATAGAGCAACTCCACTTGCTATGGAAAAAACTCTATGATACTCTCTTTACGTTATGTTGGAGACGCGTTCGCTTTTACATCTATTCGATCCCGGATACATTCTCAAACTGTTTTTTACCGTAATGCTTATCTCCCTTGTTCCTCTGGCGGATTTATGGGGAGTGCTCTATATAGACGAGTATATTCCGAGGTACATTCTCCTTGCGGGAATAACTTCTACCGCGCTGCTGGGTCTGGGGATAACCTTTTATCTTATAAAACGGCTTATTCACTCCATGCGGCGGCAAATTCGCGACGGTTACTACCCGGGGACGAGTTTTTTCCACCTCATCGGGCTCCTTATAGCCGGTTTCTTCCTTATTACTCCAGGAGTTATCGGCGATGTAGTGGGGATTTTGCTGCTTATACCGGCGGTGCGTATAGCGGTTGTTCGTCCGGCGGCGCGCAAAATGGACACCCGTTTTAAGGAACTCTACGAATACTTGAAACTGTACGAGATGTAGGCCGGCGGATAGGGCCTATGTGTGGTGTTTCCGCCGCTTGCTGCTGATTTTTGCAATAATCAGCAGCAGCCGGTAGTAGAGGTAATGAAAGACCTTTAACAGCTTCCACGGCCTCCGGGGGATATCGCTAAACCAGTAGGTACCCTTCTCCCAGCTTTTATCGCTTATCCGTTTTCGCAGTCCCGCAAAAATATCGAAACACTCGCCGCACCAGAGGAACAGACTGTTCGGCAACTCCTCCCGGTGTGTACGAAACCAGTGCTGGCGCTCTTTTATCCCCGGCCCGCCGAGTACAAGGCTCGGGGACGCCTTTTTTATGGCAGTTATTACATCCTGCTCCTGGCTGCCGTTAAAATAGCCTATATAACGGCCCACTATTTTGAGGCCCGGGAAAGAGTCGCGCAGGTTGGCCGCCGTCTTGTGGAGAGGTTGTGACTTTAGGCCTACCAGGTAGAGGCTCTTTCCGTGCTTTTCCAGCACCCCCAGGAGCTTTATTACGAAGCTGAAGGGCATGTAGCGGACAGGCTCGCTCTTGCCCAGATAGCGGGCACCGGCGAGGATGTGTAATGAGGTGGGGATTACAAGGCTTGCCTGCTTTACGGTGTGTGCGTAGGGGCCCCTGCCGCGTGCCTTGAGAAAATCAAAAAGGGTAAGAAAAACGATGTGGTGTTTCCCCCCGTCGTCCAGCAGGTCCCTCACCGCCTCTTCTATTTCCGACTCCGGTATTATATCTATCGGAACACCAAGGAGGAAGATTCGCTTCCGCTCTTTCACAACCCCGGCGGATTGACTGTTTTCGGCTCCCAAAACGCACGCTCCGTAATAATAGTTTGTACCGCCCCCAGCGCGTACACCGCGGCGGTTTCGGCCCTGAGAACGTTGGTATGCAGATGGACCGGAGAAAAACCTGCGCTCCGGAGCTCTTCCACTTCCCCGGGAGAAAACCCTCCCTCCGGCCCAATGGCAATTGCAACTCTCTTGGGGTACAAGGAAAGATACCGGTGAAGGGGACTCTGTTCAAGGGGTTCATGATGAAAAAAGAGGCCAAGATCGTTATTAAAAATATTCTTTATTTCGGAAAGCTCTATTGTCTCGGCCACCTCGGTAATAATCGGACTCCCGCTCTGCTGTACCGCTTCCCGTACAATTGCCTCCCAGCGGCGGCGTTTTTTCTCCTCCTTGTCCCTGTCGTAGACCGGTATTGTGTATTCACTTCTTACGGGAATAAACCTGTGGACACCCGCTTCCACCGCCTGCCGGACTAGGCCGTCCATCTTTCTGCCCTTCAGGAGAGACTGGAACAGGTGGATCTCCGGCAGGGGGTTGGAAGAAGCGGGGTTGGAAGAAGGGGAGTTGGAAGCAGGAGAGCTGCCGGTGTCCCCGAAAACCTCCGTGTCGGACAATAGCGAGGGCCCGGGGGAATCTGCAGCGACGGCGAGGGTTGTCTCCCCTGTCTCTACAATGCGCAGGAGGTACCGTTTGCCCCTCCGGTCGGTGCCGGAGAAGGTGTCTCCCGCGCGCAGCCTAAGAACCCTTGTGAGGTAATGAAAATCCTCCCCCCCAAGGGTCAGCTTAGAGTCGGGAGAAAAGTTCTCGGGAAGGAGAAATGTTTTCATTCTCCCAGGGTCACCACCACCGAACGTGTGCGTGGCCCGTCGAATTCGCAGAGGTAGATCCCCTGCCAGGTACCGAGCATAAGGTCCCCGTTCTGCAGGGGTATGGATACACTCGACCCCATTAGAGATGCCTTTATATGGGCTGCCGAGTTACCCTCCATGTGTGCGTACCCGTCCTGGAGAGGAACGATTTTATCGAGTTCCATCCGGATGTCGGAGCGAACCGAGGGGTCGGCATTCTCATTGAGAGTTACCCCGCAGGTGGTATGTGGAATGAACACGGTACACATCCCGTCTCCAATCCCGCTTTTGCGGACTATCCCCTTTACCTGGGAAGTTATGTCGAGAAGCTCCGTTTTTCCCTTTGTAGCTGTCCTGAAGATGGAGTGTTTCATATTTGCGGCCTCGTCTCTTCTCTTTTTCTGTTGTTTCTTAGAGTAGATGCCTCGTAGGGACGAAACTCCGGCTGTATCTCGTTGTTCTCGAGCATTTCCACGGCCTTTTGAAGAGCCTTGTCGTATTCCATGTCGTATACGGGAGGAAAGTCCATGCGTCGGTGGTACTCGTCTTGAAGGAGTTTTTGCAGCACCGATCTCTCCAGGGATATCTCCTCTTCATCCTGCAGCGACCGGATAAACTCATCTTTCTCTTGTTCGCTTGCTTCGGGGTTCTCGTCGACAAAATTCTTGATAAAGTTGTTCTCGAAGATATGCTTCAGGGAGTCGCTGTCCTCGTCGGTAAGTATCTCCTCCTCTACCTGAATATCCGGTTTTATACCCACCTTGTCGATATTTATGTCGCCGGGGGTGTAGTAACGGCTTATGGAAAGCTTAAAACCGCTCTGGCCGAAGGGTATAATCTTTTGCACCGACCCTTTTCCAAAGGTCTTTGCCCCTATAAGTGTGCCCCTTCCGGTGTCCTTAAAGGCGCCGGCAAGGATCTCCGATGCCGATGCGGAGCCCTGGTCGATGAGCACGGTTACGGGAAGGTCGTCGGAGACGATAGTGGACGAATTTGCCTCGAAAATTTCATTCTCCTGGGGTATACGGCTTTTGGTGCTCACCAGAACTCCCGAGGGGATAAACAGGTCGAGGGTATCCGTTACGGCGGTAAGCAGACCGCCGGGGTTGCCCCTTACATCTATTACAAGAGAGTCATAACCTTTCTCCTTAAACTCCTCTATTGTCTCTTTTACCCTTTCGCTGGTATAGGGGGTAAACTGAATAATTCTCAAATACCCTATGTTGTCGTTGATCATGTCGTGCTTTACCGTGGGAATTTCTATTATGGCCCGGGTAATCTCCACTTCGAAGGTAATATCCTCTCCCCTCAGAACAGTAACCGTTACATCGGAGCCGGGAGTTCCTCGAAGGCGCTCCACCACCTCGTCTACCGTAAGATCCTCCGTCGACTCGTCTTCCACCTTTGTTATGTAGTCTCCCGCGTGTATTCCCGCTTTGTAGGCGGGGGTGTCCTCTATAGGGGCTACCACTTTTATGTACTTGGCCCTGTCGTCCTGGGGGCTCTCGTCGAGAGAATCACCGTTGCCGTTTTCCTCTTCCACCTCTGCAGGTCTGGAGATATACAGTCCCACTCCGCCGAACCTGCCCGTGGTGGTGTCGCTCATATCCCCCATATCGTCGGCGGTAAGGTAGTAGGAATACGGGTCGTCGAGACTTTCGAAAAGGCCTTCCATTGCGCCCTCGTAGAGCTCCTCGGCCGGAACTTCCTCTACATAGTTGTTTAGTATAAAGTCGAAGGCGTACTGCAGCCTGTTGATATACTGTTGGGTGTTTTCGCTCCCCTTGTCGGCAAAGAGAAAGTGGGGCGAGAAGGCTGCCGCCCCTGCAAATACCGCCAGGAATGCACTTACGGCAATCCAGGTTGTCCGTTCTCGTATTTTCATATTCACCTCGTGTATTCACTTTAGTCTATAGTGGGGGATGTTTTCAAGTGTT
>JBKHFZ010000096.1:0-10520 GCA_046539925.1 Spirochaetaceae bacterium
GGGCTTTTCAACAGCTCATGTGCCGTGATGCCTGCGAGTGTTCATCCGCAAATCGGAGAATATCCCATAGAGACAGGGGATAAGGAGGAGCGCCGTAAGGGTGGAGAATAATAAACCGAAGACAATAGTGCTCGCCATCGGCCCCCAGACTACCGACCTGCCTCCAATGCCGATGGCAGTGGGAAGCAGCCCCGCAATGGTGGTTAGGGAGGTGAGGATAATTGGGCGCAGACGCATCTGCGAGGCCGTGAGCACCGCCTCTTCCAGGGTATAGTTCTGCTCCTTTAGTTCGTTAATAAAGCTCACCAGTACAATAGAGTCGTTTACCGCTATTCCCGCGAGGGCCACTCCGGCGTAGAGGACGGTGGTGGAGAAGGGGGTACCGGAGAGTACAAGAAATAGGATAACCCCGGTAAAGGCGAAGGGTACGGAGAAGAGGATAAGAAATGGCTGGCCGTAGGACTTGAACTGTGTCCCGAGGATAAGGTAGATAAGAAACACGCCTATGAGAAAGATTCGGAGAATCTGTACGAGAAGCCTGTCGAACTCGGCAAACTCGCCCCCGGTAATCAGGTTAACCCCCTTATAGAGCGAGGAGAGCTCCCGGTCAAAGTAATCCTCTATCTCGCCGTTAATATCACGGACTCTCTCCTCGGAGTAGGCCTCGGCGGTTACGGTTACCTCCCGGGTACCGTCTATTCGGGTTATGCCGGCAATTCCCGTACTCTCCTCGATGGTGGCCACCGAATCGAAGGGGACCTGAGAGCCGGAAGGGGAGGGTATTTTTATCTGGGACAGAGTGGAGACAGAGTCTATGTTGCCCTCGGCAAACTTAACTACCACATCTATCTCCTCGTTGTCGCGGAATATGGTGGTAGCCGTTACCCCGTCGAAGGAGGTGCGGATGTAGCTGCCTACAGTTCGCGTATCGAGACCGTAACGGGCGGCTCGGGCTTCGTCCACCCGAATTTTGAGCTCCGGTGTTCCTCCTTCTAGGGTATCGGTAATATTGTAGAGTTCCGGGTAGGCGCCAAGCCTCTCCTGGAGTGCTCTGCTCGCATCGATAAGGTGTGTGTAGTTGTCCCCCCGCAGGCGGAAGGATACCGGCGGGTCTGTGGGAGGGCCGTTTGTCGCTTTTCGGTACCGGATGTTCTCCGCTCCGGGAATATCGCTGCAGAGAGCCTCCACGTCGCGCTGGATTGCGGTAACCGATCGGCTCCTGCCGCGGCTTTTCTCCTCGAGATCCACAATTATCTCGGCGACGCTGTTTTTTGCCGTAGAGCCGGAGCCGTCGCCTGTATAGCCGATGGAGCTGTTGATCCCCGTAACTTCTCCGTTCCCCACCAGGGGTATAAGACGGTCCTCGAAGGCCCTGACGGTGCGGTCGGTCTTCTCCCGCGGAGTGCCGGGGGGCATCTCTATCTCTATGTAGAAGAGGGAGAAATCCTCGGCGCTAAAGAGGTCCTGTTCTACCGTTATTACAAGAGAGCACGTACCCAGCATGAATACCGACATGCCCACAAAGGCGAGTTTGCGGCGGCGGTAGAAGGCGGAGAGAATTTTTCTGTAGCGCCCTTGAAGAGCTTCGAAGATGCGCTTTTTTCCGGTTTTTGCCTTTCCCGCCCACTCCGCAAAGTGTACCGGCAGAAAGACGAAGGCCTCGAAGGTCGAGGCAATAAGCGCTACGGATACGGTAAGGGGAATTACACGCAGAAACTTGCCTATGGTGCCGGGGAGTATCATGAGGGGGAGAAACGCCGCCACCGTGGTTGCCGTTGCCGCGAGTACGGGTACAACCACCTGGTTTGTTCCCTCGATAGCAGCGTCTATACGGCTGAGTCCCTCGTTCTGTAGACGGTAGCTGTTTTCAATTATGACAATTGCGTGGTCCACAATAAGTCCGAGGACAAGCACCAGGCCGAAGAGGGTGTTTGTGTTGAGGCTCTCTCCCAAATAGTCCAGGAGAATAAAGGTGAGGGCAAAGGCTACGGGGATTCCCGCGGCCGTTATAAGGGCGTTTCGCAAACCGATAAAGAGAAAAAGTATAAATATCAGCAGAATAAAACCTATAACAAAGTTGGAGATGAGGGTGTTGAGGCTGTCGGTAATCTGCACGGTGGAGTCGTTGAATATGGTAATGCTCATCTCGCCGGGGATTTCCTCCTCGAAATCGGAGACCACATCCTTTACCCCTTCGGTTACCGCAAGGCTGTCTCCCCTGGAGACTTTTGATATCTTGAGGTTTACCGAGGGCTCTCCGTTAAAGCGCGCCCCCGCTCCCTCCTCTTGGTATACCTCCCGCACCCGGGCGAGGTCGCCTATTCTCACCACTCCGCTGCCGGAACCCCCGCTCCCTCCGGCCCTTTCGGACCCTCCGGATTCTGCGGCGGCTGTATCCCTGGAGGTCCTCACTATAAGCGTACCCAGCTCCTCCGCCTCTTTAATTGAACCGACGGTCCGCATAAGATACTCCCTGCTTGGGGTGCTTATCTTCCCCCCCGGTATGCTCACGTCTTTGCCGCCCACGGTGTCGATTATCTCGTTTATCGAGATACCCAACGCTTCCAGCTTGTCGCTCTGCGCCTCTATCTGGATGTTACGATCGAGGGCACCTATAGCTTCCACTGTAGATACGTCCCTCACATCGCGTAACCGCTCCTCAAGCTCTTTTGCCTTCGTGTTGAGTGTCTCGAAGTCCACCTCTCCCGAGAGGATTACCTCTATTACCGGGAGAAAATCCGCCGCGGAGAAGTCGTCTATAGAGGCATCGAGGGTTCCCTCGGGGAGGCTCGCCTTGGAAAAGCGGGTCTGAACCTCCTGGTAGAGCCGCTCGAACTTTTCGTTGCTGATTCCGTCGTCGAACTCCACCCGCACCAGGGAGAGCCCTTCGCTGGTAACCGACTGTATCCGTTTGAGGCTGTCGATACCCTCCATCTCCCGCTCGACTTTTACGGTAACCGCTTCTTCCACGTCCTCCGCAGCCGCTCCGGGGTATGGTACGGCTATATTGACCCAGAAAAAGGGCACTTCCGAGAACTGCTCCTTGGGCAGGCGGGTAATGCTGAAGACTCCCAGTACGAGGATGATTACCATCAATATGTTGATAAACACCGGATTCCGGACGGAAAAAGAGCCTATACTCATCGCCGGTTACCGCTCTCTCCGACGACGGTTACTCTTACGGGATCCTTGTCCGTTAGGCCGCTTATCCCTGTGAGGATTATCACTTCTCCCTCTTCCGCTCCGGATAGAAGTTCTGTACGGTTTCCTACTCGTCTGCCCAGGGAGACTTCGCGCATCCGGGCGATGGGCCCTTCTTCCCGGGCGGCAGTTTCGCTTCCCTCTTCGGCGGTTAACTCTTCGGCAACAAATACTATGTCTCTACCTCCCCTGGAGACCACAGCAGAGGAAGGTACAATAAGAACCGGTTCTATCTCCCTCGGATTTACCGTAACTTCCGCGGACATCCCCGATTTAATACGGTCTCCGCACTCGTTTTTCCACTCTATAACCACACGGTAACTGCCGGTTGCGGGGTCGCTTCCGGCAGCTACTGCTCGCACCTTCCCGGCAAAGCTCTCCCCCTCGCAAGCGGCGGGTACGGTAATAACAGCGTCGGAGCCGACATCGACAAGGCCTATCATAGACTCTCCCAGGGATATCTCGAGACGCAGGGACGAGAGGTCTGCAATGCGCGCAATCCGGGAGCCCCTGGAGAGATAGTTGCCTTCGGATATACCCCCGTATTTGGAGGCCACCGACCCGGAGATTGGTGAGGAGATCGAGCAGTTTTCGTACGCTTTTACCGCCTGCCGGTAGCGTGCGTCCGCGCCCCGAACGGCGCTGCGGCTTCTTAGTACCTCCGCCCTGGAGGACCCGCCGCGCTCGAGGAGGTTCTCCTTTGTCTGCAGGTCGATTCGGGCGGTTTCCAGCTCCTGTTGTGCCTGTTCCATGTCGAGTCGGGCAATTTCGGCGTCCACTTGAAGGAGGGTCTCTTCGGGACTGACTCTCTGACCGAGTTCGAAGTTTACCTCCTCTATTACCCCCTCTGTCTCCGAGACAACTTCCGCCTCGCGCACTCCCTCCACGGTACCCGAAGACTCTATCCGCTCGATAAGCCGGCCCCGGGTAAGGCGGACCGCCTCTACGGAAAGAGCCGGTTTTGCTCGAGCACCCCTGCCGCCTCCCTGTCCCTGGGAATCGGACTTCCCCTGGGAATCGGAAGAGCCGGAACAGCTTGCAAAGAGAACCAAGGCAAAAAGAAGCAGCGCAGAAAGAAGCAGGGCCGAAAGAAGAGACGAAAACTTGCGATCCATTAGGGGGCCTCCATTACTCTTCTTTAAGGCTTAGTAAATCCTTAGAGCAATTTCAACAAAAATTATACTTTTTTTCTGTTATTCGATTTGAAAAAGCCCCGGGATCACTTACACTAGAGGGGAACAGCCGCTGACTAAAGTGCATGAGGAGAGTGTATATGTGGGAAGATCTGCGGGTTACCGCCGACATGGTTACCCTCGGGGATATGCAGCACACCGGTGCCCCCAAGAGGGTGCGTATAGCGACAAATAGCGAGCGGGGCAACTCCTATTCCGGTCTTTTCGGTTGTGCCTTCGACCATGGAAAAGAGGGAAGGGGCCTGTTCCAGAATGCGTACTTCCAGTGTCAGCTGCCCCACTCCTACATGGAGGGGAGCGCCATAGAGCCCCACGCTCATATTCGTCTTGTCGCCGGAGGAAACGCCCGGGGGGGACAGAAGCTCCTTGTGGAGTTAGAGTATATCTGGGTCAATATCGACGAGCAGGCGCCCCGGGACACTGGAATTATTCCCCTCAACTACGAAGTAACACCCTCGGATATGGCCTCCGGCAACTGCCTGATCTCCTTCGGCTTTATTGAGAAGCCCGATGCAAAAATCAGCTCGATGCTGAGCTGCCGCTTTTCACGGATTACCGTGGAGGATGGGTGGAGGGATTTTTGGAGCCCCCAGGGGGTGGAGAACGACTCCTTCGAGGGACTCATGGTCCTGCTGGAGTTCGACTTTCATTACCGGACCGACAGCGCCGGCAGCAGGGAGATCTATCGCAAGTAGAGAACCCTTTTACCGATATAGACGAGGCCGAAGAAATTTACCAGAAAGTGCAAAAGCACCGCCGACCAGATATCCCCTCCGAGATTTCTGAGTGTCCCGAGGACCACCCCCATAAGCAGTGCGTAGAAGGGCCATAGCAGCAGCTCTTTACGGATGGGAAAATGGCTCAGGGCAAAGAGAATCGAGGCGGCAACGAGACCTAACGAGGGCTGCACCGCTCCCCTGAAAAACATCTCCTCCCCCAGGGCGCTCGAGGCTGCAAGAACTGCAGCCCGGCAGTACCCTATTTCTCCGAGGGCTTCTCCCATAGCCCGGAACATTCGGCGGGCGGAGGGAAGTATGCGGGGGGCGTACAAGTCGAAGAGGATATTGCCGAAGAGCGCCGCCGTCAGGATAAGCAGCTCCGCTGCAAGGTTTGGTCTGTCGGCATTAAAATAGAGCACATTGAGGGAATCGGCTATATTCCCCCATAGAAGTGCCGCCCCTCCAAAGAGGAGGTAGAAGAGTACGGCGAAGAGCATGAAATGTGTGCCGCTTTTATCTGATTTTATCACTAATGCTTGCATCCCTGTACAGGTAGTTTTACACTAATAGAGAGCACACTGCAATGAGGGGGTTTACTATGGCGGAAGATGATAAAGAAAAAGAGCCTGAACTTGTCTTGCTCTATGCAGAGAAGTTCGGCTGGGTCGATGTGCAGAATCTTCAGAAATATCTGGATGAGCACTGCTGTACCGAGTGCTGGGTATTCCTTGCACAGGCGCCGGTGGGAAGGGTTCAGACGGCGGTGGAGAAAGACGGCCGTATACAGTTGAGGGTAACGGACAAGCCGAAGAAAAGTGCCTCAAACTTTTTTAACGAACTCAAGGAGAAGGGTACCCAAGCGCAGATGCTGAGTTTGGAGAAGGTCTCCGACAGGTCGATGAACAAGGGAGGCTGCTGAGAATCCACGGGGCTCCTGATTGTGCAGATGTGAGAGCGGATCGCCTATTTTAACTGAGGGATTTCATAAAACCGCCGTCGAGTACAAAAGAGTGACCGGTGGTGTATCCAGCGGCGTCCGAGAGTAGAAATGCGGCGGCGTTGCCGAACTCTTTCGGATCTCCGTACCTTCCCAAGGGGACGGAACTCTTGCGTCTCTCGATAACCTCTTTTAGGGGCATCCCCGTCCGTTCCGCCTGGTTTTTGTCGAGGCTCTTTAACCTGTCCGTATCGAAGAACCCGGGAATAATGTTGTTGACCCTTATTCCGTAGGGGGCAAACTCTTTGGAGAGCGACTTTACCATGCTTACTACCCCCGAGCGCATAACGTTGGACAAGATGAGGTTGTCCACCGGTTCGCGGACCGAAATAGAGGTGAGGGTGAGTATTGCTCCGCCCCTTTCTTTAAGGGGCTCGAGGGACTCCCGGATAAGTCTTATTGCCGACAAAAGGGTGAGTTCGAATGCTTCCTGCCACTGATTCTCGTCGAAGTCTTCAAACTTTCCCGGTGGTGGGCCCCCGGCGTTAACCACTACCCCGTCCAGGGTTCCGAATTCTGTGAGGGTTTCCTCAACCCAGCGTTGTATGGACCCTCCGTCCTTCATGTCGAGCACGTATCCGCGGGCTGTGCTGCCCGTCTCTCTGCTGATGGTCTCTGCAGCGGAGAGAATAGACTCTCTGGTTCTGCTTCCTATAGAGACCATGGCTCCCTCCCGGGCAAGCGCCTGCGCAATACCGTAACCGAGGCCTCTCCCCGCTCCTGCAACCATAAAAACCTTGTTCTTCAATCCGAGATCCATTTTCCTCCTCCTCTATAACTGCACTCATTTGTATTTAATGGTAAAAGAGAAGGCATAAAACTACAATATCCGTGGGCTCGTCCTCAGTAAATTGTAGATAAAAGGCTGCGTATATGATAGCTCTAAGAAAAGGGGGTGATGAACAAAAAAATGTACGATTTTATCGACCTGTCCCAGTCCGATTTGATATATCTGGGGGTTGTCTCCGGGATCGCTCTGCTTTTGGCTGTGAGCCTGCCGTGGTTTATAAGCCGCCAGGAGAGCAGCAGGGTAGACCGGCTGGAGAAACTGAAGCGCTTTTCGCCAATAAGAACCCGATCTCCGGAGAAGCAGCAGCAGGAGGCGGCCCGGAGTACCGCCGTGGAGAGTGTGGGCGGACGATTCTCCATAATCAGGAAAATCACCCTGGTTCTTGTTTTCCTGATATGGGCTATCGCCGTTACCTTCCCCTTCTTGGGTCTCGTACCCCGGACGGTAATTTCAATCCTCGTGTCTATAACCGGTGTGGTGGTAGGTATTGCCGCTCGACCTTTTATAGAAAACAGTATTGCCGGGGTGATAATCTCATTCTCCAAACTTTTTAGAATTGGGGATACTGTGGATGTGGATTCCCAGTACGGTACGGTAGAGGACATATCGATAACCCACTCTGTCGTTAAACTGTGGGACTGGCGCCGCTATGTTATACCAAACAGCAAGATGCTCCAGAAAGAGGTTATAAATTACTCCCTCGACAGCCCCTATCTATGGGCCCATGTGGAGTTCTGGGTCTCCTGGGAGGCGGACCTCTCGGTGGTGGAGTACGTGGCACTCTCGGTGGCCCGGCAGAACATGCTCGACAAGACCTATGAACAGCCGAGATTCTGGGTTATGGCTATGGAAAAGGAGGCGGTAAAGTGCTGGGTGGCGGCGTGGAACAACTCCGCCGCCGATGCCTGGATCTTCCGGGCCCGTACCAGGTATGATCTCGTACACCGGCTCCAGGCGGAGGGAGTAACTCCGCATCTCCATCTCTACGAGGGAAAGAACTTCGACCGCAGTGTTCTCAATGAGAAGATTTCGAGGGAGGGGGAGGAGAGAGGTGAGTAATACACAAGAGGATTATCCCGAGTATATCGAGAAAGTTATCGCGGGTTGTGTACACGATCCGGAAAACCTCTTTGTGTTTCCTTCGGAAGTAGTGGCCGAGTCCTGGCACCTGAAGGTCCTCGAGTCGGGAGAGCTAAAAGCCGTCCGGCGGGATAACTTTGTCTCCTGGGACCGGCTCAAGGAACGGTACTTCTCCCCCCGAAAAGAGAGCAGACCCGCTAACCTTACCACAAGAACTCTCTTTGCATCGGGACTTTTGGGAAATAAAGACAGGGATACTTTCCCCTTTGAGGAGATGATAAATCCCGAGTATCCCGAGCAGGCCCCCCGCTTTACCAAGTGGATAAGTTCGCTTTTGCCGCAGTTAAAGACGGCAGTCGGGTTAATCGAAAAGGAAGGGGAGAACCTTCCGCAAGCCTATATACGGGATATTACCTTTCTCTACCGGGAGTACTCCCGATTTCTCTCCGAATCGGGACTCTTCGAACCCTCCTGGCAGGAACCGGACCCCCGGGGAATCTCGGGCAAGGGTCATATCTTTTTCCCTGAGCTCATAGAGGATTTTGACGAATACGGCAATCTGTTAAGCGAAAAAGCGGGCTTTTTTGTCTACCCCATGGGGGCTATGGAGGCTGCGGCGGAGGGCCCCGCGACGGGTATCCTGCGCTTTTCGAGCGCCTGGGAAGAGCTGGAGTTTCTGCTCGATACCATTGGAAGCCTTCTGTCGGCAGGGACGGCGCCGGGGGACATAGCCGTTACTCTTCCCGCCTACGATTCCTGGATGCCCTACCTCAGGGAGGGGGCGGTGCTGAGGGGCATACCGATACAGTTCCGCTCCGGCAGTCCTCTTACCTCCTTTCCCGTGGGCAGACTCTTTAGAGAGCTGAAGGAGCTCTCCGACGGCGGTTTCTCTCTCTCGGGTATGAAGAATCTCTTCCTCGACCCTGTCTATCCGTGGCGCAGACCCGAGCAGTGGAGGGAGATAATAGCTTTTGGTGTGGAACACTCCTGTGTGCGTACCTTTAAAGGGCCGGAGGGCTTTTATGATCCCTGGAAAGTAAAGTTGGAAAAGGCCGGCCGGAGGAGGTTAAAGGGTCTCTACGAGTCGTTCAGCTTCGACCTCAGAGCTCTTCTAAAGAGCAGAAGCTTTGGAGAGCTGAATGCACAGATGGTCGGTTTTCTTACCTCCTGGTTCGAGGACAGCCTCTGGAGACCGGAGGAGAGAAATGTGCTGCAGTACGCCCTTTTGCAGCTGCGGGAAGCAGCGGATGCGGAGAGCCGTCTTTACGGGGAAGAGCCGTCGGACCGCGGGAGCATCCCGGGTTCCGTATCTGCCTCTGACCCCTATTCCCTCTGGCTCTCTATTCTCGACCAGCGGGTGTATGTACCCAAGGCCTCGGGTCCTGGAGTTCCTGTATATCGCTACAGAGTGGCCGCCGGCAGTTATCCCGGGTATCATTTTATCGCGGGGGCAGGACAGGAGGAGACACGCTGTGTGTGTGACAGCCTCGCTTTCTTGAGGGAGGACCGGCGGGGGGGAATTGCCGGAGGGTCAAAGGATCTTTCCGCTCCATTTCTCGAAGCTTATATGAAGTCCGGACACAGAGTATTCTGCAGCTGCAGCGATGCAGGTTTTGGAGGCCCACAGCTTCCGCCGGCGGAATTCCTCTCCCCGGATGCATCCGTTTCGGGGGCATTGGGAGGGGTCCTTCGCGGCAAACCCGATAAGAGCGGGGCGAGGTTTAACCTCTACCGAGGCGAACAGGAAGGCTGGACCCGAACTGCCGATTTTCCCTCCCGTCTCTATCCCCTGCAGGTGGAGGGTTACCGGAGAATACGGGATACCGGGCTGGACAGGAAGGGGCATGACTACACGGAGGGACTTATAGAATCGCCTCCGCTTCTAAAATCCGTCTTTAAGGTACTGCGGAAGAAGAATGATGTTTTTCGTTTTTCCCCCCACAGCTTTGATACCTATAGGGGCTGCGGTTTTGCTTTTTTTCTTACCTATGCTCTCGGGATCGAGGAGAAGAACTACGAGGCGGTCTACGAGGATCGTTTGACCGGCGGAATGCTTACCCATCGGGTTTTCCAGCTCTTTTTTAACAAAATAGTCGAGGAGGGGGGAGTATACGAACCGGAGAGGGTGGAGAGCTATAGAGAGCATCTTCGGGAAGCCCTCGCGGAAGGGGTAAAAGAGTATGAGGAGGTTGGGATAGACCTCTTTCCTCCCGAGTGGCGCAGGCTCGTGCACTCCCTCGAAGAGCGGCTCGATCTGTTTCCCGAAGCCGAATGCGCAGCCTTTCCCGGTTTCCTCGCAGAAGATACCGAGGAGAAGTATTGGGTGGATTTACCCGGGGGCATAGGGTTCTCCGGCAGGATAGATCGAATCTCCACCCTCGACGGCAGGCCGGCTGTGGTGGATTATAAAAGTGGAGAGGTGCCTAAAAAGAGTGCGTATTCCTCACCGGAGGGTGTTCCCGAGCAGACGCAGATGCCGATATATCTCCTCTTGGCCGAGGGGGGGCAGAAATACCCTCCTGATGGCCAGGAGCGGGAGG
>JBKHFZ010000097.1:0-10441 GCA_046539925.1 Spirochaetaceae bacterium
GCCTCTACTTCTCCCTCCGTACGAAGGGTAACCATAGTAACAAAGGGTTCCGGAAGTACCGCGGTATCCCCTTTTTCTCCTATTAGGAGCTGGGCAAGCTGAGCTCCGCTCTTAACAGAAAAGTCGAGGTCCAGCTCCTCCTCCGGATCAACACCGTTTTCCTCCATCAAGTAGCGGAACAGAAAATCGGGGGTTGCCCCCTTTCCTATCGAGTATACCCTGCGGTCCTTCAGATCCGTCCAATTCTCTATAGAGTCGTCTCTGGAGACCACCGAGAGCAAGCCGAGTCCAACTACCGCGCCGAGCTTGTACCCGGGTCCCTCCGTGTAGAGTTTTGCACCCATATTCGTTGGGAAGACCGCAAAGTCCAATTCGCCCCCTGCTACCCGGGTAACCATCTCCTGGGGAGTCGGCAGTACCTGGAACTCGGTTTCCACATTATCTCCAAGATCGGGTGCTTCTTCGAACATCCGTATCATCCCAAAACCGGAAGGCCCCTTCAGGGTCGCCGCCTCCAGTGTAAGGGTTTCCGTTTTTACGGCTTTTTGGGCTTGAGTCCCCTCCTCGGGCTCCCCCTCGGATTCGTCCTGTACGCCCTCGCCGGTTCTCTTCTCGGTCTGCTTCTCGATGGCCTCGCCCTTCTCTCCGCTCTTCTCGGGAGTACCGGAGGGCCTCTCCTGGGACCCTCCAGCGGCCAGCGTTGCTGCTGCCCACAGCGCTATAATGAGAATCATTAAAAATCGTCGCATCGTCGGCCTCCTTTAGTCAGTTATTATCCGATAGTGCCGCTTTTTTCCCGCCTGCAGCACCAGAGTATCCTCTTCCAGGTAGCTCTCGTCTATTACCGTCTCTATATCGTCAATTTTCTTTTCGTTTATCCGGGCTCCCCCCTGGCTTACCAGTCTTCGGGCGTCGCTTTTGGAACTGCAGAGCTCGGTGCGGGCAAAGAGATCGAGGATGTTAATCCCCGTTTCCAGTTCCGAACGCTCTATCGAGAGAGTGGGAATCGATTCCCCCTGGGCACCCAAACCGGAACCGGAGCTCGAAAAGGCGGCTTTAGAGGCATCTCGGGCCTTCTCCGCCTCCTCCTCTCCATGGATAATTTTTGTCTGTTCAAATGCGAGCCGCTCTTTAGCCCTGTTTATCTCCTGTCCCTCCAGGGACTCCAACTCCGCAATCTCCTCGAGGGGGACAAAAGTAAAGAGTTTGAGAAACCGGCCTACATCGGCGTCGTTTACGTTTCTCCAGTATTGGAAGAACTCGTAGGGGCTAAACAGCTCTCCGTCGAGAAAAACCGCCCCCTTCTCCGACTTGCCCATCTTTTTTCCGTCCGCCCGGGTAACCAGAGGAAAGGTAAGCCCGTAGGTCTCCCTTCCCTCCATCCTGCGGATCAAGTCTATACCGGCGACGATATTGCCCCACTGGTCGTCTCCGCCTATCTGGAGTTTACAGTTGTACTCTCTGTTAAGGACGAGGTAGTCGTAGGCCTGCAGAAGCTGGTAGTTAAACTCTATAAACGAGAGACCCCGCTCTAGACGCTGCTTATACCCCTCAAAGCTGAGCATTCGGTTTACCGAAAAGTGGCGCCCTATATCCCGAAGAAACTCAATATAGTTGAGCTTTCCAAGCCAGTCGTAGTTGTTGAGCAGTATCCCCTTCTCTCCATCGAGGTGTACCACCTTTGCAACCTGCTCGCCTATCATCCTGGTATTCTCCCGTATCTCCTCTACCGAAAGAATTTTCCGCATCTCCGTCTTTCCAGATGGGTCGCCGATAAGTCCGGTACCGCCGCCGGCAATAATTAAGGGGCGGTGGCCACAGTTCTGGAGATGAGCCATGGCAAATATGGGCACCATATGTCCGACGTGCAGACTTTTACCGGTTGGGTCCACCCCCACGTATATACTTACCTCTTCGGACTCCATTACCTCGCTGAGTTTGTCTATATCGGTACACTGCTGAATAAATCCTCGAGCCTCAAGCTCCTTCAGGGCTTTTTCCATCCTGGCTTCTCCTGTACTCCTTAATATCCTTTCGAATCCTCTCGGCAAGCTCCCCTACGGGAACACGCTCCTGGGCCATCGAATCGCGGTAGCGGATTGTAACCGTGTTGTCCTCTTTTGTATCGTAGTCGATAGTTACGCAGAAGGGAGTACCTATCTCGTCCTGACGTCGGTACCGGCGTCCTATTGCCCCCGACTGATCGTAGAAGGTGGCAAAATCCTCCCGCAGACCCTTCTCTATATCCCGGGCAAGTTCGGCTATTCCGTCTTTTTTTACCAGGGGCAGCACCGCTACGGTTACCGGAGCAACCTTTGGATGGAAGTGGAGCACCGTCCGCGTCTCTCCGTCTTCGAGCTCCTGCTCCTCGTAGGCGTCGGAGAGGACCATAAGTACCGTCCGGGTGAGCCCGGCGGAGGTCTCTATTACATAGGGAACGTACCGCTCTTTTGTCTGATCCTCGAGGTAGGTAAGATCTTTTTTAGAAAACTCCTGGTGCCGTGAGAGGTCGAAGTCGGTCCGGGAGTGGACCCCCTCCAACTCCTGCCATCCCATGGGAAATTCGAACTGAATGTCGAAGGCATCCTTGGCGTAGTGGGCCAGTTCGTCGGGCCCATGCTGATGGTACCTGAGTTTCTCCTTGCGGATACCGAGTTTTTGGTAGTAGTTGATACGCTCGTCCTTCCAGTACTCGAACCACTTGTCCTCCTCGCCGGGTTTTACAAAAAACTGCATCTCCATCTGCTCGAACTCGCAGGTGCGGAATATAAAGTTCTTTGTAGTTACCTCGTTGCGGAAGGCTTTTCCCACCTGTGCAATGCCGAAGGGGATTTTTACCCTGGTAGTCTGTACCACGTTCTTGAAGTTTACAAAAATACCCTGGGCGGTTTCCGGCCGCAAAAATACAAGGCTGTTTGAATCCTTTACCGGTCCAAGATAGGTATCGAACATGAGGTTAAAGTCCCTCGGCTCGGTAAAACTCCCCTTTGCCCCGCAGTTTGGGCAGGGAGCGGAGAGATCCACATGGTCCGCGCGAAAGCGGGATTTACACTCCCTGCAGTCTACCAGGGGGTCCGAAAAGTTCTCCACATGCCCCGATGCCTCCCACACTTTGGGATGCATCATAATAGCGGCATCCAGCCCGACAATATTATCGTGGAGCTGGGTCATATCCCGCCACCAGAACCGTTCAAGGTTATTCTTGAGTTCTACCCCAAGGGGCCCGTAGTCCCAGGCTCCCTGCAGTCCTCCGTATATTTCGCTCGACTGATATACAAAACCGCGCCTCTTGCACAGTGATACTATCTTTTCCATCGTAACCTCGGCCATTAGTCAACCTCCCGCTGCAGCGTCTTTATCAGATTATCTATACGTTCAAGAGACTTTTTTACTCCGAGCAGACGAATAGAGCCAATTAAGGGAGGAGAAACAGTGCTCCCCGTAACGGCCACTCTTATCGGCATAAGAAGCGCTCCCATTTTAACTCCGAGTTCCTCCGCCTTGGCCCTGAGCATCTCTTCGGTTTTTTCATTATCCACCTCTTCCATAGAGGCAATTATATTCCTCCCCTCCCGCAGAACGCCGAGGGTCTGCTCCGCGTCCATCTTTTTCGGTATCGCCGTCTCCACGTCCCAGGACTCCACCTCCGTAAAGAGAAAGCGGGAAATTTCCACAATATCGCTTAACAGATGCAGCCTCTCCTTCATAAGGGGCATCATCTTATCCAGAACTTCTCTCTGCTCTGCAGAGGGTGGTGCATCCACCAACCCCTCCTCTTGCAGGTAGGGGAGTAGAAGCTCCTCGAGCTCCTTGTCGCTTTTTGCCCGAATGTACTGCCCGTTAAACCACTCGAGTTTTTTGTAGTCGAACACCGCAGGAGCTTTGTTGAGTTTTTCCAGTGTAAAGAGCTCTTCGAGCTCTTCCTTTGTAAAAAACTCGCGTTTGTCGTCGTAGGACCAGCCGAGAAGGGAAATATAGTTTATTACCGCCTCCGGCAGGTATCCCTGCCGACGAAACTCCTTCACCGCGGTTGCACCGTGGCGCTTCGAGAGTTTTTGGCCGTCCTTTCCCATAACCATCGGCAGATGACAGTACTCGGGGGGTGTCCAGCCGAAGGCTTTGTAGAGAAGCACGTGGAGAGGACCCGAGGGTATCCACTCCTGTGCACGGAGAATATGACTTATCTCCATAAGGTGGTCGTCCACCACATTTGCCAGGTGGTAGGTGGGAAAGCCGTCGGACTTGAGCAGTACGGGGTCCGCCGGGATATCCCGGTTCTTCTTCTTCACATCCCCAAGGAGCACGTCGTGAAAAGAAGTAGCCCCCTCGAAGGGTACCTTCAAGCGGACAACCGGTGTTAACCCCTGCTCAAAGTTCTTCCGCACCTGTTCCTCTGTCAGCTCGCGGCAGTGTCTGTCGTACCCTACAGCCTTTTTCTCCTTCTGCTGCCTTTCGCGCAGCTGCGTCAGGCGTTCGGAGCTGCAGAAACAGTAGTAACCGTGCCCCTTCTCCAGGAGCTGCTCGGCGTATTTTTTATAGAGGTCGAACCTGGAGGACTGGACATAGGGGCCGTATTCTCCGCCCCTTTCCGGACCTTCGTCCGCCTCTATCCCCAGCCACTGAAAGGTGTCGTAGAGATCCTTGAGCGCTTCCGGGTCGTAGCGTTCCTGGTCGGTATCTTCCACCCTCAGGATAAAGGTTCCCCCCTGCGCTCGGGCAAAAAAGTAGTTAAACAGAGCTGTCCGCACTCCGCCTATATGCTGAAGCCCCGTCGGAGACGGAGCATATCGTACTCTTACGCTCATTCAGTCTCCTCCTGTTGTGTCTCCTGTTTCTGTTGCGTATCCCTTTCCTGTTGACTATCCGTCCCGTATAGCCAGTCGAGGGCATCGCCGATGAGTTTACCGAGTATAACCACGACTACATTTTCCCTCTCTTTACTCATCTCTTTCTCGAGGGCATCCCTCGAAAAACGGGAGCTCAACTCACTCTTTTTACGGTCCACCAAGGTGAGAACTTCGTCGTCTATGGTTCTGAAAGGCTCGAGGGTATAAATAGACACAAGGCTCAGAATCGGGCTCTTTACTTCCTTTGCAACCTCCAGCAGCTCCTCGCGCCCGTCGATATTTTCCCGCTTCATCAAAAGACCGAAAGCATAGAGGAACCTGATCCACAGTCTCTTCGGATGCCGCCGATTCTTGTACTCCCCAAAAAAACTTACCATATCGTCAGGATTATTGTGGAGCATCCTGGGAACACCAAACTGAAGGGCGAATTTGTGGAGAAGCTTCGGTCTCTTCTCCCTTACCACCTTCTCCAGCTCCTCTATTCTGCTTACAGCGCCGGTAATAAAATAGGCGTTAATGAGTGTCCGAACAAACTGTGTTCCAAGGCGCCCGCGCTGTATACACTGCTCTTCCAGGTACTCAACAAGTCCCGTCCAGTTCTCCTCCTCCAAGAGAGAGAGGAGCCGCCAATGGGCGATAAAATAGCCGTCGATGAGGGCAATTACCACAAAAAAGACAACAGGCAGATACCACGAAGAACTCCAAAAGGTCCGTGTATACTCGGGACCGAGGAGAAAAAAGGGCATTAAAAGGACGATTATGAAAGAAAGCAGAATAATTGTGTTAAAAAGGAAAAAAATTAATTTAAATTTCAAGCCGTTTACCCCTATAATATATGTGAGGGATTGTACTCTATCTCTTACGGAGGGGTCAACGGTAATACAATTATGAAGAAGGTTTCTGTAGCGCAAATAGAGGAGAACACCTATATAGACAGTCCGGTGTTTCTGGACGAAAACTACATTCTCACTACTCCCGAAATTCCCTTGAAGGGCCCGCTTTTAGAGAGGCTTAAAAAGTGGAACTATTCCCACGTCCTCACAAACGGTCTTCCGAGCTCCGGTCCTCCCGGAAGCGGAGACACCTCCGGTATGGAAGAGGGCTCCACCAACATTGACGAGGACATTAGGGAAAAAGAGGCTGTAGAGAAGGCGGACAAACTCTTTTTACAGCTGGTGGAAACCACGAACAAGGTATTCGATACCTTTCAGGAAAACGGGACAATTAACCAGAACGAGGTTATCGACATTGTAAAGGAGATGATGAACGAACTGAAAAGCCAGAAACGCTTTCTCCTTGGCATAGACTCTCAAAGGATTTCACAAATCGATGTTCCTTACATCGTCACCCACGCGGTTAAAACGACCCTTATTGCACTTGCAATAGCCGACTTTATAAAACTCCCCCCGCACAAACAGATCGAGCTGGGAACCGCCTCGCTGCTCCATGAGATAGGAATGCTGCGCATTCCCCCGGAGATATACCAGCACGACCGGAAACTTTCGGAGAAGGAGCGGCAGACAATTATTGCCCATCCCGTTATCAGTTTTAAGGTACTCAAGGCCCTGGACTTTCCCAATCCGGTAGCCCTTGCCGTGCTGGAACACCACGAGTATATAGACGGAACGGGGTATCCGAGAAAACTGAAGGGCAACGACATCTCTTTTTACGGCAAAATACTGGGGGTGGCATCCTCCTATGCCGCATCCACTTCCAAACGACCCTTTAGAGAAGAGCACGACGGGCATACGAGCATTATGGACCTCATAAAATCGATGGGAAAAAGATACGATAACAAGGTCCTCCAGGCCCTGGTATTTACTCTCTCCATCTTTCCTCTCGGAACCTACGTACAACTCTCCAACGGGGCTAAGGGTTTGGTTATAAAAACCGACCCAAAGGCGCCAAAACACCCCATAATCCGCCTTCTGGCTAACGAAAAAGACGAACCCTATAGAGACAGGCCCACTGTTCAGCCGAAGGAGGGAGACGAGATAACTGTTTCGCGTCCTCTTACAAAAAGCGAGGTGGACAGACTTATTAATACCACACTAAAATAGACTCCAGGGAGAAGGGAAAAATGCAGGAAGTTACCATTACCCTGCCGGAAGGCGTAAAAGCGGTTTACCCCTACGGTACAAGGGTAGAAGCAATATTGGGGGCAAAAGACGAGAGTAACAAGGAAAACCCCGTGGTAGCGGCCATGGTGAATAATAAACTGGTTAGTCTATCCTTCAAGGTGGAGATCAACGCCGAGGTGGAGCCTGTACACCTCTACAGCCCCTACGGTAACCGCATCTACCGTCGATCCCTCTGTTTTCTTCTTGCTATGGCTTCCTCGGAAATCTTCCCCGAGCGTCATCTCATTATCGGCCACTCCCTGGGAGACGGTTTTTACTACTACTACGAGGGAATGGCGGAAGTCCCGGAGAAGGATATTAGAGCCCTCGAAGGGCGAATGAAAGAGCTTGCAGATGCTCATCTTCCCATACGGCGCAGGGTCACCTCATACAGTGAGGCCCTCGAACATCTCCGAAAGGAGGGGCTTACCGCAACCACCGAACTGCTGAGGTTTCGCAACGACTCCAAAATTCCCATATACGTCTGCGGCGATTTTATCGATATCTCCTACGAGCCGCTGCTGCAGAACACCTCCCTGCTTTTTATTTTCGAACTGCGAAACTACGCCCCGGGCTTTTTGCTTCGCTTCCCCCAATCCCGTACTCCCGACCGCATCTCCGAGTTTACGGACAATCCCATTCTTTTTTCAATTTTTAAGGAGTACAAGGCATGGGGGAAAATTCTGGGAATTAACTGCGCCGGTTCTCTGAATGATATGGTGGAGAAGCGGCAAATCCGCCCCTTTGTCCAGGTCGCGGAGGCGCTGCACGAGAAGAAAATATCGCAAATTGCAGACGCCGTCTATGACAAAAGAGAGACGGTAAAGGTTGTTCTTATTGCCGGGCCATCCTCATCGGGGAAAACGACCTTTACCCACCGCTTGGCTATTCAGCTGCGGGTACTGGGTTTTAACCCGGTTATAATAGGACTCGACGACTACTTTCTTTCGAAGGATGAGACCCCTGTCGATGAGGAGGGCAAACCGGATTTTGAAAATCTCAACGCCCTTAACGTGGATTTGCTCAACTCTCATCTTCTCTCCCTTTTTGCGGGAGAGGAGGTGGAGATACCCATTTTCGATTTTGTCGTGCAGCGTCCCAAAGAGTCCGGCAGAAGACTCCAGTTCTCAAACCGCAGCATCCTGCTTATAGAGGGGATTCACGGCTTGAATCCTGATCTTACTCCGGAAATTCCGGAAAAGGACAAATTCAAGGTATATATATCCGCGCTAACCCAGCTTAACCTCGACGACCACAACCGTATTTCCACTACGGATAACCGTCTTATAAGGCGTATTGTCAGGGACCATCAGTACCGGGGAAACTCCGCTCTTGCAACGCTTAATATGTGGGATTCGGTGCGTCGAGGGGAAAACAAGAACATCTTTCCCTTCCAGAACAATGCGGATACAGCTTTTAATTCGGCCCTCGACTACGAACTCTCGGTGCTAAAGCCCTATGTCGAGCCTCTTCTTAATACGGTAAAACCCTACGACAAGGTATTTAACGAGGCGAAGAGGCTGCTCTCGTTTCTTGAGAATTTCTCTCCCATTCCGAGTACCTTCGTGCCGGAACACTCGATCCTCCGGGAATTTATCGGGGGCAGTCCCTTTTATTGAGAGGGATGATACAAAACCGCCGCGGCGGTTTCAGAATGGTTCAAAGCTTGGGTAATTTACCCGCCTTTTGAACCGCTTCCAAACCGCCGGCGGCGCAGCTCTTCCAAGTCGAGCCACGTATTCCATGAACCCCGAACAGTCTCTTTGGTAAGGGCACGGGAGAGTAAATTCATGTACTCCTCCCGAGGAATTTCCTGCGCCCCAAGCCGGGAGAGGTGGTCTGTATATACCTGACAATCTATACAGGTAAAACCGTGCTCATGGAGCGCGGCGGCAAGCAGAATAAACCCTGTTTTTGAGGCATTGGACACCCGGGAAAACATGGATTCTCCAAAAAAGATAGAACCCAAGCTTACTCCGTAGAGTCCACCTACCGGCTCTTTTCCCCTCCCCTCATCTCCCGAGGTCTCTTTCCATACCTCAACCGAGTGGGCATAGCCCAGAGAGTGAAGTCGTTTGTAGCCTTCCTGCATCTCATCGAGTATCCATGTTCCCGACTCATGGCGCCTGGGTATCTCGGCACAACTCCTTATTACAGAGGAGAAATCGGTGTCCACGGTAACGGAAAAATCTCCCCTGCGGAGGGTCTTCCGCATCGTTTTGGAGATATGGAGCTGTGAAGGGAAAAGTACAAAACGGGGATCGGGGCTCCACCACAGAATTGGGTTGTCTTCGTCGTACCACGGGAAAATGCCCTGTCGGTAAGCGGAGAGAAGCATACCGGGACTAAGATTACCCTCCGCAGCGACAATTCCGTACTCATTCGCCCTGTCTACAGGGGGAAACTGAACGTAAGTATTTTCGTCAAAGTAGGGGAGACTACTGTTCTCCATAGGCCTGAATTGCAATCTCTCCGTTCTTTTCGTCGACTACCGCCCGACCTCCCGACTGAAGGTCCCCAAAGAGGACGGCATCTACAAAGAAATCCTTGATCTTTTCCTGAACCAGACGGGAGATATTCCGCGCCCCGAACTCCGAGGAGTAACCCCTCTGTGCAAACCAGCGCCGGGCATTATCCGTTACCTCGAGAGTAACACCCTTCTCATGGAGCTGCTCTTCGAACTCCCGGATCTCTTTATCCACAATTTGCAGCACCACTTCCTCGGGCAATCGGTTAAAGGTAACCACCTTGTCCAAACGGTTGCGGAACTCCGGGCTAAAGATTCGCTGTACCGCCTCGTTTACAGCGCCCTCTCCTCCGGATTGACCTCCAAAACCGATAAGAGGTTTGTCCATCTCTCTCGCCCCGGCATTGCTCGTCATAATGAGCACTACGCTGCGAAAATCCGCCCGGCGGCCGCTGTTGTCGGTAAGGGTGGCATAATCCATTATCTGCAAAAGTACGTTAAAAATGTCCTGGTGTGCCTTCTCTATCTCGTCGAGCAGAAGAACCGTGTGGGGCTGCTTTCGCACGGCATCGGTTAAGAGGCCCCCCTCCTCGTATCCCACATATCCGGGAGGAGAACCCACCAGACGGCTCACGGTGTGTTTCTCCTGATACTCACTCATGTCGAATCGCGTCAACTCCACGCCGAGCACCTCGGAGAGGCTCCTGGCGAGCTCCGTTTTTCCCACACCCGTGGGCCCGACAAACAAGAGGTTGGCCACCGGTTTGTCGGAATTTCTAAAGCCTGCCCTGGCCCGCTTAACCGCGTTTACCACGGTGTCTACCGCGAGGTCCTGGCCAAACACCCTGCTCTTTATATCCTTGCCGAGGTCCCGAAGTTTTTCCGCCTCGTGGGAGGATACCTGCCGCTCGGGAATCTTTGCCATCTTTGCAACTACCCGCTCTATAATGTGCTCGTCCACCCGGAAGGCTTCCGGTTTCTCCTCTTCCCGGGGAGATTCCCCATCT
>JBKHFZ010000098.1:0-10441 GCA_046539925.1 Spirochaetaceae bacterium
AGGGTTCGGATGAGTCTGGGGAGGACTCCGAGTCAGAGGACTCCGAGTCAGAGGATGGCGAGGAGGACGGTGGAGAAACACGGGAGGAAGCTGAACAGGCCAAAATGCAAAACAGCTCCGAAAAACGCGGGTCCGTCGTTGAGGTAAAGGGTACGGCAGGAAAAGAGAAGAGACTTATCCGAAGGGTGCAGGACGGCAGTGAGAAGGATAAAGAAGCGGAACAAGAGATCGAACAAGAGAAAAACGGCGGAGACCAGGAAAACGGCGACACCGGCGAAGATACCGACACCGGCGAGAATTCTGGAGAGGAGAGTGAGCAGGAGTATCAGGATACACTACCTCCCGATGCCCAGATATATATTTCTCCCAACAACGACGGCGTACAGGATACCCTCGAGTTTCCCCTGGAGATAGCGGAGAGAAGATATATCCAGGAATTTGCCTTTGTGGTAGTCGACGAGGATGGGAATCCTGTAAGAACAATAAAAAACAAGGAGAGCAGACCGGAGATAAGGTCAATCGGCGGTTTTTTTAGAAATCTTTTTTCCATAAAAGAGGGAGTCGACATTCCTGATTCCATAAGATGGAACGGAAACACCGACGAAGGAGAGACGGCCCCCGACGGTTTGTACAATTTTTACGTAAGGGCGGTAGACGACAACGGCAACACAGCTACCAGCGACACCTACAGCGTATATGTGGATACAACTCCTCCAAAAGTGGATATAGAAGAGAAGCCGAGGGAGGAGCGGATTTTCAGCCCCAACGAAGACAGCGTAAAGAATACCCTCCCCATAGAACAGAGAGGGTCAAAAGAGAGGCTGTGGGAGGGGCGTATAGATGATGCCTCGGGAAAAACGGTTCGCACCTACAGGTGGCGCAACTCGCAGCCGGAACCGTTCGAGTGGGACGGTACGGACGACGAGGGTATACTTGTACCCGACGGAGTCTACGTGTATAAAATCGAGGCTACCGATCGAGGGGGAAACAAAGGGTCTGCCGAGTACGGCAATATTGTAAAAAATACCGAAGAGACACCGGTCTCGCTCAAAATCGACAGGTCTCATTTTTCTCCCAATGGAGACGGGAGAAGAGACACCGTTACCCTTACACCCGAAGTGCCGGAGGGTACCGGTGTTGTGCGATGGGATATAGAAATTCGTGATATCGACGGCAATGTGAAAAGAAGTTTCAGCGGCAGTGATGCTCCCCCACAGCCCATAGTGTTTGATGGGAGAGGAGACGATGGAGAAGTGTTGCCGGAGGAAGAGTACAGGGCAAGGGTGGAAGTGCTGTACCGTAACGGAAATAAGCCCTCCGCCGAGTCTCCGCGTTTTACCCTGGATGTTACCCCCCCCTCGGTATCAATAAATGCGGACACCACCATTTTTAGCCCTACCGGCGACGGATTTAGGGACACTATTACCTTTAACCAGGAGACCTCGGTAGAGGAAGTGTGGTACGGGACCATAAGCAGGGAAGACGAAGAGGGAAACATTACCAAGGTACGAACACACAAGTGGATTGAGAAAGCCCCATCGAAACTGTCTTGGGACGGGAGAACCGATAACGGTTCCCTCGCGGAGGACAGCGATTCATACTACTACCAGGTATACGCGGAGGACAGGGCCGGCAACAGAGGAGAATCCCGGAGATTACGGTTTGAGCTAACCACAAAGGAGACTCCGGTATTTCTCTCGGTTGACAAGACCGCTTTTTCTCCAAACAACAGCGGTGTAAAAGACGAGCTCTATATAGAGCCTAAACTCGAGGTGGACGAAGATGTAGTAGACTATACTCTCTCAATTTATCCGGCAGATTCCGACGACGATTCCGAACCGGTACGTACTTTTAAGGGAACAAGAAGAGTTCCGGAGAGGATTGTCTGGGATGGACGGAATGAAGATGGAGATGTGGTGCCCGACGGAGAGTACCGTGCGGAAATACGGGTAGAGTATCGCCACACCATAGAGGAGGCCTCCTACGGAACCTTTGCTGTGGATACGGAGTACCCTGCTGTCGAGATAGAAGCGGAGTACGGTCTGTTCTCTCCCGACGGAGACGGTCACAGGGATAACGTAGTTATCAAACAGGAGGGCAGTAGAGAGGATTTATGGCAGGGAGAGCTCCTCGATGAAGAAGGAGAAACCGTGGCTACAGCTTTCTGGAAGGGCAGACCGGGCAACTACACCTGGGACGGTACCGACGATGCGGGTAACACAGCCCCCGACGGAGAGTACATATACAGAATTTCCGCAGAAGACGAAGCGGGTAACAGAACCGAAGAGAGCAGTGAACCGATAACCGTGGACACTCGGGGGACCAATATTTTTGTAACCGCAGATTCTGACAAGCTTGCGCCAAACGGGGACGGCAATTTTGAGGAGATAGCTTTTTCTACCATTGTAAACCTCAAGGAAGGAGTGGAGAGCTGGTATCTCGAGATAGGCACCATAGCGGGGAACGTGCAGAAGAGGTTCGAAGGAGAAAAACGGATTCCCAGACAAATTATATGGGACGGAAAAAACGAAGACGGTGAATATGTAGAGGGACGCTACACCGCACGTTTTGGAGTAGTGTACGAAAAGGGAAACCGACCTGAGGCGGAGTCCCTCCCCTTTGTTCTCGATGTTACCCCGCCCAAAGCGAATGTAGAGTTATCTCCCAAGCCCTTCTCGCCGGATGACGACGGAGTGGACGACGAGTTGACGATACACATCGATGTCGAAGACAAAAATCCCGTACGCGAATGGAGCTTTACCATCTACGACCCTGAAAACAGAGAGTTCAAGACCTACGGCGGCAGCGGTTCTCCAGCGGAAGAAATTATCTGGGACGGGCGTTCCGATGAGGGCGAGCTCGTCTATTCGGCAATGGATTATCCCTATGAACTCACGGTAACGGACGAGCTTCTCAACACCAGAACCCTCCGTGGCGAGATACCGGTAGATGTGCTGGTCGTTCGGGAAGATGGTGTACTTAAGATAAAAATTGCAAACATCAACTTCAAACCGAATTTGGCAGAATTTGTGGAGGAGGATGCAGAAATTGCGGCGAGAAACAGGTACGTTTTGGACAGAATCGCGGAGATACTCAAAAAGTACCGGCGTTACGAGATAACCATAGAGGGACACGCGGTTATCACCCGTTGGTATAACGAAGAGCTGGCCGAGGAAGAGCAGGAGGAAGAGCTTATACCCCTTTCAAGGGACAGGGCTGAGCGAGTAAAGGAAGCTCTTGTGGAACGGGATGTACCTGCTAACCGTCTTGCAACCGAGGGGGTCGGCGGCAGTAAACCCCTGGTGCCGCACAGCGACGAGGATAATAGATGGAAGAACCGAAGGGTGGAATTTATACTCGAACGAGAATAAGCCGGAGGGCAAGAGTTAACTGGGCCTATGAGTAAATTGCTTAAAATAACCGCGGCGGTTCTTCTGACAGCCGTGCTGTTGGCGGCAGGTATAGCTACCGCACTTTTCCTGTATAACCGCCCTTCGGAGAGTATTCCCTCCGATGGCGCAGTGTTGCACATAGAAGGGGGTCGAAGCCTCTCCTCGGTGTCGATGGAGCTCGAGGAGAGGGGGTTGATACACTCCAGGTACCTGCTTATGGCTATATCGAGAATACAGAAAGCGGACAGTACAATCAAAAACGGCTATTATCATATAAAACCGGGTATGAGTACGACGGATATCCTCGATCTGATTGTTGAAGGAAAGCAGACACTTCACAAGGTTTCTATACCCGAGGGTTTTACCGCGGCTAAAATTGCTGTGCGTCTGGAAGATGCAGGGGTATGCGGAGAAGAAGAGTTCCTGGAAGTCGCAGTAGAGAACAGGAACAACTGGATAGAAGAGGAGCTTTCCGACAGATACAGGATTCCAGAGGATGTGGAAACTCTAGAGGGCTTTCTCTACCCGGATACCTATCTTTTTCAGCAGGGATATCCCGCAAAAAAGGTTGTTACTCATATGGTGAGAACCTTTTTTGAAAAACTCGAGGAGGTAGAGCCGGACTATAAAGAGTACACCCCGGAAGAGCTGTATGAAAAAGTCACTATTGCCTCGATAGTGGAGAGGGAGTACCGTTCGGCAGAAGAGGCCTCTAAAATTGCTTCGGTTTTTTATAATCGTATAGAGAGGGGAATGCAGCTGCAGAGCTGTGCAACCGTAGTATATGCCCTTACCGAGGAGGAGGGAAGAGAACATCCGGAGAGGCTCAGCTATGCCGATCTGGAGATAGATTCCGAGTTTAATACGTATAAGACCGGCGGACTTCCACCCTCGCCCATAGCCGCCCCCGGCAGAGTAGCCCTGGATGCGGCTTTTCACCCGGAGGAGACGGACTACCTCTTTTTCCTTCTTATGGATCCGGAAGACGGAAGACATACTTTTACCAGGAATCTCTCGGAGCACAATGAAGCGTACCGTCTCTATATTAAACAGTAGAAGAGTCTTGTAAGGATTATGGCGCGTATACCGGAAAAAACACTGCAGGAGATATCCGACAAGATCAATATTGCGGATGTCGTCTCCGACTATGTAACCCTGGAGAACAAGGGGAGCCGTTATTGGGGTTTGTGCCCTTTCCATTCGGAGAAGACTCCCTCATTTTCTGTTGCCCCGGAGAAGAATCTATTTTACTGTTTCGGTTGCCACAAGGGGGGTAGTGTGTTTACCTTTTTAATGGAGGTGGAACATATATCCTTTGTAGAAGCAGTGCAGCTGCTGGCGCAGAGAGCCGGTGTTTCCCTGGAGAGTGCCGAGCAATCGGAGACCGGTACAGAGGAGCAGGCGTTATCGGAACTGTACGAGAGGACACATAAAATGTTCCGCTATTTTCTCGTATCCAGAAAGGAGGGGGAGAAGGCGAGGAGTTACATTAAAGAGAGAGGGGTAAGTGAAGAGACCGAGGAGCTCTTCGGCCTTGGATACTCTCCGGAGGACAGAAGGTGGCTCTACGGTTTTTTAAGAAAGAAAAACTACTCCCCCCCCTTTCTTGCCAAATCGGGGCTTTTCTCCAGAAGATATCCGGAGATATCCCTCTTTTCGGGAAGATTGGTTTTTCCGATTCGCCGCACCAACGGAAAGGTGGTTGCATTCGGAGGAAGGAGTCTGGATGGAGGAGATCCCAAGTATATAAATTCACCAGATACGGAGCTGTATAGAAAGAAAACCACCCTCTTCGGGCTCTACGAGGGGGCAAAGGAGATCCGTAGAAGCAGGGAGGTGCTGGTTGTCGAGGGGTACTTCGATGTAATTGCGTTCTTTGATGCGGGAATTCCGAGGGCCGTCGCGCCCTTGGGCACTTCATTAACCGAGGAGCAGGGGAGAGTGCTAAAAAGGTACTCCGATAGGGCGGTACTGATATTTGATGATGACCGGGCGGGACGGGAGGCTGCGGTAAGGGCAATCGAGGTCTGCGAGAAAGCCGGCCTCGACTGTTCGGTTGTTATCCCGGAGGGTGGAAAAGACCCCGCAGATATTCTTGCGAATGAGGGTTCAGAATCGTTGCAATATATGTTAAAATACACTATAAATAGTTTTGAGTACCTTATAGATTCTGCAGTAAAAAGACTCGGCAAAAATTCGCCCGAGGAAAAAAGCAGGGTTGTTTCCGCCGTGTCGGGGTACTTGAAAAGCGTACGTTCGGAGGTGAGGAGGCAGGAGTATATTCGCCGTTTGGCAGAAGTATTGGATATTACCACCGATGCTGTGCAGAGTGATTACGATGTTCACTCTTATAATGAAACAACTCATTATAAAGGTCAGGAAGCCGTCGATAAAAAGGATAGGGAAATAGGCACTGACCTGTTTCTTATGCTCGCCGCCGCAGCGCACAGCCGTTATTTTCCCGTCGTGCGGAGAGATCTTGAGGTAAGACACCTTAAGGACGAGAGAGCACGAGAACTCTACATAGCAATGGAAGAGGCTTTCAGGAACGATGAGGGGGATGTCGAATCAATTGTCGGGCGTATTGAAAACGAGGGGTTGAGGAGTCTTGTTTACAGCAAAGCGGTATCCGAAGAGTTTTCCATAAATGCAGAACAAATTATAAAAGACGGAGTGCGAAAAATTAAAATCAGAAGCCTCGAAGAGAGGCGCAAGGAGGTCCGTCAAAAAATGAGTCGTATAGATAAAGAGGGGTCGGAGACAGAAAAGAGAAGAGATCTTCTGTCCGAAAAGATGTATATAGATGAAGAACTTAAACGATTGAAGGGAAACATGTAATGACTGAACTTGAGACAGAACCTTCTGTTGTAAAACTGCTCGAATATGCGCGATCAAAGAAACGGGTCAGCTACGATGAAGTAAACGATTTTCTCCCGGATTCAATTGTAAATTCCGATAAAATAGAAGAGGTAATCAGCTTGCTCGAGAAAAACAATGTTAAATTAGAAGAAGAGTCGGAGATTTCCCTCGAAGACGCCGAAACCGAAGAGACGGATGCCTTTACGGAAGAAGAGTATGAAGCTCCTGAGGCCGAAGAGGAGGAGAAATCTCGATCCCACGGCAAGAAAAAAGTCGTATACGGCGACAAAGAGTCTGCGGTAGATGATCCTATTCGTCTTTACCTCAGGGAGATAGGAAAAGAAAACCTTCTCACGGCAGAGGAGGAAGTTCGTCTTTCCAAGCAGATGGAAGAGGGAGAGAACATTATAAAGGGGGTCATCCATGAAACGGGAATGCTTATACCCGAGATGTACGACATAATGCAAAAGGCCTTCTCCAAAGTGGATCCCAGGGACATGGAGCTTTCCAAAAAAGAGATATCCGAAATACTCGCCGAGAGGCGGAGACTCAACCAGTACTACAGAGAGAGTTTAAAGGAGATCCAATCTTCTCTAAGAGACTACATCGAACAGAAAAAACAGGTAGTAGCCGCGGGGAAAGACCTCCTCTCGGAAGACTCTATCAAAAACAGACGGGAAAAACTGCTAAAAGAGATGAGGAAGATAGATCTCCAGCAGGAGGAAATTGTCTATCTTTCGGATAAATTTTTGAACACCGAAAGAAAAATTCACAAGTATCAGAACGAGCAGACAAAAATAGAACACAGACTCGGTGTGAGCAGTTCGAAAGAACTCCGTACCATGGGGCGTGGGTTGGCGGTAAACGAAAGCCGCCGGCAGATAGAGGAGCGCTTAAAACTCTCTGCAGATGAGATAAAAGAGAAGATTCGTCAGATACAGATGAACGACAAGAAACTCCGGAATATCGAGATTGAGTTTGAGGAGAGTATAGATAAAATCCTCGAAGAATCCAAGGAGATAGCCCGGGGAAAGCATCTCATGAAGAGTGCGAAGGACAAGCTGATACAGGCAAACCTTAGACTGGTTGTGAGCATTGCAAAAAAATATACAAACAGGGGTCTCCATTTTTTCGATCTTGTTCAGGAGGGAAATATCGGCCTTATAAAAGCGGTAGAGAAGTTTGAATACCGCAAGGGGTATAAGTTCAGCACCTATGCAACTTGGTGGATACGACAGGCGATAACACGTTCAATTTCGGATCAGGCACGTACTATCAGGGTGCCTGTTCATATGATAGAGCAGATAAACAAGGTAGTCAGAGAATCGAGGCAGCTCATGCAGGTCCTCGGCCGTGAACCGGGGGACGAAGAGGTTGCCGAGAGACTGGGGTGGTCTGTGCTCAGAGTTAAATCCGTAAAAAACGTTGCCCGCGAGCCGATATCTCTGGAAACCCCCATAGGGGAGGAGGAGGATTCTCTTCTCGGAGATTTTATAGAGGACAAGGATGTGGAGAATCCCTCAAACCAAACCGCCTTTACTATTTTGCAGGAACAGTTGCAGGATGTACTCTACACCCTGCCTCCCAGAGAGCAGGAAGTGCTCAAGATGCGGTTCGGATTGGAAGACGGGTACTCTCTTACCCTCGAAGAGGTAGGGCTCTACTTTAATGTAACGAGAGAGAGAATTAGGCAGATCGAGGCAAAAGCCTTGAGGAGACTCCGCCATCCAAAGCGGAGCAGACGTCTTAAAGATTATATAGATAATTGATAATTATCCCGGAAAGGAGTTGTACATTATGATGCAGGAAGTATTTGACAAGCTGAGGACCCTGCAGGACGTTCTATCGAAGAAATTCCAAATAGAGCAGGAAATTGAAGAGGTCCCCAAGCTTCTGCATACAAAAACCGAATTGCTGAACAGACTCAAGAAGAGTTATGTAGACAAGAATACCCAGGTAGAAGAGGCGGAAGAGCGTATCCGTCACATAAGGATTCGCCTCGAGGATGCCGAACGTCAGAGGGAGGAGTATGAGAAGCAGATGGATCTCATTACTACCCAAAGAGAGTATGAAGCCCTCGATAAAGAGATAAACGACGCCACGGAAAAGGAGCAGCACCTTCGAAAGGAGATGCTCAAAGAGGAGAAACTCCTCGAAGAGCTCAAGGAGTCCCTCGGTAAAGAAGAAAAAATGATTCAGGTTCAGGAAGAGGAGCTTAAAGCGGAGCAGGAGAAGATAGAGTCGGAGAATGAAGAGAAGCGTAAAGAGCTCAAGACCCTCGAAGAGCAGGAACAGGAGATAATACCGGGGCTCGATGAGAGTATACTCTTCAAGTTCGAACGGATAATCCGAAGTAAAGCCGGGCTTGGAATCGTCCCGGTAAATAATTCGGTGTGTACGGGTTGTCACATGCAGCTTCCCGCTCAGTTTGTAAACGATGTACGAAACGGAGAAGATATTCTCTTTTGTCCTTACTGCAGCCGTATTCTCTTTTATGAGGGAGATATCGAGACGGAGGAGCAGGTAAGCGAAGAGGAGACAGGAAGTCTTTCGGATATTATATCTCCGGAAGAACTTGAAAGTGAGATAGAAGTGGAATAGTAGAGCAGACCGGGCGGCCGCCGGCGTTATATGCCGGAGGAAAGTCCGGGCTCCGCAGGACACGGTGCCGGGTAATCCCCGGAGACACCTGTGGTATTTCCAGGGGTGTTATAGAGAGTGCCGCAGAAAATATACCGCCCCGGCGCATTATCCTCGGATAGTGCGCCGGGGTAAGGGTGAAAAGGCGGGGTAAGAGCCCACCACTGCACCGGTAACGGTGCAGGTACGGCAAACCTCACCGGGAGCAAAGTCGAGCAGCGGCCGGGTGGTCCGCCTGATGGCTGCGGGTTGACTGCTAAAGGGGTACCGGTAACGGTATTCCAAAGATAGATGGCCGTCCAAGACAGAACCCGGCTTACAGGTCTGCTCTTTTTTTTTAGCCCTATTCCCGTGGGTAAATCGGGATGATTGATACAGGAAGAAGGTCAAGAAGAGTATGCAGTTGCCTGGAGATCGTTTCAGCTTTTCAGAAAAGTCCGGCAGAAAAGCACGGCGAAGAAAAAGAGTTCGCATTGTTTCTGTCGTATTCCTGTGTGCTGCGGTCGGAGCAGCGGGCTTACTCTTTTTTACCAACAAGCTCTCCTTCTTCTCCTCAGATGAGGGGGAGCAGGAGTCTGCAGAGAGAGGGACCGACGAGGGAGATTCCGGAGGAGAAGAAGAAGACACAAGCATAGATAAACTCTGGGAACAGAAAGATTACGTCTCTATAAACGAAAAGTGCGCGGAGGTGCTCGAAGAAGAACCGCTTTCGGCCCGGCATCTGCTGTATAACGGCTTTGCTTTTTTTTATCGCGGGGCTAATCAATACAGTCCGGAAGATCAAATACCTCTTTTCGACAAAGCGATTATAAATTTAAGAAAACTGTTGGTACTCGATTCCCCTCCCGAGGAGGGGAAAATTCATTACGTTCTGGGAAAAGCGTATTATCATAAAGGGCGATTCTATCTTGATCTGGCGGTAGAGCATCTCGAAGAGTCGGTAGAGCTTGGTTTTACGTCGTCGGATACCTTCAGGTACCTGGGTCTTGCTCTTGGAGAGCTCAGCAGCTACGAAGAGAGCATAGAGGCCTTTTTAAGGGCATCCGAATCTGGAGAGGGGGAGGATCCGATTCTTCACATGACAATTGGGCAAACCTATTATAGAATGGACGAAAACGAGAAAGCCCTTGAATTTCTCAACAGGTCTGCAAGGGAGGCCGATGATACTGCTGTAGAGCAGCGGTCACGTTTTCTTCTTGGAAAAATATATATGGATATGGAAATGTATGCCGAGGCCGGGGAACAGTATGAAAAAATTCTGGAGAAAGACTCGAATTCGGCGGACGCACACTATCATCTAGGAGAGATATTTGAACTGCAGGGAGACAGAGTAAAGGCCCGGGCGGAGTGGCGCAAAGCATTAAATATAGAACCTTCTCACTACGGTGCTTTACTTAAGTTATACTAACGCAATTTTGTTTTACTACAGGAGGAGACTTGTATGGCATTTAAGAAATTGAGCAATGCCTTTTCGACGGATATCGGAATAGATCTCGGCACGTGCAACACTCTCATATATGTGAGGGTGAAAGGAATAGTTATTAGTGAGC
>JBKHFZ010000099.1:0-10182 GCA_046539925.1 Spirochaetaceae bacterium
TGCTGTTTCTTGCGGCGGGCATAGCGGGCCTCGGATTCGGCGGCCAATGGCTTGTCGATGGAGCCTCTACAATAGCAGCAAGACTGGGGATGAGCGAAGCCCTTATAGGCCTGACCGTTGTTGCCTTGGGTACCTCTCTACCGGAACTGGCTACATCCGTAACTGCCGCACTAAGGGGACAACCCGATATGGCTATAGGCAACGTGGTAGGGTCGAATGTGTTCAACATTCTCTGGATTCTCGGCTTCTCTTCGGTTCTTCATGAAGTAGGGTTTAACATCAGCCTCAATATAGATCTGCTGTTTCTCATATTCGTTACCCTGCTGTTTTTCCTCTTTACTTTTACCGGGAAGAAGCACCAGATAGACAGAGTTGAGGGTGGTATTTTTCTTCTCTTCTACGCTCTCTATATCGTTTTTGTCGTCGTAAGGGGATAATGAAAGAATCCGATATCTACTACCCAATAAAGCAGTATCTGGAAGGCCAGGGTTACACCGTCCACGGGGAGGTGAAAAACTGCGATATAGTTGCCCGAAAGGGAGAAGAACTTGTTGTGGTGGAGTTGAAAAGACATATAAGCCTTGCGCTCCTCGCCCAGGCGGTGGAGAGAAAAGAGCTTACCGATTCGGTCTATATAGGGGTACCCGTTCCCGAGGGGAGAAATGCTCCTCCCAACTTCAGGAGAACGAAGGGGCTTCTGCGGCGGCTGGAGCTCGGCTGCATTCTCGTGGATACGATGAAGACGAAAACCAGGGTACGGCTTCTCCTCCATCCCTACCCTTTCAAGCAGGTTCGCAGTCACAAGAAAAAAAGGGCTCTTATCCGGGAAATAGACGGAAGGTTTGCCGAATTCGACCTTGCCGGACAGCCCGTTACAAGAGAGCGGATTACCGCCTATAAGCAGCAGTCTCTCTACATAGCGCTGCAGCTTTCCAGAAACGGCCCCTCCTCTCCACAGATGCTGAGAGAGGCAGGATGTTCAGAAAAAACCCAATCTATTCTCTCGGCCAACTTGTACGGCTGGTTCGATAGAGTAAAGCGGGGAGTCTACACTCTTAACGAAGCAGGTACGGAGACCCTGCACAGCTACAGAGAGGTCATAGAAAAAATTGAAGACCGCGGGCCGAAGAATCTATAAATAACTCTCTTTTTCGGGTATAGTGCACATACATATGGAGACACACTACATTAGCCGGATTTCCGAGGAGCTATCTCTTCCTCAGGACAAGATCGAACGAACCCTCGCCCTCCTCGATGAGCAGGCAACGGTTCCCTTTATCTCCCGCTACCGCAAAGAGGTCACAGGGGGACTCGACGAGGTGGAGATACGCTCTATCTCCGAGTCCGCCGAACGGCTGCGAACCCTCAGCTCACGTAAAGAGACTGTTCTAAAGACTATAGAAGAACAGGGTGCACTGAGCGAAGATCTGCGGGCTCGAATTCTCGATACCTACGACCTCCGAAAGCTCGAGGATATTTACCTACCCTACAAGCCGAAGCGCAGAACGAGAGCCTCTATTGCCGGGGAGAGGGGGCTCGGTCCCCTTGCAGAGCGGCTGCTGCAGCACGTGCACAGAGATACCAACTCCCGTACCGCCCCTGTCCCGAGTGCGCACAGGGAAGCGCAGCAGTATATTGGTAAAGAGGTTCCCTCCGCGGAAGATGCCCTTGGGGGAGCGCGGGATATTATTGCAGAACGGGTGAACGAGACGGAGCAGGTGCGTTCCGCCCTCCGCGAGCTTTATAACCGGGAAGCGCTTATATCCTCGACGGTGGTGAAAAAAAAGAGGGAGGAGGCTGCAAACTACAGAGACTACTTCGAGTGGAGGGAGAAACTCCGACAATGCCCCTCTCATCGGTTCTTGGCGCTCCGAAGGGGAGAAGCGGAGGGACTCTTGCGCATCTCTGTAAGACCGAAGGAGGAATCCGCCCTCAGGGTGCTTCGCCATACCTTTTTGGAAAGGCAGTATATGCCCGCGGAGAATATGCCCTCGAAGAATGAGGATTCGCCGCTTTGGCAGGTGGATACTGCATTAGAGGACGCCTATCACAGGCTCCTCGCCCCATCTCTTGAGAACGAGGCCCTCGCCGCCGCAAAAGAGCGCGCCGACAATGAGGCAATAGAGGTGTTTATCTCCAACCTCCGCCAACTCCTGCTCGCTCCACCCCTCGGAAGACGCAGAGTGCTTGCGGTAGATCCGGGGTACCGCACCGGCTGCAAATTGGTGTGTCTCGACAGGCAGGGTTCTCTCCTTTTTACTACAACCATTTTTCCCCACGAGCCGCAAAAGCGGCGGGAACACGCCTTGGGTACCCTCAGAGATACTATTCTCAGCTACAAAATAGAAGCCCTTGTTACCGGTAACGGTACCGCCGGCAGGGAGACGGAAAAACTTCTCAAAGAGGCGGCAGGAGAGAAGATGCCGGTCTTCTCGGTAAGCGAGGACGGTGCTTCGGTCTACTCTGCATCGGATGCCGCAAGGGAAGAGTTCCCCGACCAGGATGTAACCGTTCGCGGGGCTGTCTCCATCGGTCGCAGGCTCATGGACCCCCTCTCGGAGCTGGTAAAAATCGACCCCAGGTCCCTGGGTATAGGTCAGTACCAGCACGATGTGGATCCGAAAAAACTCAAGAGAGCCCTCGACGGTGTGGTCGAGTCCTGCGTAAACCTCGTGGGAGTGGATATAAACACTGCGGGGGCTTCGATTCTCCGCTACGTCTCCGGCCTCGGACCAAAACTCGCCAAGGCCCTTGTATCCTTTCGTAACGACCACGGACCCTTCGTCTCCCGCGAGGATATGCGGAATGTTCCTGGAATGGGACCAAAGGCTTTTCAGCAGTGCGCCGGCTTTCTCCGTATACCCGACGGGAAAAATCCCCTCGACAGATCCGCCGTACACCCTGAGTCCTACTATATTGTCGAGAAGATGGCACAAGATCTCTCCTTTACCCCCGCAATGCTTATGGATGAGGCAAGCTTGAGGGAAAAGATAGATCTCTCCTCCTATATAGACGATAACACCGGTCTCCCAACCCTCAGGGATATTATGGAAGAGCTTGCAAAACCGGGACGCGACCCGAGAGACCCCCTGGAGGAGTTCTCCTTCAGGGAAGATGTTATCTCTTTGGATGATGTGAAGGAGCACATGATTCTGCCCGGTATTGTTACAAACGTTACCCGTTTCGGCGCGTTTGTGGATATCGGAATAAAGCAGGACGGACTTGTCCATATATCGGAGATGGCCGACCGATTTGTAAAAGATCCCTCGGAGGTGGTCTCTCTTGGAGAAAAAACTCTGGTAAGGGTACTCGATATAGATAGCGAGAGAGGCAGGATATCTCTCTCACTCAAGGATATTCCCAAGAGTGCCCATGAGGATATACGTTATGAAGATACCATTTAAACACAACAAAAAACTCGAGAAAGCCCTCGAGGCGGTAAACTCTCATACCGAATTGACGGCAATTCTGGAAGCGTGCAATATTATGGCGGTAAAAAGACTCGGCATGTCCGACCACGGCAATACCCACGTATCTATTGTCGCAAACCTGGCCGTAAAGATTTTGAGAAATCTCCTGGAGGCGGGGGTAAAACCGAGCATAGTAGATGACTGGGAACTGGAGGAGCACGATGCGGAGGTAATTGTGTTTCTTGCAAGTGTTATGCACGACTTGGGCAACAGTGTGCACCGGGATCTGCACGACGATCTCGGGGTAAATCTGGCTCTCCAAATTCTCCCGGACATCCTGGGTACAACCTACCCGGACCGACGGGTGCGTCAGATTATTACCACCGAGACTCTCCACGCTATGGTAGCCCACGATACGGAGATGGCCGTCTACACGGTAGAGGCGGGGGTGGTGCGAATTGCCGACGGTCTAGATATGAAAAAGGGAAGAGCCCGTATAGGCTTCGAGGCGGGCAAAAAGGACATCCACAGCATTAGCGCTATGGCTATTGAGGATGTACGCCTCTTAAAGCCGGAAGGGGAAAAACCGGTAAGTGTGGAGATCGTCATGAAGGACGCCGCCGGCATATTCCAGGTGGATTACCTGCTCAAAAAGAAGATAAAGGGGTCGGGGCTGGAGAAGTATGTGGAGATTCTTGCCAAGATAAGCCAGGAGACGGGAAACGAGCATCCGATAGAAACCTACCGCATAGGATAACCGAAAGCGTTCAGACGGCACAACAGTAAGGAGCACGAATGAAAGCGGGAGCATTCTTCGATATAGACGGGACCCTTCACAGAAACTCACTGTTGATCGAACACTTCAAAAAGCTGGTAAAATACGAGGTTATAGACCCCAGGTTATGGCACTCCAATGTAAAATACACCTACAAGGAGTGGCGCAAACGGGTAAGGGACTACGAAGATTATATGCTCGAGCTCATCGATATCTACGTGGAAGCCCTCCGGGGATGGAAGAAAGACGACCTGGAGTTTATCTCCAACCAGGTAATAAAGCTTAACGGAGAGATTGTCTATAAGTTTACCCGGGACAGAATTCGCAGGCACCGTGAAAACGGGGTAATGGTTTTTTTTATCTCCGGGAGCCCGAACTTTCTTGTTTCAAAGATGGCCAAGAAGTACAAGGCGGACGCATACCGCGGGTCCGAATATATGACCGACGAGGAGGGCCGTTTTACCGGCGAAGTTATCCCCATGTGGGACTCTGCAAGCAAGAATATCGCCATGAAGCAATTGGTAAAGGAGTTCGATATAGATCTTTCCAGCAGCTATGCCTACGGCGATACCGACGGAGACCTCTCCATGTTAAAGATGGTTGGAAACCCTGTTGCAATAAACCCCACCTACGAACTCGTGGAACACCTCAAGTCCGACAGCGAACTTTCCCAAAAGGCCCGGATAGTAATAGAGAGGAAAGACGTTATTTACAATCTGTCTCCGGATGTGGAGCTCCTGGAAGAGTGAGCCCGGAGGAGACTCCTCAGACCCGCTGCTCCTCGAGTACCGCCAGTACAAACAGGTAGTCCGCAAGCCTGTTTATATAACGCTGAGCCGGTATAAGATGAGAGTGGTTCTGCTCTCTTATACATGTGACAACACGCCTCTCCGCTCTTCTGCAGATCGTCCTGGCTACATGTACATGAGCGGAAAGCACCGTATTGCCGGGGGTGACAAACTCTCCGGATATCCGTACCTCCTCTAACAGCAGGGCTTCCTCCCTCTCGAGACTCTCTATTTCTGATTCATCGATCTTCCTGGAAACCTGGAAAAGTTTTGAGCGGGAGGGTACCGCCGCCATTCCGGATATCACCTGAAGGTTCTTCTGAACTGCAAGGAGAAACTCCGCCGTTTTTCCGTCCGTCAAAGCTCTCACAACTCCCAAATAGCTGGCGAGTTCGTCCAAAGTTCCGAGCGCCTCGAAGAGGTAGTCGTCTTTTCTCCTTCTCTCACCGTCGGCAAGACTGCTCTCTCCTCTATCTCCCCCTCTTGTAGTAACCTGTGTAAATTCCAATTTGTCCATTGATACAGCTTATACCATAAGCCATTTTATTAAAATCCCCTTACCCTTCCCCCACAAATCCTGTATAGTAGCCCCAATGGCAAAGATTATCGATGCAACAGACCTTACGGCTTTTCGCGGTACCACAAAGGTTTTCGACGGCCTCTCTATTTCCATAGAAAAGAAGTGCAATACCGCTATCCTCGGACCTAACGGTTCCGGAAAGACCAGCCTCCTCAAGCTGATTTCCAGGGAGATCCACCCCGTGGTAAAAGAGTCGAGCCGCCTGCGACTTTTCGGAAAGGAGCGGTACAACGTGTGGGAGCTGCGCAGCCGCCTGGGGATTGTCTCTCACGATCTTCAACAGAGATACCTCGAGGGGGCTTTGGGAGTACACGTTCTCCTCTCGGGCTACTACGCGGGAAACGATATCTCATGGCACATGGAGTTTACCGAAAAGCAGAGAAACCGGGCTCTTGAAATTATGGAGAGCCTTGGAATTACCCATCTAAAAGAGCGGAGCTTTGGGGAGATGTCCACCGGGCAGCAGCGTCGCTGCCTCCTCGGACGGGCGCTTATTCACGACCCGGAAGCTCTGCTTCTCGACGAACCGACCGAGGGGCTCGATGTGCAGGCGGCTTTTAGATACTTCGAGACAGTGAGGGAGCTTATGGCAAAGGGCAAAACCCTTATCCTCGTTACCCACCACATACACGAAATACTGCCGGAGATTAAAAGGGTAATTCTCCTAAAAGAGGGAGCAGTGGCCGCCGACGGAGAGAAAGATAAAATACTCACCTCCTCCAGCCTCTCGAACCTCTTTGAATACCCCCTTAGAGTACTTAAACACAACGGATTTTTCCAGGTTGCCCCGGATACCCAGGGCGCTTAAAAAACCAAAAATTTCTCCAAGCGCCGGGTCTTTGCCCGGGGGCTCTCTTACCCGTGCTCCTCCTTCAGGCGCTGTGAGACTACCCTGCCGGAGATTGTGCTCATCGTCGTACCCGTACCGGGGACCGTATAATGGCCTGTGTAATACAGGTTGGATAGACGCTTCGACTTATTCGGCGGCCTAAAGTAGGCTGTCTGCAGCATTGTTTGGCCAAGACCGAAGGCTGTTCCCTGGAAGGCCTTATAATCGGCGGTAAAATCTTCCAGGGAGTAACTTCTGTACTCCAGAATGTGGGAGTGTATATCCATACCGGTATGCTCCTCCATGCGGGAGATAATCTGCCGGAAGTATGTCTCCCGCAGTTCCGGAGAAGTGGACAGACCACACCCGGAGGGTATCAAAATATAGAGCACCTCCCCTCCCTCGGGAGCCACATGAGGGTCGGTTACGGAGGGAACATGTATGTAGAAAAGAGGCCTCTCGATCCATCTCGGTTTGCCGTAGACCGCGTCAAAATGTTCGTCCCAATCGGAGTCGAAGAAAAATGTGTGGTGAGCAAGCCCATCGAGTGTGCGGTCCAGGGCGACATAGTAGTTTATTACCGAAGGGGCCAGACTCTTCTTCCTCCAGCCGGTTTCGGTGATGCTTCGCACCTCGTTATTGAGCAGAGACAGTTCTACATGAGGGTAATCGGCATTTGCCACCACAAAATCGCATTCTATCTCTTCTCCGTCGGGTTCCACTCTCACGCGGGTAACTCTTTTTCCGTCGTTTTTGAGCTCCGAGACCTCCGTCTCGAACCGGAACTTCACTCCCAGCTTTGTACACACTTTGTACATCGCCTCCGCTACTCCGGAGAAACCGCCGTCGGGATACCACGTGCCGAGAGTAAAATCTATATGATTCATAAGAGTGTACATAGCCGGCGTTTTCCTGGCGCTCGAGCCGAGAAATACCACGGGAAATTCGAGGATTTTCTGCAGGTCCGGGTGTGTTATGTAGCGCCTAATCATATTCCGATAATTGCTGAATATATTGAGGGTGGGGAGGTTTTTGAGGGAGGTAATATTGATAAAATCGAATACCCTCCTGTAGTTTTTATAAATAAAGTTATCCATTGCAAAGCGGTATTTGCGTCCGCACTGTGCTATATAGCGGCGAAGCTGCTCACCGGCTCCCTTTGACGTCTTATCAAAAACCTCGCAGGCGGCGTCAAAATCCGCGGGCACATCGATCCGCCTGCGCTCGTCTCCGGAAGCACCGGTGCCGAAAAAGACCGTGTAACTAGGGTCTACCCTGGTAATGTCGTAGAAATCCTTCCTGTTAAACCCCAAATCGGAGAACCAGCGGTCGTGCTCTTCGGGCATCCAGTACCAACTCGGCCCCATATCAAAACGGTACCCCCTAAACTCGACTACTTGAGCCCGTCCCCCTGTCCAGGAGTTCTTCTCGATAACCGTTACATCGTATCCGTCCCGGGCAAGATACGCAGCCGCGGAGAGACCGCCAAAGCCCGCACCTATTATTATTGTCTTTTTTCCGTTTGTTGTGTTCATCTTCATGCCATGTATTTTAGCCGTCGGCCGGGCCACCGGCAAGTGTTATTTTACCTGAATTTCTTTTTTTGTATCGTCCAGGTTCCGTGTATTTTGGGGTTTCTTTCGAAATCGACGGGCAGTGTTTCGGCTGAAACTTCCCGTACCGAAAATTTCTCCTCAATATCGGGAGAGAGTACAAAACGTCGGAAATTGTTAGAGAAAATTATAAGTCCTCCGGGTTCGAGAAGCTCTGCTGCCCGTGATATAAGGGTTACATGGTCTCTCTGCACTTCAAAATCCACGGGAGAGTCCTTTCGGTTGGAAAAAGTGGGAGGGTCGATAAAAATAAGCCCGAATTTGAACTCCTCCTTTCCATCTCTGCCGTCTTTCTCCAGTTGAGTCTGCAAAAACTCCATTGCATCCTGCCGTATAAAAGAGTGTCTCCCCAAAGAAATATTGTTTAGCTGAAAATTTTTCCTTCCCCACTCCAGGTAGGTGCTGCTCGCGTCTACCGATGTAACGCTTTCCGCCCCGCCGTCGACGGCATATACGGAAGCTGTACATGTGTAGGCAAAAAGATTGAGCACACGTCGACCCTCGGCGTTACGGCGCACCAGATCCCGGGTTATCCTGTGGTCGAGAAAAATCCCCGTATCTATGTAGCGGCTAAAATCTGCAAAAAACTGTAATCCCCCCTCACGGACGATATTATACACTCCTCTCTTAGGGCCTCCGGGACTCTCATTTTTTTCGTACTGCCCCTCTCTTCTCTGTCTGCGGCGCTGTTTTAGAAATACCGTCTCCGAAGTGGTCTCGAAACAGATCTCCACCGCCTCCAATATCTCCTTGAGCCGGATTTCCGCTTTTTCGGGGTCCACGGTCTTTGGAGGGGCATACTCCTGGACGACAAACCAGGTATCCTCGTACACGTCTATTGCCGCCGAATATTGGGGAATATCGGCATCGTATACGCGGTAAGAGCTTATCCCGTGCTCTTTTAGATACTTTTTCAGTTTTTTACGATTCTTCCGTATCCTGTTAGCCACCGCCTGCACACCCGAAGTCTCGTCGCCGCTTGCTCCGTATTCCCGGAATATGTTGTTTCCGCCGAGTTCGAAGAAGGCAAGTGCCCCCTTTACAGGACCGTTGTAAAAGACGTTTATTTTCTCAGCCCTCAAGCCCAGGTATTTCGCCGCCTCTTTTCCCGCGGTAAGCACCACCGCCCTAAAGCCGGGAAACTCCCTGCTCATCCAGTTTCCAAGGTCTGAGTAGAGAGGCCGCACTCCGGCCTGCTCCTCCAACCGCATCCCGTAGGGAGGGTTTACCGCTATCAGCCCTTCGTGAGAGTCATTAGGAAGGAGCTTCGAAAACGCCACATCGCGAAAATCGCTTTCCCTCACCTGCACCATTTTTTCCAAACCGGCCCTGCGGAGGTTTTCCCTGCAGACCTGCACGGCGCTGCGATCCTTGTCCGATCCCGCTATAATGGGCACTAGGGGGGAGCCGTGTTCCCCCCGGAAACCTTCCATCCCGGCGGCTTTTCTCCTCGAAGCCTCTCTCTTCAACTTCTCCCACACACCCGCCTCATGTTTTTTCCACTTCTCGAATCCGAATTTTTTCCTCAGTACACCGGGGGCGATATCGAAGGCCATTAAAGCTGCCTCGATGAGGATGGTACCGGAACCGCACATAGGATCTATGCAGACTCCCCCCCTCCCCGCTATTTCCGGCCACCCGGCTTTGTAGAGAATGGCGGCAGCCGTAGTCTCCCTGAGGGGGGCCTCGGTTTTATCGAGCCTGTAGCCTCTCTTGTGGAGGCTCTCTCCTGCAAGATCTATATAGAGGCGTGCAGCGCTCTTCTCTATGCGTCCGTAAATTCGTATCTCCGGCCGCTCAGTGTCCACCGTGGGCCTGGAACCGAAACTGCCGCGGAAATAGTCTGCAACTCCGTCTTTAATTTTAAGAGCGGCGTACCTGTCGTTTTTGATAACAGGGTGGGATGCCGAAGCGGAGACGGAAAACTTTGCACTCACGTCAAAATGCTCATCCCACCTTACCGAAGAAGAGAGAGAATAGAGGTCTTCCTCGGACTCCACATCTCCCTCCGCGATTTTTATGAGAATTCTGCTCGCCGTCCTCGACCAGAGACACAGACTGTACGCCGTCTCCAGACTGCCGGTACAGCTTACCCCTGCCCTTGTCTCTTTTATATTCTCCCCTCCGAGTTTCTCTATCTCCTGTGCAAGTACAGGCTCAAGATACCTCGTGCAGGAGGCAAAGAGG
>JBKHFZ010000100.1:0-10158 GCA_046539925.1 Spirochaetaceae bacterium
CCGTAAGAGCCCCGATAATAAACCCGTAGATCCATCGTCCGAGGTCCGTTGTCTGGGAAGCCGATACCGGGTCGGTAACCATAAAGACCGCCGCAAAGAGAAAACTCCCCGAAAAAAGGGCGTACAATGGATGGACGGTTCCGGAAACTCCCGAATAAAAGAGCGCCCCATTTACCAGCAAAAAGGCGATTACCGTAGATGCTATAAACCGCCAGTTAGCCGCCTTCTTCCACACAATATACACTCCGCCGAGCAGTATAAGGAGGGCGCAGGTCTCTCCGAAGGAGCCGCGGATGCCGCCGAGAAAAAGATCGTTCAGCTGAATAATGTCGCCCTGCGCCTGCTCCACCAGGGGCGTTGCCGTGGAGGCTGCGTCGACCTCCGGCATCCAGGCCGTAAAACCCCGAGCAGCCCCCGCGCTTACCGGGTCGACAAATTTGCCGGTAAGGGGCACCCCGAAACTGATATAGATAAAAGCCCGGCCGGAAATTGCCGGGTTAAAAATGTTTTTCCCGAACCCGCCGAAGACCATCTTTCCGAATACAATTCCAAAAACGATGCCCACCACCGCTATCCAGAGAGGGACGGTGGGGGGAAGGGAGAGAGAAAAGAGAAACGAGGTTACCAAAACCGACGAGGTCACCTTCATCCCGTAGGTTCGCGCCATCAGGTATTCGGTAAAAATACCCGCCGCCGTTACCAGGGCCAGCACCGCCAGAAACCGCCAGCCGAAGTAGTATATGGCCGCCAGTCCCAGAGGAATGAGGGCGTATACCACCTTGAGCATAGGCGGCTGCATCTGCATAAATGAGTTTTTCTTCTTTGCCATAGCCCCTATTATTGTTGCCAAACAGAGGATTGTCAAACGACTTTACCGGGAAAGAAAAAGAAAAACAGCATATCGAGCCCCGAGAAAGCCTCAGGGAAGCATGGAATAGATGGATTTTTACCGTACTCTATCAATCGCTTCGAGGAGTTCTTCGAAACTGAAGGGTTTATTGACTACCCCGTGGAACAGGCTCTCTTCGGCAGTATCGGGATAGACAGTTCCGCCGGCGAGGAGAAGGAAGGTATACTCCGGGAAACTGCGGGGAAGCGAGCGGACCAACTCGTGCTCCTTCCTATGAGGGGACGGCTCGCCCAGTACCACCACCCTTTGTCCCCGCCCACTCTCTTTTCGGTTTCCTCGGTTATCCCTCTTTCTCTCGTGCAGAATCCCAAGCAACTCTTCGGAGTTTTGTACCTCGAGGACATCTGCTCCGCGGCTTCTAAAGAGAGTGGCAAGAAGCATTTTTATAATACCCTCGGGTTCGTAGAGAATTACAGAAAGCTCACTCGTCCTCATTTGTTTATTTCCTGTACTTTGTTAAAAACACTATCAAGAAAGTTGCTGAAAGCACTTTTCTTCGTTTCGGTTCCCCCGCGGCGGCATAGGAAACTTTCCCCATAAATACCACTATTTATAGCGTAATTTCTCTTTTTTTACCACTTTTAGTCGGTGGCAACAAGGGTCTATTAGCGAGATAATGAGTTTAATAATATGAATTCCGCCGTAATCGGCCGTTATATACGGCTATTGAGAAAAAGAGAGAATATGAGCCAGGAGAGGCTCGGAGAGCTGCTCAATCTTTCGTATCAGCAGGTTCAAAAGTACGAACTCGGGCAAAGCAGGATAACTGTCGAGTTTTTATCGAAAATCTCACACATTTTTTTACTCTCTATAAGCGAGATTATCGACCGCTCCTCCAGGGAGTTTGCCCAGGAAACTCCGGATTTTTCCCGTCCCGGCGGGGAATACCAGAGCGACGGCCTCCGGGAACAGGAGCTTATCCGCGAATTCCGGCGCCTCGACTCTTCCCAGGCGAAGGATCTCGTACTCAACCACATAAAGTGTATCTCACAACTGGAAAAAGAGATATCCGCCCCTGCAGCCGCCGGTAACGACGATGCCTACTCGGAAAAGCCCCATACCGAAGATCCCTCCTCCGGCACTCCCGATTTTCACGGTCCCTACTCCCCCCACAGGAATGAATAGTTCTGAAAGTCCCCAAAAATTTTCTTGAAAAATTCAACAATCTGTTATAAGGTAAAATGTTCAAAATTATATACAATAAAAGGAGAAATGTATGAGAAAATTACTGGCGATGCTGTCGGTCCTTTTGCTGCTCTTTGCCTTTTTCGGCTGTCAGCCGGATGAGGAAGCCGCCGAACAGGAGGAGGAGACGGAGGAAGAGGTATCCGAAGAACCCTCTGAATTTATTATGGTAAACGGTGCAGAGCCGGAGACACTCGACCCCCATTTGATTTCCGGTGTCCCCGAACACCGCATCTACATGGAGATCTTCGAGGGGCTTCTGTCCTACGACCCGGAGACCGCCGAGCCCGTACCCGGCCTGGCCGAGAGCTGGGAGGTAAGCGACGACGGAAAGGTGTACACCTTCGAACTCCGCGAAACTACCTGGAGCGACGGAGAACCTATTACCGCCCAGACCGTGGTAGACTCCTGGCTGAGAATGCTCGACCCGGAAACCGCCGCCCCCTACGCGTGGTTCCCCAACATGTTTATTGCCGGAGCCGAGGAGTACAACTCGGGAGATGCTGATGCTGATGCTGTCAAAATCGAAGCGGTGGACGACTACACCTTCCGCATGGAGCTTATCGGCCCGCTTCCCTACGTTCTGGGAGCTCTTCCCCACTACTCCTTTGCGGTTGTTCCCATGCACGCAATCGAAGAGCACGGGAAAGAGTGGACATCTCCCGAAAACTTTGTGGGCAACGGCCCCTTTACCCTGGAAGAATGGAGCCCACAGGAGCGCATAAGTGTTACTCCCAACGATACCTACTGGGACGCGGATACCGTGAGTCTGGACAGGGTTGAGTTCCTGCCGATCGACGACAACAATACCGCATACAACATGTTCCTCAACGACGAGGTGGATTGGGCTACCGAGATCCCCCTCGACCAGATGGATGAGGCAAAACTCAGGGACGACTACCACAACGCACCCTACCTGGGAACCTACTACTACACCATCCAGAACGAAAAAGATCCCTTTGACGATGCCCGTGTGCGTAAGGCCCTCGCGATGTCCTTCGACAGAGAGACTCTGGTCGAGAGAGTTACCAAGGGCGGACAAATTCCCGCTTACGCCATGGTACCAGACATGGCCGGCTATCCTGGAATCGAAGGCAACAAGACGGATGTAGAAAAAGCGCAGGAACTGCTGGCCGATGCGGGTTATCCCGACGGAGAGGATTTCCCCGTATTCGACATTCTCTACAACACCAGCGAAAACCATAAAAAAATTGCCGAATACATCCAGGAGCAGTGGGCGGAGAACCTCAACATAGAGTGTGAGTTGGTAAACCAGGAATGGTCCACTTACCTCGCAAGCCGAAGGGCGGGAGATTTTGAAGTTGCCCGGGCCGGATGGATAGGAGACTACCAGGATCCCAATACATTCCTCGACATGTTTCTTACCGGTGCGGCAATGAACGGCGGACGCTACTCCAACGAAGAATACGACGAACTTATAAAAGAGGCGGCGAGAATGCCCGCCGGAGATGAACGGTTCGAGACCCTGCAGAGTGCCGAAGAGATCTTTATTACCGAAGATCAGGGAGTTATCCCCGTCTACCACTACACAACCAACAACATGATCGACACCACCGAGTGGGGTGGATGGTATGTAAATACAATGGATTATCATCCCCTAAAGCATGTGTATAAAAAATAATTATTCTCTCTTTTCGAGCCGGTACATATGTACCGGCTCTGTTTTTTCCTATTAACTCTTACGATGTCTGGAGTTCAGCATGACTAAATACATAATCCGTCGACTAATCGGCATCATCCCCACCCTCTTTATTGTAGTTACCATCAGTTTCTTTCTTATCCGAATAGCCCCCGGCGGCCCCTTCGACGCGGAACGGCGCCCTCCGGAGCAGGTACTCAAGAATATAGAGGCCAAATTCAACCTCGATCAGCCTCTGCCAATGCAGTATCTAAGCTATCTTGGGGATATCTTAAAGGGAGATCTGGGCCCCTCTTTCAGATATCAGGACCACGATGTAAATTATTATATTGCCAACAGCCTGCCCAATTCTCTTTTTCTGGGCTTTATGTCGCTGGGCCTCGCCTTTATCCTGGGGGTGGGTACAGGTGTAATATCCGCGTTAAATCAAAATACCTGGGTCGATTATTTAACAATGAGTATAGCAATTATCGGAATTACCGTCCCGCTCTTCGTTATAGGTCCGGTTCTTATGTACTTTTTTGCCCTGGAGTGGGGTATTCTTCCCACTTCGGGATGGATCACCGGTCGTTACGGGTGGGTTACCCTCATAATGCCGGTGGTTACCCTTACTCTCCGCCCCTTTGCCACTATTGCCCGGCTCTCCCGGGCGAGTATGCTGGAGATTTTGAGGAGCGACTTTATCCGTACAGCCCAGGCAAAGGGCTTGAGGGACGGTGTCATTATACGACGACATGTGCTAAAGGGGAGCCTGCTCCCGGTTGTGAGTTATCTCGGGCCGGCATTTGCAGCTATAGTTACCGGATCGGTTGTAGTGGAGCAGATATTTCGTGTACCCGGGTTGGGACGTTTTTTTGTACAGTCCGCTATTAACAGGGATTACACCCTCATAATGGGAACCGTTATTGTATATTCGGTTATACTGGTTCTCATGAACTTTATTGTCGATATTATTTATTCCTTTCTCGATCCGCGAATTACCTATAAATAGGGAGACTTACCTTGAGTGACAAAGAAAAACGCCAAGAGCAAAAACTTCAGCAGGGGCCATCCGTAACTAACGAGTTTGAACAGCCTGTAAAAGGAACCAGTCTCTACAGAGATGCATGGAGACGGCTCAAGAAGAATAAAATGGCCGTTACCGGTTTGGTTATTGTAATACTCTATTCGCTTCTTTCTCTACTTGCGCCTATTCTCCCGATCTACTCCTACAAAGAGCAGAACATGGACCATATACATCTCTCTCCCTCCCTTACCCGCACCGCGGGAGAGCAGATACTCGAGAGGAAAATGAATGAGCTGTCTATTCTTGCAGCGAAGGACGGCAGAGTCGAATGGACCGAAGAGGATGAACGGCTAATAGAAGAGAAAGTTAAAGAGGCAAGAAAAAAATACACCTCGCCTTCATCCGCGGAAGGAGAGGAGTTGACCCGTAAAGAGCGGGACGCTATTGCCGATGCGGAGCGGGAAATTACCCAAGAACGGCGAGACATCGCCATAGAAGAGGGAAGGGTTATATTAAACGAGCAGGATAAAGAGGAGCTTGCCGATCTAAAAGAGAGAATAGCCACGGAGACACGAGTAAGAGACGGTGAAGAGAAGAAGGTACACGAACGGAGGTATCTATTCGGGACCGACTACCTGGGCAGGGATATGCTCGCAAGAACCATCTGGGGAGGACAGATGTCCATCGCCATCGGCTTGGTGGGCGGTCTTACCTCGGTCTTTATCGGTCTCTTTTTTGGTGCAATTGCCGGCTACATGGGAGGCAAAATCGATTACATCATTATGAGAGTAGTCGATATCATGTACAGCATGCCCTACATGATGCTGGTTATAATCCTTATGGCCCTCTTCGGCCGGAGCATCCTGCTTATGTTTCTCGCCCTCTCCCTGGTAAGCTGGCTCACGGTTGCCCGTGTTGTTCGGGGTCAGATTATTTCGCTCAAGAACTCGGAGTACGTAGAAGCGGCACGGTCGATGGGGGCGAGTTCGGCACGAATAATATTTCGGCACCTGGTACCCAATACATTCGGGATAATAATCGTCTACACAACTTTAAGGGTCCCGGTGTTTATTCAGATGGAGGCTTTTCTCTCTTTCCTCGGACTCGGTATTTCCGCACCCTATGCCTCTTGGGGTTCGTTAATTGGAGATGCGGTGGAGGGGATGAATTCCTACCCCTGGCGCCTGTTTTTCCCCGCTTTGACAATGACAATATTTCTTTTTGCCATGAACTTCCTGGGCGACGGCCTACGGGACGCCTTCGATCCTCAAAGCAAAAATAAACTATAGGCTTCGGTGAACACCGAAAGAGGTACATCAAGATGAATGATAACAAGATACTGCAGGTAAAAGACCTTAAAACTTACTTTAAGACGGACGACGGAACCGTTAAGGCGGTGGACGGCGTATCCTTCAGCTTAAAAAGAAAAGAAAAAATCGGAATAGTGGGAGAGTCGGGTTCCGGAAAATCGGTTACCAATTTGTCTATTCTGCGGCTTATCCCCTCTCCTCCTGGAAAGATCGTAGGGGGACAAATACTTTTGGAGGATACGGATATACTAAAGCTCCCCAAGACAAAACTGAGGAACATCCGCGGAAACAAGATCTCGATGATCTTCCAGGACCCCATGACGAGTCTTAACCCTTTTTTGAAGATATCCACGCAGATGGTGGAGACAATAAGGCTGCATCAGAGGTTTAACGAAAAGGACGCCCTGGACCGATCGGTAGAGATGCTCAAGCTCGTGGGAATCCCCAAACCGGAGAAGAGGATAACCAACTATCCCCACCAGTTCTCCGGAGGTATGAGGCAGAGGGTAATGATAGCCATGGCCCTCTCCTGCCACCCGCAAATACTTATTGCCGACGAGCCTACTACGGCTTTGGATGTAACCATACAGGCACAGATACTCGAGATAATGCAGGATCTCTCCGAGCAACTGGGAACATCGGTAATAATGATAACCCACGACCTGGGGGTTGTGGCGGGGATGTGCGACCGTATCGTGGTAATGTACGCCGGCAGGATTGTAGAGCAAGCCGAGTCTGGAGATCTCTTTGGCGATCCCAAACACCCCTATACCCAGGGTTTGATAAACTCTGTTCCCCGGCTCGACAAAGAGACCGGACGCAGGGAGAAACTCTCTTCCATTGCCGGGCAACCCCCAAATCTTATCGATTTACCCGAATGCTGTCCCTTTTACCCGCGCTGCTCAAAGGTAATGGATATATGCAAAACAAAGTATCCGCCGAAGGTGGAAATGGAAGGAAGCTCTAAAACCGCCAGAACCGTAAACTGCTGGCTCTATCCGTGAGTATTCGTGAGGAGATGATATAGATGAGTTCAGAAACACTGTTGCAAACCAAGGATCTCAAAATGCACTTTCCTATCGAAGAGGGAATTATATTCAAGAGACAGGTGGGCGCTATCCGGGCGGTAGACGGGGTGGATCTCGACCTGCGGGAGGGGGAGACCCTGGGAATTGTCGGAGAGTCGGGATGCGGAAAATCGACAACGGCAAGAGCCATAGCACGGCTCTACGACCCCACCTCGGGGGAGATACACTTTCAGGGACAGGATATAACAAAGCTCACTGCGCGTCAGCTGCTAAAGACACGCCGGGAGATACAGATGGTTTTTCAGGACCCCTACGCCTCCCTCAACCCCCGTATGGTGGTAAATGATATTATCCGCGAGCCCCTCGACATATACAGAGCCAGAAATCTGCTCAAGATGGAGCCGAAGGAGATGGCCGAGAGGGTTGAGTACCTGATGGAGAGAGTTGGGCTGTCTCACCATTTTAAAAACCGTTATCCCCACGAATTTTCCGGCGGACAGAGGCAGCGAATAGGTATCGCCCGCTCTTTGGCCTTGAACCCGAAGGTTATTCTGGCGGACGAACCGGTGAGTGCCCTCGATGTTTCGATTCAAGCTCAAATTCTCAATCTTTTTCTCGAGTTGCAGGAAGAGTTCGATCTTACCTATATGTTTATTGCCCACGATCTTTCGGTTATAGAGTACATAAGCAACAGAGTGGCGGTTATGTATTTGGGTAAAGTAGTGGAAATTGCCGAGAGCACGCATCTGTACGCAAACCCGATGCATCCCTACACTAAAGCCCTGTTTTCCGCAGCCCCCATACCGGACCCGACTATCGAGAAAACCCGCAAACGGATAGTTCTCGAAGGAGACGTACCGTCACCGGACCAGGAACGGCACGGATGCTACTTTTACGACCGCTGCCCCCAAAAGATGGACATGTGTAAAGAGAGCATCCCCCAGCTCAAGGAGACCGACAGGGATCACAAAGTAGCCTGCTTTCTCTATTAAGATAATGGCCGTATCCGGCTATTATCGTTGTTTCGTTTGCCGCGAAGCGGCATGCGAAATCTATTGAGGTTCTTCCTCGGTGCTTATGGGCAGCCCGAGGAAACCGGCAATTTCCCTTCCCTGGGCAAGCAGTTCGGAGCGTGATTTATCGTCCTCCAAACGGATATCGTGTCTCTCTCCGGAATTGAGAACCAGAGTCAAACGGGTAAAGTCTTTCTGGAAAAATCGGCGCTCCTCTGCAGGGGAACCGTCCCGTATACTTCCTTTTCTGAACCGGCTTATCTCGATTTTTTTAACAGATTCCAGGGGAAACACATAGTGGCGTTTAAGGGGCAGCAGACCATGAGCGTGAACAACCCGTCCTTCGGAAAGCGCAAAATACCAGCTCTCCTCGTAGAGAAATACAAGTATAAACAGAGAAAGTACAATACCCGGAAAAATCGAGGAGCCCGGGCTTTCGAAAGCACCGACAGTGTAGGAGCCGTAGGCGACTATGAGAGAAAAAAGAAAAAATACAACTCTGAAAAAAGGGGCAAGTTTGAGAGTTAAAAGTCCCTCTTCGGCCCTTCGCATCTTGAACGACAGTTTCATGATCTTACTCGAACCTCGACCAACCAAGGGAGAAACTCCGAAGGTATTCGTTAAACCCCCTCTCGAAGAGCTCCCGCTCCAGGAAGGAGCTGCCCGAAGGTATATCCATCACGAGCTCTTTTGCCCCCAACCTCTTAGCCGATTCCGTCATACGGTCCAAAAGAAGTCTCGAAAGCCCCATACCGCGGTACAGAGGCTCTACATACAGATAGAGCAGTTTGAATACATCTCCCCCGCCTAGAGAGAAGAGTTCCCCCCCCGCCGTTCCCACAACCTCGCCGGTGTCGTCCATAGCTTCCACGGTGGTGCTCTCCTCTTCACCGCAGACGGCAAGCCTCTCCTCGATAATGAGTTCCCGCAATTCCGCGGAGACGTCGTAGAGAGACTCGCTCATGGCCTTCTCGATTTTTTCGTCCCTTCTCTCGGGACTCTCCCCACGCTCCTCTATTACCAGATCGCTCAACAGCAGCTGCTCGGTCTCCTCCGGCTCCTCTCCCAGTTTCTCCAACTCCTCGGCATCCGCAATTTTCCCGTACCAGCGCCGTACTATACGGCGCATCTCACCCTCCTTAAAGTTAAACCAGAGGCGCTCGAGGGGCTCATGACGCTTCAAAAAATCCTTGAACCTCCGGAACACTCCCCTTCCGCCTTTTAGAGCATCCCGGAGCTCCTCGCGATAGATAGGGTTTTTTAGGGATCCGATAAACTGCTCCATCATATAAAAACCGTCTACCGGGCGCCAATCCGGTAGAGCTACGTATCTTAGTCGGGCTTCCTGTTTTTTCTCATCCGGAAGATCGACGGCCTTTAATACAACCTGCTTCTCCCTGTCGAAGTAGTAGGTGTGTTCCTGATCCTCCATCCCAAAAACGATCTGATCGACCACCTCGTCGCTTAACTCCTCTTTCATTGCGCCTCCCCCTGTACTTCGCTTCTAAGCTTCTCCACCGTGGGGATAACCTCATCGAGGGGTACATACCAGCTTTTACGGGTCTGTCGCTCGTAGAATTCAGCCTCCCCCTGCTCGTATCTTTTTTGGGAGAGTACAATACGGTAGGGAATTCCCATAAGGTCGGCATCCTTAAACTTTACTCCCGGAGACTCTTTGCGGTCGTCTAACAGGGTATCTTCTCCCATCTCCGCGTACAGCTCCATTACCTTGTCGTTAACGGAATGACTCTTTCCTATACCCATAAGAAAAAAGAGAAATGGCGCCACCGCCGCAGGCCACAACAAGCCGCGGCTGTCGTGCTTTTTCTCCGCCAGAGCACCTATCAGTCTGCCTATTCCGATTCCATAGGACCCCATCTGGGGAAACACCGCGTTCCCCTTCTCCTCCTGGAAGACCAGGTCCATTGAACGGGTGTAGAAATCATCGAGCTTGAAAATGTTTCCCAGCTCTAGAGCCCGAACCTGCTCCAGCTTTCCTCCGCATTGCAGGCAGGTATTCTCCTCTTTTATCATGGAAATATCGGC
>JBKHFZ010000101.1:0-9909 GCA_046539925.1 Spirochaetaceae bacterium
AAAGCCCCCGCACATGGCTGTCTGGCAAAGGCGAACCCAAAAATCACCCTTTTTTGAGGCAAGCCCCTATTTTTATACGGATTCAGGTATTATATTCTTTACTGCTGTTAAGAAAATAGCCGGATAACAGCACACAAGGAGGAGAGTGTGGATACTGCAAAAGCTGTCGAAATAATAGAGAAGGCTATAGAACTTGAACGTGAGGGCCACCATTTTTACAGTGCCGAGGCGGAAAAATCCGAGCACGAATCGGTTCGCAAAATTTTTCTCGATATAGCCGAAGAAGAGAAGAAGCATGAAAAAATTCTTCGCACGGAGTACAACTATCTATCGCAGAGCGGTCTTTTTCGTCATATCGAAGATTTAGACCAACACAGCGAATTCCGGGATTACGTACTCTCCGATGATTTGATACAGGAAATAGACGCTGCAGGGCATGAGGCCTCCGCTATAAGCTCCGCTATAGGACTGGAGAGGAGAACCATAGAGTTCTACACCCAGCGTGCGGCGGATACCGACGATCCCCAAGAGAGAGAACTCTACGAAAACCTTGCCGAATGGGAAGAGGATCATGTGAAATACCTGAGTGAACTGAATCGGCGGATTTTGCAGGAAAAATTCTTCGACGGCGCCGAATAGCGTCAAAGACATGCCGTCCAAATTATACAGACCCGAAGTTTTTCAGGGGAACCTGCGAAAAAAACACTATTTTGAGGGGTGGTATCTCAAGCATGTTTCTGCAGAAGGGGGGCATGTTCTCAGTTTTATACCGGGAATATCCTTGAGCCCGGAGGATCCCCACTCTTTTGTCCAGTATATTGACGGCAAAAACGGCCTAAGCGGTTCTGTACGTTACGGAATCGAAGAGTTTACATGGAACCCCCGGAGTTTCGAAATAGCGGTTGGTCCCAATACATTCTCCCGCCGCGGGAGCGTAATAGACCTCGCCGACGGCGAAAGAAAAATAGAGGCGTGTTTTGCTTACTCCCACACGGTCTCTTTTCCCGTCCGCCCCTTTGCACCGGGTATTATGGGGTGGTACTCTTTTGTTCCCTTTATGGAGTGCAACCACGGCGTGGTTTCCCTGCATCACACTGTACACGGCAGCTGCACTATCGACGATACAGAGTATATTTTCGAGCATGGGGAAGGATACATAGAAAAAGACTGGGGCACATCCTTCCCCGAATCCTGGCTATGGCTCCAGTGTAACTCCTTCGGCGAGTCGGAGACCTCCCTTATGGTTTCGGTCGCAAAAATCCCGTGGCTCCGCAGAAGTTTTGTCGGTTTTCTCGCTTTCCTTTACCATCGAGGTACTGTATATCTCTACACCACATACAACGGCTCTTCCCTTGAAGATTTCTCTGCACTGGAGAACGAGGCCTCCTTTACTCTCAAGGCTGCTCCGCAAAGAGGCGCTGCGGTGGGAAGCAGCCAGAGGAAGGACGGCTTCTCCAGGAAGGAATTCCGGAAAAAACCGGGGAAAACAATAAAAATAGAGGAGACCGGGAGCCTTCTGCATGTAAGGGCTTCTCGAAAAATATCCGGAGCTCTTGACGCTCCCTCCCTCGGAGAGATGAATCGAAGGATACGCGAAAGCATAGATGCCCGTGTGGAAGTTGAGCTCCAGGACCTTCGGGGAAATCCTTTGTTCCACGGTTCGGGCAATTACGCCGGTATGGAGGTGGAGGGAGATATTACCGGAGAGGTGGAGGCAACACAGAAAAGTGGGTAGATCCTCTTTCAAAATTATCATTTTGAAGAGGCTCAACTATAACACTTTTACGTCCCACAGAAGGCCCAGCATATCTACACTCACGCAGCGAATGCCGTCCTGCGTATTATCGTGATACTCCCTTACGACCAGGTACTCCGTACAGGCCGGTATGTGAATAAGCGCCCCCGAATCTTTTTTACGCTGAAGGCGTGTACGCTTTAAGAGCTTTTTTAATGGGTAGGTCTTTTTTTCGGCAGGATCGTAGTAATCGTCTCCTTCGGCTCTGCTTTTTATCTCGAGAATCTCCCAGGTCACAAGCGCCTTTTTACCCCGCGAATTTAAAACCTTCCGGTCTCGCTCCTCCACCTGCATGAATGTTCCGGGTTTTACAGGTGTATTCTGCCAGTAGAGTTCCATATGTGCCCTTCGTTGTCATTCCTGCTTATTAAGCGCTTCGGCCGCTTTATAGGAGCTGCGGACGAAGGGTGCGGAGGCGACAAAAGAGAAGCCCTTTGCATAACCGGTCCTGCGATATTTGTCAAATTGCTCCGGGTGGATGTACTCCTTTAGGGGATAGTGATCTTTAGAAGGAGGAAGATACTGCCCGATGGTGAGGAAATCGCAGCCAACCCCACGAAGATCGTCCATAGCCCTCTCTACTTCCTCCGGACTTTCTCCCAGTCCCACCATCAGACCGGATTTCGTATAGACAGAGGGGTCTATCTCCTTAACTCTACGCAGAAGTTCGAGAGATCGCCCATATACCGCTTGCGGCCGTACCGCTTCGTAGAGGCGGGGTATGGTCTCTATGTTGTGGTTAATTATATCGGGCTGCGCGTCGACTACCGTGGAGAGCGCACTGTAGTCGCCCTGGAAATCGGGAATAAGCACCTCTATGGTTATCGAGCCTTTCTCTCCGGTACCGCCGCCAACGCCGCGTACCGCACGTACGGTTTCGGCAAAATGAGTAGCCCCGCCGTCGGGCAGGTCGTCCCTGGTAACAGAAGTAATTACCACGTGCTCCAAGCCGAGCTCCCCTACCGCCTCTGCAATCCGGTCGGGCTCGTCGGCTTCCACAGCGGAGGAAGCCCCCGGTTTTACATCGCAAAAACGGCAATTGCGGGTACAGATATTCCCCAGAATCATAAAAGTAGCCGTTTTACTGCTAAAGCACTCCATCCGGTTCGGACAGTTTGCCTCGACACACACAGTATTTAGATGGAGCCGCTTGAGCAGCTCCTTTACCGTTTTTAAGTTCTCCCCGCCGCGCACGGGAATTCGAAGCCACTCCGGTTTTCTCATATTCCCGGCGGGGAGGTTTTTCGTACTGCCGTTATCGCCCGTGGGTGAAGTCATTTGGCTATTCATCCCTCTCTTTCTCCTTCGCACGCTTTTCCACAGTCGTGCCGTCGTAGCCGAATACCTTCGGAAACACCTCTCCCGCTTTATCCATAACCTCTTCCAGGCTCACCGTCCTTTCTGTCTCTCTCTCTATAGAGGTAACCCCCCTATCCTGAATCCCGCAGGGAACAATCAGAGAGAAGTAGTCGAGGTCGGTACTCACATTGAGGGCAAAGCCGTGCATGGTAATGGCGTTGTGGATGGAAATACCGATTGCGGCGATTTTTCTGTTGCCCACCCACACCCCTACATGTTCATCCTCGGTAGACGCGGAAATACCGTAATACTCCCCGAGGAGGGTGATGAGAAAAGACTCGATATTTTTTACAAACTTCTTGATTTTACGTTGATGGTTGCGCAGGTTAATTATCATATAGCCCACGAGCTGGCCCGGGCCGTGGTAGGTCGCCTGCCCTCCTCTGTCGATTCGTGCAATCTCCACTCCCCTCTCGCGAAGCTGCGCTTCCGGAATGAGCATATCTGTATCTTTCCCCCGCTTCCCCAGGGTTACCACGGGATTGTGTTCGAGAAGCAGAAGCGTATCGGGAATTTCATCACGCCCCCGCTTATCCAGGAGCTCATACTGATACTCGAGGGCTCTCTTGTACTCCACCCTTCCCATGTGAATAATATCCAACTGCATAGTGGAAATATATCCTTTTAGAGGGATTAAATCAAACGGTCCACACCGCCGCCAAAGCATCCTCCAGATCCGCGATTATCACGTTACATAGACCTCCTTTTCTTGTAAAATTTATTGAAAAAACTTGAAGAGCAGCTTCCAGAAAATTATTTTTGATGAAGGAGGTAACAGTATATGTACGTACCACTCGAAATATCCGTAAAGAACGTAGAAAAAACCGAAAAGCTGGAAGAGCTTATTAAAGAGAAGATGAACAAACTGGAAAGGGTATGCGATCATATTGCCGGTTGCCATGTAAGTGTGGAAAAAACCCAGGAACACGTAAAAACCGGAACCCCCTATCGCACCAGGATAGATCTAACGGTTCCTCCCTCCCACGAACTGGTGGCCAAACAGGAACCCGGGCAGGGAGAGAAACACGATGGTGTAGAGACGGTTATCCGAAAAGCCTTTACCAAGGCCGAACGCCAATTAAAAAAGCTGGTGGATAAGCAGCATGAAGCGTCTCATTGATATTAGCGGCATTTTTATCGCTGGAGTGCTGTTTTTCCTTGGCGCCTTATTTGTACACGGCGATAACACAGACAGAGAAGAGCAGCGCTACAGAGAACGTCGCGAGGAAATGGTACGGGAACAGATAGAGGGAAGGGATGTTACCGAGCCACAAGTATTAAAGGCAATGCGGTCGGCCCCAAGACACCTCTTCGTACCGGAGGAAAAAACAGACCAGGCATATCAGGATCGTCCCATCCCCATAGGCCACGGGCAGACTATCTCCCAGCCCTATATAGTGGCCTTTATGACGGAAGTACTTCAGTTGGAAGAGGGGGATAAGGTCCTCGAAATCGGAACGGGAAGCGGATACCAGGCGGCCGTCCTCGCCGAAATCACCCAAAACGTATATTCCATAGAGATTATCGAGCCCTTAGCGAAGCAGGGCGAGGAGGCATTGAGAGACGCCGGGTATGAGTATGTTGAAGTAAAGCAAGGCGACGGATATTACGGATGGGAGGCCCACGCACCCTTCGACGCGATTATTGTTACCGCCGCTGCGGGTCATATTCCCCCACCTCTGATGGAGCAACTCAAAAGAGGCGGGAGAATGGTTATTCCCGTAGGAGGGGTCTACCAAACACAGGTTCTTATGCTCGTTACAAAGGATATGGAGGGTGAGGTTCGTACCGAACGGCTCATGACGGTACGCTTTGTCCCGATGACCGGAGCCGCCCAAGACTAAACAGCCGCTTACGGGCATCTATCAAAAGGAGAGCTATGAATATAAAGACGGAGAGGGAATCCACCCTTCACACAGAGGCGGCACCATTCTCCGCGGGGGCTGCCATATTTTTCGTATCCGCGGCAATTCTGCTGCTCCAACTTTCTCTCATGCGCTCCTTCTCCGTTACCCGTTACCACCACTTCTCCTACCTCGTTATCAGCACGGCCCTCCTCGGATTCGGCGTAAGCGGCACGTTTCTATCCCTCTTTTATGACAAGATCAAGAGCCGTTTCGATCTCTGGTCTACCCTTTTTCTTTTTCTCTTTACCATTTCCATACCCCTCTCTTACTCAGCCGCCCGTCTTCTTCCGATAGACATTCAATATTTACTCTACAGCAGTTCCCAGGCACTTCTGTTCGTTCTGTACAACTTCCTCATATTTATTCCCTTTTTTCTTGGAGCAGTAATAATAGGTCTTTTTCTCACTCACTACTCCCGCGGGATACCTGTTCTTTACGGGATCAATCTTTTTGCAAGCGGTTTGGGGGGAATAGGAGCGTTGGGGCTCATGTTCCTTTTCCCAGCCGAAAGACTACCCCTCTTGGTTTCTGTGGTGGGCCTCCTCGCCCTGCTCTGTTGGGTGCCCTATTTTATCAGAAACACCGGTCTATCTTCATTTTCTTTAGTGGGCCTCCTCCTGGCGGGAATTGTAACTGCCGCGGCGGTTTTACTTCCCCTTCCGGGAGAGATTGACCGGTATAAAACCCTCTCTCATCTCCGAGAGCTCGAATCGCAGAGCGACGCGGAGAGGATAGTAACCCGCCATACTCCTCGGATGCGACTCGATATCTTTGATGCCCCTTCGATACGGCAGACACTCTTTGTGGGCCCTACTTCCGCCGTCCACCCGCCACCCCAGTTTGCCGTACTCGCCGACGGAGACCTGGCCGGTACCATCTTCAAAACCGAATCGATTGAAGAGACGGAGATAATGAGCCATACCCCGCAGTCTCTTCCCTATCGTCTGCTCTCCAATTCGAGGGAGACCGCCCCCGGAGAATCCGGAGAAACCGGAAAATCCGGGGAATATGGAGGGTCCGACGATTTCGCAGATTCCGGTAAGCTCGAAGGCTCCGGGGGAGTGCATGCCCTTCTCCTCGGAGAGACCGGCGGGAGCAACCTCTGGCTGGCACGGCAGTACGGAGTGGAACATATAACGGCGGTGCAGGAAAACGAATCTCTCATAGAGCTGATGCGGGGTCCTCTAAGGGACGAAATCGGTGATATTTATGGAAAGGACAGCACGGCAATAGTAGAGAAGATACCAAGGCTCTTTCTCGAACAGACCGAAGAGTCCTACGATATTATCCAGTTTGCCGCGGCAGAGGGGATGCCCGCGGGAACCGGCGGCCTCAACTCCCTCCACGAAAATCATCTTCTCACCGTAGAAGCACTCACTCGGGCGATCGAACGTCTCAACGATGGGGGATATATTGCCATTACCAGGGGTATTCAAAGCCCTCCCAGGGACAATATAAAGATCTTCGCCCTCTTCGCGGAGGCCCTGCGCCGCGCCGGGGTGGAAGATCCCTCTAAGCACATAATCCAGGGGCGCAACTACCTTGCCGTTACGACCATGATACGTAAAGACCCTATCGGCACCGACGCCGTTTCTATATTGAAGGAAGAGGCAAAAGACCTCGAGATGGACATAGACTACCACCCGGGTATTGTGCCCGGCGCGAGCGAGCAGAGAAACCGCATCCAGGGCCCCGAAGGAGCGAATTACTCCTACTACACGTACGCCGCGCAAAAGCTTCTCTCCGAGGACTCCGGGGAGGCGGAAAGCTTCTACCGGGATTGGGCCTACCACGTACGACCCCCGACGGACGACAGCCCCTATTTCCACAACTTCTTCAAATGGGATTCGATAGGAAGCTTTATCGAGGCCTATGGTGCGAGCTTCTTCCGGCGGATGGAGCTAGGCTACCTCATTCTCGTCTTTACCCTCGCCGAAATAACCCTCGCGGCCTTTGTGCTGATTCTACTCCCGCTCATTGTACGCCGCAACAGGCCCAGCCTCGGAAAGTATAGAAGATGGTCGAGACTTACCGTATTTCTCCATTTCGCCGGTATCGGCTTCGGCTTTATGTTTATCGAGATGGTTTTTATCCAAAGACTCTCCCATTTTCTCGGCGACCCCATCTATAGTGCCTCTGCGGTTATTACTTCCATCCTCCTCTTCGCGGGTATAGGAAGTTCCCTGCAAAAGCGCATTCCCCTCCCCGCCGCACCAAAAATCCGTATTGTCGCTTCTCTGGTGTTTCTCTATGCTGTGGGAACAATATGGGGCCTCGATCCCCTCCTCGACGGGTGGATAACCTACGGGCAGGCGACACGGTATATCCTCTCCATCCTGATACTGCTTCCCGTCTCCTTCTTCATGGGCTGGCTGCTTCCTTCGGGGATGGAGCGGATAGAGCCCTCCGAATCGAGTCTCATTCCATGGGCGTGGGGAGTAAACGGGTTTACCTCCGTTGCCGCGAGCCCTCTGGCAATTCTCCTCTCTACAAGCATCGGCTTCTCCGGAGTTCTTGCCGCGGCAGCCGCATGCTACGGAATTACAGGCCTTGCCTCCCTTATACCAAAAAAGTAAATTGAGGCTTTACTCCTCTCCTTCCCTATAATTATATTTATAAATGAAGGGGGTAACACTATGAAAAACAGTGTAAATCTTGATACTCTATTAAGGGACACGTCTGCGGAAGTTATAGACAAGGCTATTCGCTTCAAGCCTACACGTAACTTTCTCACCCGTCAGGGGGAGAAACGACTCTACCACAAATTTGTGGAGGTAAACCGAGACAGGGTACCTCAAAAGGTACAGGAGATGCGCTGCAGGGTCATGGAGAACCTTCTCGCCTCCATTAACCGGGCTATAGAGGAGGGCCGTCTCTCCGACCATGTACGCAAGAGAGCTATAAAGACCTTTGTGGGAAACGTACTGACAGGAGAGACCGACAGAATGGCTCCGTTCAGGGAAAAACACGGGTTTAATCCACCCTCTCTCCTTACCATTAGTCCGACAAAACGGTGCAACCTCAGATGCAAAGGCTGCTATGCGGCGAGCTCATCGGCACACGCCAACACCCTCGATTACGAGACTTTAACCCGACTTTTATGGGACAAACATAACGAGTGGGGTTCCAATTTTACCGTAATCTCCGGAGGAGAACCACTTATGTACAAGAGCGGGGAGAAGGACATCTTCGACATCTTTCACGAACACGCTCATAACTACTTTCTTATGTACACTAATGCAACCCTCATAAACGACGAGGTTGCACGGAAACTCGCCGAAGCAGGCAACGTAACTCCCGCGATTTCCGTGGAGGGATGGGAAAAAGAGACCGACGCCCGCAGAGGAAAGGGAGTATTCAAGCGGATCCTGCAGGCGATGGAAAACCTCAGAAACCACGGGGTTCCCTTTGGAATTTCCGTAACCGCCACAAGGGAGAACGCCGAGACAATTCTTTCCGACGAGTTTATGGACTACTTTTTCGATACCCAGGGTGCAATATACGGATGGATTTTCCAGTATATGCCCATTGGAAGAAGCTACACGGTAGACCTGATGGTTACTCCTGAACAGCGGGAGTGGATGCTCGAAAAAGAGATGGACCTTATATACTCCCAGGATAGATTTCTCGTAGACTTCTGGAACGGCGGCCCTCTGTCCCTCGGCTGCATAAGCGCGGGAAAACCCGGGGGATACTTCTACGTAGACTGGGACGGCAACATCGCCCCGTGCGTGTTCTTTCCCTATGGAATAGACAACCTCTACGATATCTACGAGAGGGGAGAAACCATAAGCGCCCCGCTGTTTACCGACTACTTCAAGCAGCTGCGAGAGTGGCAAGATACCTATGTGGGAAGATACTCCGACAAACCGACGCATAACCTCTTTTTACCCTGCCCGATCAAGGACCACCACAGCTTTGCCGAGCAGGTTATACAGCAAAACGATGTCTGGCCTATGGACGAAAGCGCTGCAAAGGCACTACATGACAAGGAGTATCATCGCCGCATGAGAGCTCATGACGAGGAGTTAAAAAAACGCCTCGACCCCTTGTGGGAAGAGAAAATGGTAAAAAGCGGTTAGAAGTACATTTACACCGTACGAGCGAAAAGTCGGGGTAAACTGCACACTTGTTGTAGTACCCCGGCCTACGCGCTATTTTCTGGGGGGGACAAGAATTACTTTTCTACAGAAAATTTCTCGACAAACTCCTTTGGACACCTGGCAACCCGCCTCTTCTCATAGTCGAAGAACACGATGCCCGTCTTCACCCGGGCAATTGCCCGGCTTTTCCCCTTTTTACCCTGCCGCGGCCCGTCGCCATCCTCCTCAGGAACGGAGAGCTCATAGTACATATCAAACCCGAATTTCCCCACATCGTCTATACATACGCGTATCTCGATTGAATCCCCGAGTCTCCCTTCGCTTCTGTACATTACCATCGCGTCGGACATTATAATGCCCCTTCCGTAGAGGTTTATCTCGCTGTACCCCATGCTCTCGAAAAACCGCACCCGCGCCTCCTGACACAGGGTTAAAACCGAATCGTTGCCCAGATGTCCCCCGTAGTTGATATCGGAAACCCGCACTCTCATGGAGCTTGTATACACCTCTCTGCCCTGCACTTCAAACTGCACCCTGCTCATACCGTTATTCTCCTCTTTTCTGTGTTGTATTTTCTTTGCCGTTGTTTCTATTATCTGCTATACTCCTGTAACAAGGTAACTCAATGGAAAAAATTATAGTTCTTTCCGACCGTTTCGACCTTTCGATTCTCCCCCACAGTCTCCCGGGGCGTCAAGTCCGTCAGGTTCCCTCCCGCCGTGAACTCTGCAGCTCCATAGTGCAC
>JBKHFZ010000102.1:0-9878 GCA_046539925.1 Spirochaetaceae bacterium
TGGTACTCCGGCTTTTTCGGCGCAGGAGCGCATGCCCTTAGAGCGCTGCCTTTTTCGTGAGTCCTGCCTTTTCCGGCGGCTCAAGATCCCATGGGTCCTTTATTGGTCGTCGCCGAAACAGACTGACCGAAAAGTCCCTGGTATGTAGAGTCGTCTAACCGTGATAGAACATATTCATGAAGAATATTTGTTCATTCTATGAACACTATAACACAAAACCTGAGTGTTTCAAGCCCAATTACAAATATCTTTTAGCTTCCCGCTGTAGTAGTCGGACAGTTGCAGGGAGAGGTCGAGGGGCCGGGTAATGTCGAAGCCGGAGGAGGCACGCCGGGCTCTCTCCTACTCCTTCTCGATAACCCCGGAGGCCAGGTCGAAGCCCTCTTCCACGTATTCGTAGGAGAACCACTGGTAAAAGGTCTCGAGGTCGCGGGTAGTAGGCCACATAGCGCGGTCTGTATACCAGCTGAATAGTTCGTTTTCGAATATAGCGGAGAAGTGGCGGGCCGCAAGCTTTTCCACCTGCTCTGTGCTGGGGTTATCCAGGGGCGGCACAAGGTAGACGGATCTGTGAGTTTCCACTACCGATACAGCTTCCGGCCCTTCGGTACTTGCTACCCATTCGGCCATTGGTCTTTTTGCGCTGATAACAAGAAATGATCTGTTTTCAATATACTCCATATATTCACCTTACCTCAATCGCGGGCCCAAGACAACAAACCAGGGGTTGTGGAGGTCCTCTTTGTTGTAGCTGAGGGGGGTTTTACGATCTTGCCTGGTAACCACGCAGCCGGCGGCGCGGCAGACGGCATCCCCCGCGGCGGTATCCCACTCCATGGTGGGGGCAAATCGGGGATATACATCCGCGGTGCCTTCTGCAACGAGGCAGAGTTTGATGGAACTTCCGCTGGAGACTCTCTGCGCCGGGCCGTACTCCCCTTCCAGCTCGTCCATCAGCTCTTCGGTCTCCGGGCTGTTGTGGCTGCGGCTTACCACCGCCGAAAAGGGGCGGGAGTCCGGATCCTCCGAGGGCAGAGAGCTTCCTGAGCTTTTAAGGAGCTCATAAAGTACTGCGGGATTCTGACACTTTTCCCTATTGTCTTGATCAGGCCTATCGAAAAGCAGCGCGGAGGCTCTGTTCAGTTTCCAGGCTCCCTCCCCTGCAAGACCTGCATAGAGGATATCCTTTACCGGTACATACACCACCCCTGCCGCCGGTGTGTGCGAGGCCTCAGAGTGAGAGGAGTGGAGGGGCCCGGCGGGTGAGGGAAGCGGCTCGGGGGCCATAAGCGCGATATTGACGGTAAACTCGCCGTTGCGTTTTATAAACTCCTTTGTGCCGTCCAGGGGGTCTACCAGCCAGTAAGAGCCCCATCGAGCCCGCTCTTCGTAGGAGAGCTGAGCGCCCTCTTCGCTGAGCAGGGGGATGCCGGTCTCCTGCAGAGCACTCTCTATTACCTCGTGGGCCCAGCGGTCAGCGAGGGTGAGGGGACTGTCGTCGGCTTTGCGGCTCACGTCGAAATTATCGCTGTTATAGACCTCGAGAATCTCCGCGCCGCCTTCCAGAGCAGCCCGGAGGGCGAGTCCGAGGAGTTCGGAGTTTTCCGAGCCACTGGTATTTGGCGGCCCGCCGGGATTGTCGGGCCGGCCGGCCGCGGGTGCTTCGCCTTTATTCATGCAGGCTCCGTTCATGGGAACTCAATTTTATACACCCACCCCGATATAGGTAAAACCGAGGTTTTCCACAAAGGGGCGGTTGTAGATGTTGCGAAAGTCGAATAGGACGGGGCTCTTCATAAGCTCCTTTGCCCGTTCGAAGTCGAGGTTGCGAAACTGGTTCCACTCGGTTATAAGGAGGATGGCGTCGGCCCCGGTCAACGCTTCGTACTCGCCGGAGACGTAGGCAACGCTCTGCTTTATTCCCTCCAGACGCCATGCGGCCTCTTCCATCGCTTCGGGGTCGTAGGCGAGAAACCGTGCCCCCTTTTCGGCGAGCTCGGTAAGAATGGTTATGGCGGGACTCTCGCGCATGTCGTCGGTATTGGGCTTGAAGGAGAGGCCCAGGACGCCGAAGGTAAGTCCCTCTACGCTGCCGAACTGCCGGAGGACCTTCTGCACCATCACGCTCTTCTGCCGTTCGTTGCTCTCCACCGTCTGCTCTATCAGGTGGAGCCTGGCGCCGGCGGCTTTTCCTATTTCCGCGAGGGCTCTGGTGTCCTTTGGAAAGCAGCTGCCCCCGTACCCGGGGCCCGCGTGGAGAAACTTGGGGCTTATCCGGCCGTCCCTGCCCAGAGCCCTGGCTACATCCTGCACGTTTGCCCCCACCCCTTCGCAGAGGTTGGCAATCTCGTTGATAAAGGTAATCTTCATCGCCAAAAAGGCGTTTGCCGCGTACTTTATCATCTCCGCGGTCTCTATGTTGCTCTCCATAAAGGGGGTCTCGTTGAGGTAGAGCACCCGGTAGACGGTGCGCATAATCTTGCGGGCCTTCTCGCTCTCCGTGCCTATAACCACCCGGTCGGGGTGGGTAAAATCGCCTATGGCCGAACCCTCCCGGAGGAACTCCGGGTTGCTGACCACATCGTACTCCATTTCTGTGTATTCCGGGCCGCGCCGGGCAAGCTCCTCGGCAATCCAGCCCTTTACCTTTTGCCCGGTGCCGATGGGTACGGTGCTCTTGTCTACCACCACTTTGTAGCCGTTCATTGCACGGGCCACACTCCGGGCGACCGCCTCTACGTACACCAGGTCGGCGCTACCGTCGTCCGCCGGGGGTGTTCCCACGGCGATAAATATTACCTCATTCTCCTTTACCGCCTTATCGATGTCCGTGGTAAAACTCAATCTGCCGGCCTCTACATTCTGCTCTATTAAAGGGCTGAGCCCCGGCTCGTAGATGGGCACTTTTCCCTGAATGAGGTTTTCTATCTTTCCCTGGTCGTTATCCACACACACGATGGTGTGGCCGAAGTCGGAAAGGCACGCGCCTGTTACAAGGCCGACGTAGCCGCTTCCCACCACTGCTATTTTTGACATGCATTTTCCTCCGATTTATGTAGGCTGCTATTATTTCCGGTTGCTCCGCGGCGTATTACCCGAGCACGCGCTTGAGCTCGTCTACCCTGTCCAGCTTCTCCCAGCTAAAGGAGTCCCTGCCGAAGTGGCCGTAGGCGGCGGTTTTTTCGTACCCGGGTTTTAGCAGATCGAGAGTCTTTATAATGCCCGAGGGGGAGAGGTCGAATACCTGGTTTACCGCCTTCTCGATTTTCTCTTCCTCCACCCTGGCGGTATCGAAGGTGTCCACCATAACCGAGACGGGGAAGGGAACGCCTATGGCGTAGGCGAGGTTTACCTCGCAACGGTCGCAGACACCGGTGGCAACCAGGTTTTTGGCTACGTATCGCGCCATGTAGGTTGCAGAGCGGTCTACCTTGCTGGGGTCTTTGCCGCTAAAGGCGCCTCCGCCGTGTCGGCCCATACCTCCGTAGGTATCCACAATAATTTTCCTTCCGGTAAGGCCCGAGTCGCCGTGGGGCCCGCCTATAATAAAGCGGCCCGTGGGGTTTATATAAAAGGAGGTATTTTTATCTATCAGGCCGCTCCCGTCGAGGACCGGCTCTATTACCAGTTTTTTGAGGTCGTGCTCTATCTGCTCTTTTGTAACGTCGGGGTTGTGTTGGTGGCTCATTACGATGGTGTCTATCCGTTTCGGAGTATCTCCGTCGTACTCAACGGTTACCTGGCTCTTGGCATCCGGCCGCATCCAGGCGATTTTTCCGTCCTTGCGGAGCTGTGCCGCGTGCTGCAGCAGTTTATGGGCGTACATAATGGGGGCGGGCATCAGCTCCTCGGTCTCCCGGCATGCGTACCCGAACATCATCCCCTGGTCCCCGGCGCCCTGGCTTTTGAACTGGTTGGACTCCTCGTTTACCCCGAGGGCGATATCCGCGGACTGGGAATGAATGGTGTCCATTACCGCCATCGACTCCCAGTCGAGGCCGTACTCCGGCCTGTCGTAGCCTATCCGCCGCACTACCCCCCGGACCACATCCTGGAGGTTTACATAGGTCTCGGTGGTAATCTCGCCTCCCACAAGAACCAGGCCGGTGGTGGTAAATGTCTCGCAGGCCACGTGGCTGGAGGGGTCGTCCCTCAGACATATATCGAGAACCGCATCGGAGACCTGGTCGCAGAGTTTATCCGGATGGCCTTCGCTTACCGACTCGGATGTAAAAAGATAACGTCCTTTTTTTTTCATACAAAGCTCCTTTTACCCAATTTTAATCGTATATTTCCAGCAATTCCACATTCCATGAAAAGCACTACCGAGTATAGTAAAAAACTTCGGTTTTTCCTACCTGTAATACCTCGAGACTGCGAGGGCTCGAGATAAACACACCGGGGACGGGAAGCCTGAAAACCCGGAGTTTTCTCGGGGCACCGCCTATTCTATATTGATATAACTATTAAACATAGTTATACTAGGCATTATCTATGAGTAAAAATGCGGTTATTGAATGATCAGCGTATTGGCAATAGGGCTGCCGTTTCTTATAAATATTTTAATTATTCCTTTTCTCATTTTTCTGGCCCATAGATACGCGTGGTACGACCATTCAAACCACCGAAAGATCCACACAGGAGAGATGCCCCGCATTGGCGGTATCGGAATCTTCCTCTCATTTTTTTTAGGAGGGGTACTGCTTTTTATTCTTCACGAAAGTGAACTGGGGTTTGCTTTCCACTGGTTAAAAGATTTTTCACCCCTTATTTTGGCTGTTTTTGCGGTACATCTGGTAGGCTTGTTGGACGATTTTACCAATCTGAGGGCCCGTCACAAACTGTGGATACAGATAGCCGTCGCGCTTTTTATTGTGTCGACAAAGAATTACAGTTCTTTTACTTTTCTTACTTTTGCAGAGACATCTTTTCCCGGTCCAATTATCGGTTTTATAGTTTCGTTTATCTGGATAGTGGGGGTTACCAACTCGATAAACCTAATAGATGGAATGGACGGGCTGGCGGGCGGAGTAACATGCCTTGCCTTCTTTTTTATGGGTTTAACCGCACTTTACCTTGAAAACACCACTGGAACACTGCTGAGCTTCCTGCTTTTTGGCAGTGTGGTGGGCTTTCTTTTTTTCAATCTGCCCAGAGCGAAGATTTTTATGGGAGATTCGGGGAGCCTTTTTCTTGGTATTATGGCCGCGCTGCTTCCTTTTTACTCCCTCTCGGATAATCTGCAGGGACCGATAAAAATTCTTATGGCCGCCAGCTTCCTTATAATACCGATCATGGATACTCTTATCGCAGTAATCCGGCGAACAAAGCGTAAAAAACCCTTCTACACACCGGATCAGGAGCATTTGCACCACAAGCTTCTCTACTGCGGTTTCAAAACTCGGCACATTTTATTTATTATGTACGGAATTACCACCGCCGCATCGGGCGGAGTCTACTGGTGGGTAACACACCCTTCGAGATCGGCGCTGCTTTTTATTCTGCTTGTATGGATTGCTTCCGCCGTCTTTTTTTATGTAATGAACAGAAAATTTAGAGCCGCGCAAGCGGCTCACACGGCTCAAGAGCAGGTATAGTCAGGCTCACACGGCACGGCTCAAGGGCAGGTATAGTCACGTACCGCCCCGCTGGCAGGCTGACCCCCTGGAAGTATTTCTCACGACAACAGCGAACCAACGGGTGTATGTTATATCGGTTTAATTGCCTCTTCTTTCCCCCGCCTTTCCCCGGTAGATTATCCTCACCTGCTTGTACATGCCGTCGCCTTCGCTTTTTGTCTCTATGTCCTTCATCTCGTTGAGCGCTGTATGCACAAGACGCCGCTCGAAGGGGTTCATTGGGTCGAGCAGGCGGGAACGGCGGGAGCGGCGTACCTGGGAGGCGGTTTTGTTGGCCATCCTCACGATGCTCTCTTCGTGGCGGCTGCGGTAATTCTCCGCATCTACTATAACCCTGCGGCCTTCGTCAAACTTGCCCGCATATATGTTCGTCAGCAGCTGGAGGGCATCGAGGTTTTTTCCTTTCTTCCCGATAAGAATGCCCGAGTGTTCGGACTCGATATTAAGGCCGGTTTTACCGGTTTCGCGGAATCCGACCCTCACTTTTCCCGGGTATCCCATCTTCTCGATAATGTTCTGGAGGTGTTCTATTACTTTTTCTTCGAACTCGTCCTGGGGGGCGGGATCGCCGCCGTATTCCCGGCTCTCCTCCTCTTCGTCTTCCTCGATGTACACACGAATTTTTACATTTCCCTTGCGAAAAAATCCTTTTTTGGACGATTCAACAATTTCAACGTCAAACTCCTCTCTGTCGAGGTTAAGTTCTTCTATTGCGCTGTCTATCGCCTCCTGTTCGGTCTTTCCTTCGAAATCTTTTATCATATAGTTCTCCTTTAAAAGGACTGCTTTTGGGTTTCATCATTTCTTCTTCTTTTTGGTCCTGTTCTGCTTGGGCACCGAGTATCTTCTCTTTGCCTCGCTCGCTTTGCTCGGTTTTTTGGCTTTTGAGCTCGAGGAGGACTTTGAATTTGACGAGGACTTTGAGGTGCCGGTTTTCTTCTTTGCACCGGCGGCGCTTTTTCCGGCTGTTTTGCTTGTTTTGCCTCCGCCCTTGGTTTCTGTGCCCTTTGCCCCGGCGGAGTTTTTACCGGCTGTTTTATCGGTAATCTGCGCTTTGCCGCCGGTTTTTTCGCCCCCCGATCCGGTTCCCGAGCCTCCCGTTGCCACGGTTCCTCCGCCTGCTGCCGCCCCGGCGGGATGGGTCTTTCTGTATTTACCAATTACCTTCTGCTGCACCACGGTAAGAAAGTTTGTCATAATCCAGTACAGCAGCAGTCCGGAAGGAGCGTTGTAGAGGATAAAGAAGAGGAACAGCGGCATAAAGTACATGATCATCTTCATATTGCCTTGACTGCTCGCCCCGGGGGACTGCATCATCTTGCTCGAGAGAAACATGGTCCCTGCAAATATAATAGGAAGCAGCCTGATATCGCTCCACCCGAGAATCGGTATCTCGATTGGAGCAAAGTTAAATATGGACTCCGGCCCGGAGAGATCGCTTATCCAGCCCTCGATAAACGTTGCACCGCGCAGATCGAAGTGCTTGTTTAGAAGTCCAAAAAGGGCGATAAATATCGGCATCTGCAAAAGAAGGGGCAGACAGCCGCCCATGGGATTGACACCCTCGGTTTTATAGAGGCTTGCCATCTCCTGGTTCATCTTCTGGGGATTGTCCTTGTACTTGGCGCGAATTTCCTGAATTTTCGGGTTCAGATTCTGCATCTTGCTGGTAGATTCGTAGCTCTTGTGGGTAATGGGAAAGAGAACCACCTTAATAGCTATGGTAAGCATGATAATCGCCACACCCCAGTTGGGCACTATAGAGTGAAAAAAGACCAGCAGTTTCTTAAGCACCCATTCGAGCCATCCGAGTATTGCCCACCCGGTATCCATTACCTCTTCGAGGTGGAGGTCTCTGGTGTTAAAGCCGTTTTTATCCGGGTCGTTGTAGCTGGTAAGCTCCCGGTTCAGTTTTGGGCCCACATAGAACTGAAACACATCCTCGTTCCTGCTGCTGTTTATCTTCGGCCTGGAGAAGAACAGCTGATGGGAGTGTTCGAGCCCTTCCACGGGCTTCTCCGAAAAAGTAATATCGTACTGAGTGGAGTCGGGAATACCGATTACCGTAAAATATTTTCCCAAAAGTGCTGCCCAAGAGACCCGTGTGTTAAGTGTCTCCTGCCCGCTTATTTTATGGTTATCCCGGTCTCCCTCGGCGTAGGTGTAGTATTTGCGGTATTCATACCGACCGTCGAGCTCGTCGATTTCCGGACCGATCTCCGGACCGTATCCCAGAGTATACGCGTAGCCGTTAAAATCCAGGGGAAGGTACGCGTTTACGCTGTTTACTATCTCTATGCGTACTTCTACTAAATAACCCTCCGGTTCGAACTCGAACTCTTTGCGTACGGTAAACGGAATGGGATCTCCCGTGGTGGAAGGTACCGCAAAGTCTCGGTAAAACTCCAGGGTTAGGTCATCTATACGCCTTACGTGAAAGGGAACTTCGGTGTAGCCGTCGTGGGGCTCTCCAAAGGTCATCCCAAAAGCCCCCAAACCGGTATCTTCGTTCTGCACCATCTCCAGGGGCTCTCCCTGGTCTTCGTGGTTCTTGAGCCTTATCGATGTGGCCACCCCTCCACGGTTGGTAAAAGTTGCCCGAAGCACACTGTTCTCGACTACAACTTCCTGCTCCCGAGGGTCTTCTCCGTGAAGCTCTATGCGAGAGGAGGCTTCAGGGGCCGCTACCGAAGTCGGCTCGGACTGTTCTTCCTGTTGTGCCTGCTCGGAATCGGTTCCGCCTTCGTCCAAGGACTCCTCTTCTCGGGAGGATGTGTCCTCCTTACCGTCGGCCTGTTCCTCCTCGCTCGTCTCGTCGGAACGGGTCTCCGCCACCTCCTCTACAGGAGGCATAAAAAAGGTTGACTGTATAAAAAATCCGACGGAAATTACAATTACCGAGAGGACTACTGCCAATAGTGTTCGTTTATCCATATTCTCTCCTCTGCAGACAGCAACGGAGCATAGACAGGCAATCGGGTATTGGAGAGGGAATAGAAAGGATCCGAAAAACCGCCGAAAGGCGGCTTAGCCGCTATCCCCCCTACAGGTAAGGCTTTAAATGGCTCACAGAGCCTTCTATAACTCATAGAGCCTTGTAGAGGCCGGCTTTTTCACATAAACGTTTAAGCTGCAGGGAGCGTTTACGGTACGTATCCTCGTTAGGATACAGTACCACTATTAGATCATATCCTGTTTTTAAGGAGGGTTTTGTCAATCTGTAAGCCTCCCGTACCACACGTTTTGCCCTGTTCCTCTCTACGGCGTTGCCGTATTTCCTTACCAGAGTAACGGTTATGCGGTTTCTCCCATATCCGTTTTCCCTATAAAAAAGCTTTGCACCATAACAGGAGACGCTCCTGTTCGATGCAAATACCCGGTTGATGTCGCTGCGTCGTTTTAGCCGTTCCTCTTTAGTAAGGTTTGTTCTCATTTGCAACCGAAAGTTTCTTCCTGCCCTTGGCCCTGCGCCGAGCGAGGATCTTTCGACCGCCTTTTGTCTTCATCCGTGCACGAAATCCGAATTTTCTGTTCCTTTTTGTTCTGCTTGGCTGATAAGTTCGTTTCATAGGATAACTCCTTATTGTATCGCAAAAAGCGTACTGTTTCTCTTTTAAGACCGGAGGGAATCCGGTGGCACAGTATACTCAAGGTAATGCCTATATGTCAACTCCCGGGGATTGGTGGAATCATGAGAGTGGACTCGTGGAATCATGAGCCTTTTGCGCCGGCCTTTTTTTGAGCGATCGAGTTCTTATATTCAGTTCTTATATCAATGTGTTTATGTCTATAGGATAGCCGAACACGACAATTTTGGAGAGCCGGTTGTATATGTAGACCACACTGGGGCAATAAAAATCTGCTGTACAACTGTGCTGTACAACTGTTCTGTACAATATTCCAGTACACCAGCGGATCGTCTGAATTATTGAAAATTGTCAAGCTGGTCTAGTCTGGTCTGGTTTGATATTGATATCTACAATTTCTCATGGATGGTTGAAACAACGATAATAGTATTTTATCCGCTGTCCTCAATGTGGCTTCCGAGCCTTCGGAGGACCGAATCGAGCCTGGCCTTTGACTCCGGCTTCTCCTGTGGTTTCTCGGGTCTCCGGGGTTTCTCGGTGCTCTGTGACTCTGGGGAGCCGGGACCTTCGGGTTGAGGGGTTTTGGGAGTATCCCCCTGCGTGCGGTCTTTGTGGTTACTTCTGGCGTTTTGGTCGCCGGAGACATAAAAGC
>JBKHFZ010000103.1:0-9730 GCA_046539925.1 Spirochaetaceae bacterium
CGACGCGGGGGTATACATGAGTTGAACGGTCTCTCCGTCTAAAACGCCCTGGCGGGGTACACATAGGCGGGTATGGGGGTTCCAGTCTCCCCGTACCCGTTTGCCACAGGGGGATTGAAGGTTTCACTCCATGTAAATACAGGTTTATAAAGATTTTAGATACGACGATTGATTCTTTCGCTCCCTTCCTGGACGTTGAGGACGGAGAAGGAAAAAGGACGTGCCGAATAATTCCAAAGCCGATAAATGATAGAGAAATAATCCGAGGCGTAAAGGCGAATCAACGCCGATCGGTGTGAGGTCGGTCTTTTGCAGCAGAGCGGTGTTGGCCTTTCTTGTCTTGCCGAGGGCATATTTCTCCCGCCAGGGCCAATCCCGCTGTACTTTGAATGTGCTCTGTGGTAGTATGTATATCGAACAGTATGTTCACCCCTTTGGTGTTGGTTTGTTTTGTCGTAAACCGTTTTACACCAAGGGGTTATTTTTAAAAAGCCCAATTTTTATACAGATTCAGGTTATTCACTATTTGCTCACAGCTTTCAGCCGGTTATCACGAACAGATGCCAGATTTCATGAAACCCGAACTTTCCCGGTAGCGGATTCGGCCGCTCGAAGTAGTACACCATCGCACCGGCTGAGGTATTTGAGCACCATCAGTCCTGCCACCGTCTTCAGCGATCCGGTAAACTGCGTAATGGGCCTCCCCTGCGTCGATCGTGAGGGTTGCGACTGCGGCGTGGAAAATCCCCCGCCCGGGCTTTTTTGATCCCGTGCGGGGGCTGTAATTTTTTTTTAATAAAAACTTACTCGAAGTACCGTTCTCTCGGCCACTCGGACATGAGTCTGTCCACCTCTTCGGCCTTGCCGCTTCTCCCAATATAGAAGACCACCAGCCCTATCGCCATCCAGATCAACGCGTAGAGCAGGGCCTTCCAGCCCTGCAGGTAGAGCAGGTATACGGAAATGATAATCCCGAGAGTCGGAAAAATCTTGAACCATGACTTGCCGTATATACCGGGAATATCCTTGCACATATCCGGGTATTTCTTCGAGGCCATCAGTACTCCCACGTGGGTGATAATCCAGTTAAAAAGGAACATGGCCACGATAATCTCAGCTACCAGCTGTATGGTTCCCGTGAGAATAAGAAATATCGCTACGATTGCCGTCAGCAGGAGCGCAATATATGGGATTCCGTACTTATTGAAGGACACAAGCTTTCCACCGAAAATTTTGTCCCGGGAAAGACCAAAGAAGACCCTGGCGCCCACAGCTTGCTCTCCATTGTGGGAAGAGAGGATTGCCGCCCATGCAACCAGCACGATGAAGGCTACCCCGAAGTTACCCATATACTCGGAAGCTACAGCTGCATAGGGCGCTTCGGATGCGGAAAACACATCCCAGGGGATGATCGCGGTGGATACAAAGGCCGACACGATATAGAGAAAAGCAGGAACCAGAGCACCCAGGATAATTCCCCAGGTTATGGTTTTCGCCGGGTCCTTCGTCTCTTCACCCAGATCCGCCGCAAGGGTCAGCCCCGCATAGGAAAAAATCAGCAGGGAAGCTCCCTTCATCACCCCGGTAAAACCCATTGGTGAACCCATGGCGATGTTTTCGGCTTTCATATGGGGTATACCCAGGACAATGTACACGAGGATTCCGATCACCATGAAGATGAAAAGAACGTTCTGGATATTCGACACAAAACGCACCCCCATCAGGTTGATCAGAAAGAAGAGAACCGTCACTGCAACAGCACCAATCATCAACGGAGCGGCAAAGGGTATCCCCGGCATGGCATTCAGGTAGGAGATGAAAGCCTGAGCCGTTACGGCCACCGGGCCGATGAGGGCGAGCCACATTCCCCAGCCCGACAGAAAACCAATCGGTTTCGCGATGATCCTGCTAGGATATACGTAGCTCTCACCACCTTCCACCGGATACATCAGATTCAGGTAGATGGTGCTGAGACCCGCGAGAATTACAGGGATAGCCCCGATCGCATAGGACACCCAGGTGAGTGAACCAGCGTATTTCGCCCCTATCCCGGTGATGATGAAAACACCTGCTCCCACAACGATTCCGGCGGTTATTGCCGTTACATCGAGGATCCCCAACTGCCTTTGAAGTTTTTTCCCCTGAGACATGATAGATATTCCTCCTCAAAAAAATGTATAAATATGCATGAAGCATACCACATTTTTGTGAAAAAAGGAAGGCTGTTTTATTTATTAATTCTTTCTGAGTAAATAAATAAGCTTCATATCCGCATGACTTTTTTACTAATGTATAAAAATACATCTATCTGTCCCTCAAAAAAAAGGGACCCGGGAAAACCCGCCTTTCTCAGTATTCGATCTGAAGGCCCGACCCGATTTCCCTCATCGGCGCCGCCTGTGCGAGCCGTACCCGGCTCGGAAAGTCGGTACAGTGGCAGGCGCTCAGAACCGACAGGTTTAAAGAGGCGAGATACTCCGCCGTACCTTCAAGCTGCTCCTTCGGAGGATTGAGAAGATGGAAACCACCAATGATGTCGTAGACCCGGTCCACCCCGGTTACCTGTTTCGCCTTTTCCACAATGTTGCAGATCCCCGCGTGGGAGCATCCGGTGATGACCACCAGCCCCTTCCCACTCTTGTAGGCAAGAGCCGTATCGTCGGGAAGATCATCGGGAACGTCTCCCCCGGATTCCTTGCGCACGCCGATGGGTCCCGGTCGCTCGAAATCAAACTTTCGTTCAATCTCCCCCAGGAAAACCAGGCGGTCGTTGAACCAGTACGGGTCCCTGCTCTCGATGATCTCCATGTTGGTCGTACAGGACTCCTTCGAGACGAACATGCCGATGGAAAGCGTTCCGTCAATCTCCTTCGGTACGAAGGCCGCGGGATGAGCAATCATCTTCGGACAGCGCGCATCTCGATCCTCAAAACGCCTCTCCATGCATCTCCTCAGAAAAGGCTCCAGACCCCCGGTGTGATCGATATGACCGTGGGAGATTGCCAGGTAATCGGCTGTGGTCGGGTCTATTCCGAACTTTGCCGCGTTGAACATGAACGCATCCGAATACCCCGCATCGAAAAGGACGGTGGTATTCCCATCTTCGAGAAAATAGGAGACCGCCGGTTCGGCGAGAAAATAGCGGTCAATGATCGTTGAATTGTCCATTAATACTGTGAGTTTCATGTCTCCAGCATATACCTCTCTCAGCGGGAAGTACAATACCTTTTTAATAGTGGATGAAATCCTTAGAAAGCCAGGAGCATCGTGGGCGCAGGAAAAGAATGTGGTGATGATTGAGTAGATTGTAGTAAAACTGCAGACCGGTTGCTCGCCGGAAGTTGAGAAAAATAGACCGAATCGTTCCACACAAATAAAGGATGGAATTTACCCTCCAGGGTATATTTACAAATTATACCTTATGGGGGATAAGTGATGGATTATTTTGCAAACACTCCCGAGCAACTCTCAAAAATATTGAGGGCTCGACGTGGGAGTCTTGATCTTACCCAGCAGGAAGTTGCCAGACCACATTTTCAAGCTTCCCCTCGGGGTCAAATGAATGGCTCTGCTCCAGAATTCTGACAGCGTACGGGCTTAGATGTGCCGAGACAGAGATGTCACAGTTTGAGGATGAGAAAACTCTCATTGTAAAACGCTTTGACCGGCGTCTATCCTCCGATCAAGCTTGGTGGCTGCGTTTACCTCAAGAGGATATGTGTCAGGCTAGGGGTATCTCCCCTGATATGAAATATGAATCGGAAGGAGGTCCCGGGATCCTTCCAATAATGAAATTGCTGCTTGCATCCCGAACTGCTCTTAGAGATCGAATAGCATTTTTCAAGACGCACATCCTGTTCTGGATGTTGGCCGCCATCGACGGTCACGCGAAAAACTTCAGCATCTTTATAGAGCCTGAAGGACGCTTTGCTTTGACACCTGCCTATGATGTGCTGTCTGCCTATCCGGTAATGGGCCATGGAAGCAACAAATTACCACCGGAAAAGGTGCTGAGAGCAGCAATTCTAAATTTGAAGTGTATGTACATACACTTCAAATTTAGAATGCTCACAACCCTTTAGAGAAAGGAAAAATGGCTAAAGGTTTGGAGGTAATTCTCATTTTGGAAGACTTGAGTCTTCCAAAATGAGAATTCCTGTGCTGAGAGACGAAGTCTTGACATACAGTTTTAACCTTCCTATGCTTAAAGGTATAGTTAATAAAAGCCTGAGTGTCTTTTTATATCGGGCTATCAAGTGGAGTCTGGAATCCTGTTTTTGAAGAAAATTAAGAAAGTTGCAAAACGTCGACAAATAAAATCCCTTAAAAAATCGCTGTTTGCAAATTTCTTGCTGCTCTCCCTGGTTATGGTTCTGCTTTTTGGATCTCTAATGGCCACAATTTTGTATTTTTATGGAATAGACAACGCGTATGCCATCATTCGTAATAAGAACCAAGCCGCCACTAACTACATAGAGGGATACTTTACCCCTCTAAGATCAGCCATACAGTTTCTATCCCGGAAACAGGAGGTGATTTACGCGGTTGAAAAGCCGGCTTCGCGAGAAGAAACTCCACAGGAAGAAACTTCGCGAAAAGAGAAGAGCCTGTCGCTTTTTAAAACCCTCAATAATTCTATTCCAAATATCAATTATGTGTATTCCGGATATGAGGATGAAACACTGTTAATCAACGACTATACCCCGCCGGAGGATTATGATCCGAGAAATCGGCCGTGGTACCTGGCAGCGTTGGAGTCGGCGCCAGATATTTCCGGCGGTGTCCCTTACCGGGAGGCCAAAACCGGGGAGTGGCTGGTGTCGTTAAGTAGAGTTTTGACCGATGATGCCGGTAATCTGCAAGGGGTGGTAGCTATTGATGTGTCAATGGATATGGTGACGAAAGATCTCTTCGAGCGTGATAAGACGTATTCTTCTTCGTATAGTTATGTGGTAGATGATGAAGGAACGGTTATCATACATCATCGCAAGGATCTTCTCGGGAAACAATTTGAGAATACGGTGGACACCGAAGATGATCTCTCACGCCCTGCCGGCCGTTCCAGCTATACATTTGAAAAACAAAGCAAAATCGCCTACCATACCAGACTTGAAACCTTGGGGTGGACAGTAGTTACCGTAGTTAATAAAGAAGAGATACTCAGGTCCCTGAAAATCAGAATCTTACTCAGTCTTGCGGTGGTTATCGCATTGAGCCTGCTGATTGGACAGATTATCAGCCGCATGCTTGGCAATAAAATAATAGCGCCTTTGAAAACCCTTGAACAGCGGGTTAAAGCTATAGCCTCGGGTTCTTCTCCGGTACATTATCCTGACGGGACAGATCCTTCTTCAGTTTCCCGATACAGCGAGATCGATTCAATAACAAAGGACATAGAAAAATTGGCCGAGAATTCCCTGTTTCAAAAGAATCAGGAACTGGAAGCAAAAAATGAACTCCTGGAGAGACTTTCCCAAACCGATTACCTGACCGGTCTGTTAAACCGCAGAAAGATGTACGAAGAGCTGGAAAAAGAGTTTCAGCGCTCCAATCGGTATAACAGCACGTTTTCCGTCATTATAGTGGATATAGACTGGTTCAAAAGCGTCAACGACACCCACGGCCACGATGCGGGAGATAAGGTTCTTGAGGAAGTCTCGAATATTCTCAAATCAATGCTGCGCGCCACGGACAGTTTGGCACGATGGGGCGGGGAAGAGTTTTTAGTCCTTTGCCCGAGAACTAACCTGGAAGGATCCGCTGCAATTGCACAAAAAATCAAAGCTGCCATCGAAAAGAACAGCTTTTCTGTGCCGAGTGAGATAACAATAAGCGCGGGAACCAGTGAGTATGAGTCCGGGCTTTCTCTCGAGGACTTGATAATTAAAGCGGATAACAAACTTTACCAGGCAAAGTCCCAGGGAAGAAACCGGGTGGTGTTTTGATGTACACGTAACATGATACCACTGAACCTTTACTTCTTTAAAATTGGTATGGACCCTCCGGAACAGGACGCTGGTTGCGGTAAGTAAAGAGGGAGCGCATGTGTACCATCTTTGAGTCGTATTTGATATAGGTGTTGTTCCAGTCGAGGGGTTTTCCGTTGAGCTCAAGGTCAAAGCGGAATCGATACGGTTCGGGCAGGCTGGTATCTTCTCCCGTGTACACGATCCGGACCTCTTTAACCTTCACTATGCGCGACGAATCGCCTTCCCTTTCTACCTGTACGAGGCCGACTCGCTCGAGCATGGCCACGGCAATCCTTGCGTCGTAGAGATTAAGGGTAAAAGGCCGGGGAGACGGAAGCAACCCGGTCACCTCTCGATTGTCGGCAAAACCGCCTGCAGCGGAGATTGCAAAAAAGGCGGCTCCAGCTAACATGACCAGGAAAACCCGAAGCCGCCTCCCGATAAGTGTTCTCGAGACCTCAATCGGTCGGCTTTTTAGGGCCCGACTCCCTGGTGCTCGCTTAAGTTTCCACTCCATCTTACCTAGAGAATCGACATATTCGAGGCTTACTTGAAAAGCTCATGCATGTTGCCTCAACTCGCGGATCCAGCTTGCATAAATCCAATTTATTTATGAGAATATTCTCCTATGGCAAAATGCCCGATACGGAGAGTGCTGCTATGCGCCGGCCTCTAGAGAGTCCTCAGTTCGAAGCGGCGGCCCGGGACTACCTCTGGCTGCTCGACCGAGGTTATCCCGAGAGGAGAAGCCGGGAGCTCACGGCCGACCGTTACCGGCTCGACACGCATCAGCGCAGCGCCCTCTACAGGGGAGTTTTTTCTACCGAGGAGAGTGCGGCCCGCGGCAGGAACCGGCTCGAACTACCCCTGCAAAGTCCTCAAAGCGTTACGGTGGATTTTCTCAACCTCCTTCTGCTCTTGATGAACTACCTCTACGGACGCAATGTCTTTTTTGCCTCCGACGGGTTTGCCAGGGACGACGGAGAGAACTTCTCGAGGTTCGATAACATCCACATCCTCCGCGGTGCTCTCGGACTCATTCGCACAGACGTCCCTCAGATGGGCTTCGACGAGCTTCGCCTGCTAATAGACTCCGAACCGAAAACCCGGCTCCCCGTCTCCTCCAACGGTGGGCACCTACTTCAACTTTTAAAAGAGGAGCTCTCCCCGCTTTCCGGGGAGTTTCTCCTCCGTGCGAACCCGGACGGGGAGTTGGTCGGGCTGCGCGAAGGGCTCATCTGCAGCTCCGACACGGGGGTTTTGGATAGAACTACTCAGAGAGCCGTCGATATAGGAGGGTACATTCTGCGGCAAAGATACGGGGACAAGCTGACGGATATACGGAGGATTATCGGGGGTGGAGCACCGCTTAATATGTAACCCTCTCCATGGGTCCACCCCGGCCCTGCGCTTTTCTTGCCGAAGCGGTGAGAGGGGAGCTTCCAGGTGAGAGAGGAGCTTCCCGGAGTTAATCGACCAGCATCTCCTGTAAAACGTTTTTTATGCTTTCTATTTCGGCTTTTCTCAGACTACCCAGTTTTTTTATCAGTCTTTTTTTGTCGACAGCGCGGATCTGGTCCAGAACCACCCATCCCTCTTTATTCTGAAAATCGATCTTCACCCTGCTCGGGTAGTTCCGCGAACGGGTGGTCATCGGCGCGATTATCACGGTGGATATTGTCTCGTTCATCTCGTTAGGGGTGATAACGGTGCACGGTCTGGTTTTTTGTATTTCGTGCCCCAGAGTAGGATCCAGAGCAACAAGAAAGACCTCGTATTGTCCCGGCTTCAAGGATTCACTCCCATTCCCACTCGAAGTTCTCCTCCTCTTCGAAGGGAGGAAGCAGCAGTGTATCTTCCTTCTCTTGGTGCATTTTTTCAAAGGCTTCCTTCCATCCCTCGCGCGGAGGTTTCCGTATCGGCTTGAGCACGATTTCACTCTCGTGCACTTCCATTTCGAGTTTATCCTCGATGGAGAACTGACGGAGCACCGTTTTAGGCAGCCTTATTCCCCTGGAGTTGCCGATCTTTATTACCGATATTTCCATGCATCCACCTCTTTTTGTAATTATAAAGTAATAACTTTTGGTGAGTCAATATGGAAAGTAAGGCAGTCCGCCGAGGGAAGGCTGCCGCCCTCTACGCCGCAAGCCTCCACCCCGTACCGGAACCTCAACTATGGGGACGATTGAAAAAGGGCCCGTATATCCTCCTGCGAGGCTTCCCGCATCCAGTTGCCGAGGGTGCTCACGGGGCATACCACCAGTGCCCGCTTCATCTCTCCCGCCTCCCGTGCCTTTGCAAGGAGGGCAAGTGCCTGGATAGTCTTTCCCAAACCCATGTCGTCGGCAAGGCAGCCTCCTAGCCTATAGGTATGGAGAAACCAGAGCCACGAGAGGCCGCTTTTCTGGTAGGGCCGCAGGCTTCCCTGGAAGGTGGCGGGAACTTCGGTCTCCCGCAGGTTCGAAAAAGAGGAAAGCCGTCCGCGCAGGGAGAAATAGTCCCGCATGGCCGGATGTTCGGGGTTGCTCACCATATCGGCTATCTTCTCCAGGGCGGTGAGGTCTCTCCGCCCTATCCGTCCCCTCTCTATAGCGGAGAAGAGTGCGGTGGTATCGGCACCGGGCGGGAGTATGTAGGTTCTGCCGGAGGCCCTTGCGATGCCCTCTGCGGGAATATCTTCTATGGGAATAAAATCTTCATCAATTTCGAAACCAGCCTCGAAGGATAGCCAATCCTCCCCGCTCGAAGAGACTCGTACCGCGGAGGTGCCGGGAGGCCGCTCCACTTTCTCCCTCTGCACGCGCAGCTCGAATCCCTGAGACAGGAGTTCATTACCCACCGTGCGTATGGTGTTGTAGGGGGAGGTCCTCACGAGAAAGCGGAAGGAAAAATGGTCCCCCGGATAGAGCTGTGTTTCGATGCCGTGCTCTTCGAAACACGCTATGAGCCGTAGGATAAAGTGTTCCTCGATCTCATCGTGTGTACCGATATACCGCTTCTCATCATGCACAACAGCTTTGTCGGGGGTGGGCGATTGAGCGAGGGCGGAGGATTTAACCGTCGCCGTTAATCTGCGGGCTTCCTCGGCTTCGAGGGGTATGAGGCTTCCGCTTTTTGGCGGCAAGAGGCGGGCACTTTTTACTTCTCTATCGCCTCTATCACATCTATCGTTTTTATCACCTCTATGGGCCTTAGGATTGCTGCCATCGAGAGGGTTTCTGCTATCGAGGGTCTCCCCATTGTCGAGTCCGTAGCGAAACCGTATCTCCATCGAACTGAGGGCTTCGGCGGGAATGGATTCCTCCAGGGCTTCGAACTCTACAACAGGGGTAGGCACCTGGCTTATTATCCTGAGATTCGACGACACCTTCTCCGTCTCCACTATATCCGGAAATCGGCTGCGGCAGGTCCGATTGAAAGAGATACCAGAGGCTCCCCGTATTCGGGTTCGATACGATAAGGGCCCCGCCGTTGGTACTGTAGGCCATTTCTCTCTCGATATAGACTTCGCTGTGCCCCTCTTCGTCTGTAAAGCTCACTATAGGTCGGTACTCCAGGCTGCCTTCTCTGTTGAACTCGGGACTCCAGCGGATAGCGAATCTATTAATTCGCCGAGGGAGTGCCATGTGTTCCCTGTCTACGCGGCCCGCGCGCTCGAGAAACAGTTCCACCGGAGGTCTCAATCCTTTACCGCCGTGGCGAATCGTCTCTTCGTACCAGAAGCTGCATAGATCCACCGCCCGGAGGGGGCGTGCGCC
>JBKHFZ010000104.1:0-9612 GCA_046539925.1 Spirochaetaceae bacterium
AGCCACCTTTCGGATTCGAACCGAAGACCCCGAGATTACAAGTCACGTGCTCTGGCCAGCTGAGCTAAGGTGGCTGATGTGTTCTTAATTCGTGTCCTTATTTCGCAAACGAGTGTACACAGTTTTTTTTTCTTCGTCTACCGGTCCTCCCGGGTTCGATCTATTAATTGGCATGTTATTTAGACGAATTTTCCAGGACAGCTCTACGAGCCGGGAGAGGTAAGGCAGATTACCCCCTCCGAAGTAACCGCAAGGGTATGTTCAAAAGAGGCTGCGGGAGCTCCGTCTCTCGTTACAAGCCCGTATCCATCCCCCTTGTCAATAACGATGGGTTCTCCGGACGTTATAACCGGTTCTACAGTAAAGACCATCCCCGGAACAATAGGAGCCCCCACGCCGGCCTCTCCGCTGTGGAGAACCGTAGGAGGTTCGTGCAGCTCCATACCAACCCCGTGTCCGGCTAAATTATCAATAATCCGCAGCCCCCTTTCCGAGAGCACTCTTCCCACAGCCGCACCAATATCGCCGAGCCTGCCCCCCGGATGTATCGCGGCAATACCGGCTGCCGTCGCCTCTCTTGCCGCCTCCATTAACCGCATTTTCTCGGGGGAGAGTGAACCGACAGCAACTGTAAGTGCAGAGTCTCCGTACCATCCGTCCACTTTTAAGGCAAGGTCAAGAGTAACCAGGTCCCCCCTCCTTAAAAGTGTTCTGTCGGGGATACCGTGAACCGCCGTCTCGTTTATAGATACGGCGAGGTGGTACGGAAACATTTTCGAATGCTCAATAGGGAAGCCGGAATACTCGGCGGCAAGAAACCCCGTACACACCTCTTCGAGGTATGATGCGGGCACCCCCGACTTAACCTCAGAGGCTATACGGGATAGAGTTCGAGCTACACACTCTCCTGCAAAGCTGAGCCGTTTAAGATCCAACCTGGTTTTTAGAACTACCCCCTCCTCGTAGGGAACTTTGGAGAGGTAGGCGGGGCTCATTTTGGCCCGTCCGAGGCTTTACCGGTGATGTCCGGTCGCAATTTCTCCGCTCCCTGAATGTATACAGGCACCAGTTCTTCCTCCTCATCGGTATAGGCGGTAAGAAGCACCCGCACTATCCGCTCCATCGCCCCCTCAAAGGGTGGTTCCAAACTGCAGAAAAGGGGGGTTTCCCCAAAACCGAGTCTACGGAACACGGTAGCAGGATTTGCCGCGGTTAGATCTCCGGTAACGGTAAACTGAACAGAGACAATATTCTCCTCCTCCATGCAGTTTTTCCCAAGAAGTTCCTTCATCAACTTCTCGGTACCGGAAATAATGGCATCCTCGGAGTTTTCCCCAATACCGACCGCTCCTCGAACCGCTTGTATTCTCATGTATCACCGCCTTACTTATCGTCTACACAAATTTCGAAGGAAACGCTTTTAAGTTGCATATTAGTAAAGCCCCTTACCAAAAAAACCAGCTGTACATCATGTTAAGCGCTCCGAGCATGCCGGCACCGTACAAAAAAGCAAGAATTGCCACGAAAGGAGAGGCGAACCTCTTATCTCCCCTAAAAAGTGCCGCAACGGAGAAAATGCCGTAATAGAGATCGGTTATACAAAAGACGAAGAGAACCCACTCCAAAACAGTAAGCAGCAGGAGCAGTGTCTCATCGAGAAAACCCTGCAGACTCCCCACTATATAGAGAAACAACACGATAAGGGAGAAAAAGAAAAGGTATAGAGCGCTGTTTCCCGCAATTCGAGCCACCTGTATTTTCTCCTTCAAAAATAACATTCAAGAAAGTGCAATCCATTTTAATGGTACTGCCTTTTTGTATCAATATCATGGGCACACCGGAAGCTAAACTAGAGCTTGCTTTTCATGGGGGTATCATTTTACAATAAAGGAAGGATATGTTGAATATATACCGGTTCTCCGCCAAGGATATAGAAAGCGCAGTTGCCTCACTTAAAGAGTTCCTTGTAGATACCGCCGGAGCTTTCCAGAAAGACGTTTCTCCGCTTCCTACCGACATACCTCCGGAACTAAAACCCCTTGATGGTATTAAGGCGGTCCTCTTCGATATTTACGGGACCCTCGTAGTTTCCGCTGCAGGCGAGGTGGGTTCTGCAAAGGAGACGACGGATATTCAGCAAGAGGAAGGCAGACCGGGACCGAAACGCTTCTCTTCCGTACTCGAGGGGGCGGGTTTTATTGTAAAAAGCAGCGCCGGGCAGCGGGCGGAACAGCTCTATTTTGAGGGAATCGAAAAATGCCATTCGGAACTAAAGGAGAAAAGCGTACTTTACCCTGAGGTAAACATAATCGAGATATGGCATCGACTTCTGACGATACTCGCTGAGGAAGGACTTATCCGCGAAAAAAACGAGTCCCACAGCTTTGCAACGAATACCCTCTACGATCTTAAAATATCAATCAAAGCCGCTTTTTTCCATGAAGTTACCTCAAACCCCGTCTCCTCTATGCCCAAAGCCAAAGAAATAGTTGAGGCGCTTTCGGAAAACAATTTATCCCTCGGAATAGTCTCCAACGCACAATTTTACACGCCTCTTGTGCTGGAAGCTCTTTTTGGGAAATCGCCGGAAAGGATGGGCTTCTCTCCGGAACTATGCACCTGGTCGTGGAAGCTGAGAGAGGCAAAACCTTCTCCCGGACTTTTCGAAATCCCCCTCAAAAGACTCTCCTCCACACAGGGGATCTCCCCCGCGGAGGTTCTTTACATAGGCAACGACATGCGAAACGATATTCTCCCTGCAAAAAACGCGGGCTGCAAAGCGGTACTCTTTGCCGGAGACAGACGTTCCCTCCGGCTTAGGACGGAAGATGATGCTCTGCAGGCCCTAAGACCCGACGGGCTTATCACCGACCTTTCCCAGCTTATAGAGATTCTGCCGGGATTGGAATTATCAGACCGGGAACTTAAGAATCGGGATTACAGGTAAAAGGAGCACCCTATGAAAGCGAAATTCCTATTAACTCTCTTTCTCCTTCTTGCAGTCGGGGGAGCTGTTTTCTACTTTGGATGGGTCCAGTTACGGTTGCCCGAACACACCTACGGAGTAATCTTTACAAAAACCGGAGGTTGGGATACGAAAACTTTGAAGCCGGGAACTTTTATCTGGAGATGGGAGGGGCTGATACCTACCAATATGACCCTCTACCGAATACCCGTAGAAATGCAGAATGCCCGCGTCTCCCGGGAGGGAGATCTGCCCTCCGGCTCTGTCTATTCCGGAACACTGGATACTGAGGGAGACTTTACCTATAAAGTGGACTTCTCATTTTCCTATAAGCTGAAGCTGGACCATCTTCCGAATTTAGTTATGAACGAAGGGCTCAACCCCGATGAGTTGAGCGAGTGGTACGGGAGCCTGAATGAACAGCTCATTTCGGCTGCCGAGGAGGTCGTCTCGAGAGAGTTTGAAAAGATAGACGAGGCCGACGATTCGGTCTCTCTCTTTTCCGGTCTGGAGGAGTTGCTGCTGGAGAGGCTGAGCGAGGATTTTCCCTTTATCGAGCTCAAATCCGTGCATCCGCGATCCATAGATATCCCCGACATGGACCTCTACCACGCCGCAAAGGACCACTACCTCAATATACTCGAGACAAAAGAGAAAACGGAAAGAGAGACATTGGAGCAAAAACGAAGCTGGAAGGTAAGCGAAGAGTCGAAGCTCGATGTATTGGAAAAATACGGAAAACTCTTTACCGAGTATCCAGGCCTTATAAGGTATTTTGCACTTAAAGAAACAGGGGAGTTCGAAAATCTTCTGCCCGAGGTAGACCTTATTCCGAATATGGAGGAGATGCAAGAAGAGGATAATGCGACGGAATCGGAATAATCACACAGCAGCAAACCGACACGCACAACAGGGATAACATAGTGGACTATTTTTTTAATTTCGGAAAAATGGCATACATAAAAGACAAAAAACCCGAGGGGTGTATTCTTTGTCTTGTCGGAGAAAATTCCGAAGAGGTGGAGTCTCTTACGGTATGGGAGAATGAACGTTTTCTTGCAACCGTTAATCTCTATCCCTACAATCCCGCGCACCTTATGATTTTTCCGAGAAGACACGTAACGGATATTCGTCATTTAACACCCAAAGAGGAATTGGAACTGGTGCGTATGCGCCGATATATCCTGGGTGTCCTGGATACCCTCTACTCTCCCTCTGCGTACAACATCGGCTTTAACATGGGCCTCGAGGCAGGGGCGTCTATCGAACATCTGCATCTCCATATTATCCCCCGTTACCCCCATGAACTTGGAATTGCAGATCTTCTTGCCGGTAAAAGGGTACTGGTGGAAGATCCGCGAAGGAGTCGGGAAAGAATAATCAGAGAGATTCGTCGGAACCCCTTTCCGCTCTAATGCTGTCGAGCTGGTTGAGCATGTGCTGAAAAGTCGTAATTCGCTCTGCCGTGTGTAGAAGCTTTTCCTTTAATACCACGGGTTTACCGCGAAAAAGATATTTCTTTCCCAGATACATCTGGATCTGCCGTTCCCTGGAGGAGGCTATCTCGAGAAAAAGTTTCTTCAAGCCTCCTATGGCCTCCCGGCCCTTCTCGAGAAGCTCCTTTGCTTCCCGGTCTTTTTTTACCACAATTGTCTGTAAGATCTTTTTCTGCTCCGAGTCGATACTTTTTTGAAATCGAATTCTGTTAAAAGTCTTTCCCTCTTCTTTTTCCTCGGAGAGAGTGTCGTCAAGATTCACTATTTTCTCCGCTACATCTTCGGCAGTTGCGGCATGCTGAACAATGCGGTCTTTCGTTATTCTGTCCTGCTGGGGGATAAGCTGTTCGCAAATCTGAATCAGACGCTGAACCTCCTGCTTATAGAAGATTTCGAGATAGTTGTACAGCACGAAAAGCGACTTTGGATAACTGAAAAGGGGTATGCCCATGTGCTCATAATCGATGGATGAGTAAATACGATAATGATGAAGCTCCGTCAAAGTGTGTCCGGCAAAAAGAGCCTCTCCCTCCTCTTTTAAGGCTCTGTCGAAGACTTTACTCAACTGCCCTTCGAGTTGGAGTTTCATACTCAATTTTTTTATGTACCTGTAAAAGGAGACCACATCGAAGCTCGGCTTGTATACCACTATACGGTAATAGGGGTCCTCCCTGAAAAACCTGATTATATCGGGAATAGGCAGCTCTCCCATTACCTCATTTACCCTGCCCCATAGTTTCTTAATATCCCCTATAAGCTGCCGTGCTCCCTCCGATTCCCCCTCCGGCTCCTCGCCGGAACCGTTTTCCTCATCGTTCTCCCCATCCTTTTCCATAACCTCGGAAAATATTTCCAAAACCCACCCTTGGGAGAGCTGCTCAGCCGCATCTGCCTTGGAGGCGTTGTAAAGGGCATAGTAGAGATCTTCCAGCTCTTCCAGAATAGCCCCCGCGGAGACCCTTCGAAAGAGCGGTGCCTTTGCCGGTTCGTCGGAGCGCAATGTTCCATTGAACCGAGAAAAGAAGGATCTGTAGGGAAAGAGCACTATATCCTTTAATAAATAGAGCGGCTTTAATATATCCTCTACTACTTTGAAATTTTTGGCAGGAATAGAACTTATATATCCGTCTACCCGGCGTTCGAGTTCTTTATAGAGATCTTCTTTGCTTACTCTCTTTTTGTACTCCGCAACCATCTCCTCGAAGGAGAAAAATGAGTATAAATTGTTTGTTTCTGCAGACATTTTTGAATCGATGAGTCTGTAAAAGAACTCCTGGAGGGCCAGGGAATTTCCGGCATCCTGCCACACAGACATAAAAAAATCATGAAGAGGAAGAGTGTCCAGGTAGAGGGAGAACACTTTTTCCGGGCACTTCGGTTTAATACTTCTCGTTTCAAAACCGACCATCCCCGGAGCCTTTTTTTGAATCCTCTTTTTTATATCCTTCATCTTATAGTGGAATAATAGCTCTTCTCTATTTCTACCCGTAACCGCTCCTATAATAAAAAAAATGATATGACGAAAGGGTGAGAGTTTTCTGAGATCCCGCTGTATTCGAACCGACCGCTCCTCTTTGTCCGATTCCCTGCGATACACTCTGTTCTCTTTTTGTTCTTCAACACTGAGACTTTGCCGTATCTTTTTGAGGAATTCCCTTTTCTCTCTATCGGAAAGATTCTTGACAAGGTCTTCGAATACTGATGTATCTCTTTTCTGATTACCCACCGTTTCAGTTCTCTCTTTCAGTTAAGAAAACAGCCGTGCCCGGCTATTTTCGTCGTTTCGGTTGCCGCGAAGCGGTATACGAAACTATCTCTGTATTTACTTCTTCAGCAAAAGAGTAAACCATTATTGCCCGGCCTTCAATCGGTTCGAGTACAAGCACCTCTTCTGTAACCAGATTACTTATTCCCGCATCGCCCTTCTCCCACACCAGCTTATCGAGAGGCCATTTTAGACCTGTACTTTTTAACCTGCATGTCTCCTTTCCGACAGGAAAAAGAGAAACGGTAAGACCTTCGAGACCCTCCAGAAAGATTTTCTCTTCTATGGATACCACTCTGTCGCTTCTCGTATACCACTCCCGAGGACGGATATCTCTGTCAAAAAGAGTAACTATACCGAGGAGATGATCGAGCCGCCCACCTCCGCCGCCTATAAGGGTAACATCTTCTATTCCCCTTTCGTGAAGACGTCTGAGGGCTATCTCCGTATCCGTCTCCTCTTTATCTCTTGGAACAATCTCCACTTTATCCCGGGGATATGCCTTTACCTTGTCGGGGTATTCGGTAGAATCCATATCTCCAACTAAAAATCCCGGTTCTATACCCGCTTTATGCAGAGTATCAAACCCCGAATCTGCTGCGGCAATTACATCTACATCCTCAATAATGCTGAATATCTTTTTTACATCTGGTGCCTCTCCCCCGATGCACAACGCTGCTCTCATAAAAGTGTTTTTCTCCTCCCGTTGAGTTCTCCCGGCATTTAGTGTATAACGTACCTTACATAGATACAAGCTTTTTATCCCTATAAAATGAAGGAGACCAAGATTATGGATGATAATGAAAAAAAATTGAAAAAACTGGGAGTTTCCATACCCCGAATTTTAATGCCCAGGGAAGGGGCGGATATGCACAAATGGTCGGTTGTTGCCTGCGATCAGTATACCTCCGAGCCGGAATATTGGCGGAGCGTAGAGGAGTACGTAGGATCATCTCCTTCCACACTAAAACTTATCTTCCCCGAGGTGTATCTGGAAGATTCCGACTATGAAGAGAGAATTCGCTCTATCGGGGAGACCATGCAGGAGTACATAGACAGGGGTATTCTGATTGAGTACGAACCCTCATTCTTCCTGGTAAAGAGAACTCCCCCGGATTCTCCGGAGAGGTGGGGTCTTATGGCCGCCTTGGACCTTGAAAAATACGACTATTCAAAGGATTCCCAGACTCCGATAAGGGCCACCGAAGGTACAATAGAGGAGAGAATTCCTCCAAGAAAGAAAATCCGTGAAAAAGCACCCATTGAACTTCCCCATATTCTTGTACTCATCGATGATGAGAAAAAAAGCCTTATCGAACCTCTTAAAAACAAAGCTCTGAAAGAAAACAGTTTTGAAAAAATTTACGACTTCGATTTAATGAAAAACGGAGGTCACGTGACCGGCTATAAAATAGATCGAGCCGAGGATATCAAACAGGTGGCTTCCGCTCTTGAGGGCCTCGCGAACCCTGATATGTTTGAAAAAAAGCACGGAAACAGAGATGTGCTTCTTTTTGCAATGGGGGACGGAAACCACTCCTTCGCGACCGCCAAAGCGGTGTGGGAGGATATTAAGCGCAGTGCTCCAGAGAATTTTATGAATCATCCGGCCCGTTGGGCACTCGTGGAGATAGAGAATATCTACGACGACGGACTCATCTTCGAACCTATACACCGTGTAGTTTTCGGGGGCACCTTCGAGGACTTTCGAACACTTCTGGAACAAAAGTGTGATGCAGTTTTTAGGGAAAAGAATACTTTAAAAGAGGTTAACGAAGTCGTGCTCTCCGGAGGGAAAAACGGCAATTCCCTTAAAAACCCTGGAGAAGAGAATATACAGTATATCGGTTTTCTCGACTCTACCCGCAAAGGTGTATTTAAGGTAACCGATTCCGACTCCACCATCGCCGCCGGCACGGCCCAGAGTATAATCGACGAGCTCTTAAAAATAAAAACCGGAGTAACCGTGGATTACATACACGGCGAAGAAACTGCGGAATCACTAGGTTCAAGGGATGGCAACTTTGCCTTGATCCTGCCTCCTCTGGATAAACACGATTTCTTTAGAACAGTTATAAACGATGGTGCTCTGCCGCGGAAAACTTTCTCCATGGGAGAGGCACACGAGAAAAGGTACTACCTGGAGGGAAGGAAAATACAGGGTGATTAAGAGCCCGGGAGAGTCAAATTAGCTTACAGTATTTATTAAGTGTATCATATTTTGCACGTTCAGTGCTACAATAGGTGCCCTGTTGTTATGCTAAATTACACACTTGATAACTTATATTAACTGTTTTTACAGGCAGGTTTGACGTTGTGCGGAGGCGCTAAAAGCTCCGCTATTGTCTGAATCTTCTTTTTGCTCTGTTCTTTTTGGCTCTTGCAAGGACGTAGGTTATACAGCCGGTCAAAAGGGCAACTATTCTAAATACCAGCGGATCTACCGTTTCCGGCTTAAAATTGCCTATAGCCCGTCCAACCTGATAAAAGGGTTTTTCCTGTGTGTAGCCGTCAATATAGAGCTTCGTCTCATCCTCATCGTAGTACCCCAGCGATCTTGCAGAAGTTTTTATTGCTTCCCGATCGTTGGTAAATCTCTTAAACCTTCCTTCCAGGTTGTGCTGTATTTCGTAGAGCCTCTCTTCGTTCTCTTCCAGCCGCTCCTTGTACTTTTCCAGCCTATTGTACGCCAAAAATCCCTTCTCTCCCCATATAACCGATTGGAAAGAAAACGCCATAAAAGTTGTATACATTGCTAACAAAAGTGAAGTACCGCGTTTCATATTTGATTTTACGGTTGCTAAAGCCTTAAGCTTAAATTAGTAATGAGAAAATGATTGTTATTTCTCTATCTTTCTGTTAATCTTTTAAGTAAAGGTACTCTATTTTTAGATATTGAGGTTAATACCTGTCGGTTGTTATCCGAAAATAGAGTATCGCTGTGCATGTAGGAGAAGAGGATGGCTTTTGATAACGAATTAGATGAGAACCCTCAAGAGATGCAGGATAAAGAAAAAGAGCTCGAACAATACGGCGTATGGGTTAAAGTAGGTCCGGAAGAGTTTTCTCCCGAAGAGGATGGAGATTCTAAACAGAGCGAATACGCACTGGAGGATCTCCCCCAGGAGGAAGATTTTTCTTTAAAAGAAGCTTTAGAAGAGGACACCGACACAGAAACATCCGATTTTTCCGAAAACGGTTTAACCGAAGAGGAAGAGTCGCTTCTCGGAGAACTGGAAGAGGACACAGCTCAGGGACCGGAGTCACAGGAAGATAATGCCGTCCTCTTTGAAGAGAGCTCTGAGGATGACTTTGACGATCTTGACGACTTGAACCTCGATTTTCCGGAACCCGAAGAAGAGATGGAAATTGTGGAAGAGGACGAG
>JBKHFZ010000105.1:0-9445 GCA_046539925.1 Spirochaetaceae bacterium
AAAGGACGGGAAAACTGTGTTTCAATCTGTTGAGTACGACGACATGCGGGAGAATCTCCTGGGAAAACCCAATGTAGAATTCTCTATTCCCGGAAGGGTAGTTAAGGTTTACGAGGACGAGTACGGCTGCACCCTCCTCTGCGAAGGCTGGAGGTACAAGAAAGAGAAAATGCCCCCCCTCTTTATTCAAGACGACCTCGCCCTGGTGCCGACCGGGGAGACGGAATCCCTGGCCGTCCGTATAGAGGCATTCGCCCCCGCCGTTGTCAGGGTGAGAATGGGAAGGATCTCCTATGAGGAAGGTAGTTCCGCAGCGGGCGGCGGAGGCAATCACCTCGAAGCCCGCGTTACGGAGATGCAGGTAAATCGGGAGGCCGAACGGGGATTACTGAGCAGCCGGAGGGAAAATGAGGCCGGCGATGCCCAGGCCGACGGACGCTACATCGTCCTCTCCACCGGTACCGTCGAGGCGCGGGTGGATACGGAGGACTGGAGGCTCACCATGGGACCTGCCGGATCCGCCGCCCCCAAAGGGGACAACGGCCCGGTGTTCCGGCAATATACCCGGGACGAGCACGCCATAAGTCATCTTATCGGCCAACAGGACCCCGGACACGCCGAGGCCTATGACGGATTCGAGTCTTTTCCCTTCGCCCTCGGCTACGATCCCGATACGGACAGCGAATTCTGGACCGATGCGATAGAGCTCGAACACGACGAGCACCTCTACGGTTTCGGAGAGAAATTCGGCCCCCTCGACAAGCTGGGCCAGGAGGTCCTCCTCTGGCACACCGACTCCCTCTCGGTCTCCACGGCAAAATCCTACAAGAATATACCCTTCTTCATGTCCACCGCCGGTTACGGCGTTTATCTCAACAGCTCGGCTAAGTGCCGGTTTCTCGCGGGATCCTACCACTACAAGGCCTACCAGATGATCTGCCATGAGGGGGAGGTGGACTACTTTTTCATATATGGACCCTCGATGAAGGAGGTCCTGCCGCGTTACACCGACATTACGGGAAAGACTCCGATGCTGCCGCAGTGGAGCTTCGGCTGCTGGATGAGCAAGAACACCTATCGCACCCAGGAAGAGCTCCTCTCTGTAGCGCGCATCATGCGGGAGAAGAAGATTCCCTGTGATGTGATGCACCTCGATGTAGGCTGGTTCGAGCACGACTGGATGTGCGACTACGAGTTTTCCGCCGAACGCTTTCCCGACCCCAAGGCAATGACCGAAGAACTCGAGGAGATGGGCTATCGGCTATCGGTGTGGCAGCTTCCCTACTTCAAGAGGGAGAACAAGCTCTATCCGGAGGCGCAGAAGCGGGGACTCTTTGCCCGGCGACCCGACGGCGGGGTTTCTACCCCCGAGGCGGACGGGGTTCTCGACCTGAGCAACCGTGAGGCCGTAAAGTGGTATCAGGGCAAATTGAAGCAGCTTTTCGACCGGGGGGTCTCTATTATAAAGGTCGACTTCGGCGAGAGCACCGAGGAGGAGGCGCTGTACGAGGGGGGCACGAGACCGGAGGAAGACGCCGGGAAGGGTAGCCCCTACCACGGAGGGGAGATGCACAACCTCTACCCCTTACTCTACAACCGAGCCGCCTTCGATGTGACCAAGCGGGAGACCGGCGAGGGTATTATTTGGGCCCGTTCGGCCTGGGCCGGCAGCCAGCGCTATCCGCTGCACTGGGGAGGAGACTCGGGTTCCGACTTCCACGGCATGTACCATTCCCTTCGAGGGGGGCTCAGCTTCGGGCTCTCCGGCTTTCCCTTTTGGTCCCACGATGTGGGGGGCTACTATGGGGATACAGACACCGATGTGTACGTGCGCTGGGCGCAGATGGGTATGTTCTCCTCCCACATGCGGATGCACGGTACATCGAGTCGTGAGCCGTGGCGTTTCGGGAAAGAGGCCGAGGATATCTTCCTCCTCTATGCACGGCTGCGTTACCGGCTGCTTCCCTACATATGGAGGCAGGCCGAAGAGTGTGCCCGCCACAGCCTTCCCATGCTGCGAGCAATGCTCCTCGAGTTTCCCGAAGACCCCACCACATGGAGTCTAGACGATCAGTACCTCTTCGGAGACTCGCTGCTCGTGGCACCGGTCTTCAGCCGCAGGAGTTCCCGCAGGGTCTACCTCCCCGCAGGAGAGGCATGGTACGATTTTTGGACCGATGAGCGCTTTACAGGGGGACAGTGGGTAGAGAAGAAGACCCCCCTCGATACCATGCCCCTGTATGTGCGGGGCGGTTCAATTATCGAGGCGGGACCAGAGCTGAATTACGTGGGAGAGAAGAAGATCGAGAGACTTGATCTGCACTATTATCCCGGAGTTCCGCTGCAGGATAATATTCCCGTGAAAATCGAACGCAGCTTCCGGATTTACGGCGGCGGATGCGCGGCAATAGAGGAATTGCCCAACCCCCTGGGGAATCCCAAATTGCATATCGGGCTCGATTCTTCCCCCTTTACGGCCGAGCTGCTCCTTCACGGCATGGGCCGCGATGATGCGGAAGCCTCGGGCTTCGAGGATGTTGCCGAGGCGGGTCCGGGTATACGGCTGCCCAATGGGAAGTGGTCATAATGAGTATGGGAGTTCGGGAAACAGGAGGGCAATCCATGGGGGCAACCACAGTACGCCGCTGGTGGAAGGAGGCGGTGGTGTATCAGATATATCCCGCGAGCTTTATGGACGGCAACGGCGACGGTATAGGGGACCTCGGAGGAATAATCGGCAGACTCGATTATCTTCAGTACGTGGGGGTGGATACCGTATGGCTCTGCCCGATCTACGAGAGTCCACAGGTGGACAACGGCTACGATATAAGCGACTACTATCGCATCTACTCCCGGTTCGGTACTCTCGAGCAGTTCGACGAGCTCTTGGAGGGGCTCCACAGTCGGGGTATGAAGCTGATAATGGACTTGGTGGTCAACCACACCTCCGACCGGCACCAGTGGTTTCTGGAGTCGAAGAAGTCTAAGGATAATCCGTACCGCCACTACTACATATGGCGTCCCAGTGCCCCACACACCGGTGCCAAGTCCGGCGGGGCCCCGCCGAACAATTGGCTCTCCTTCTTCGAGGGATCGGCCTGGCGGTATCACGAGGCTACCGGCGAGTACTACCTGCATCTCTTTGCCCCACAGCAGCCCGATCTGAACTGGGAGAATCGGGCCTTGAGGGAAGAGATATATAAAATGATGCGGTGGTGGCTCGATAGGGGCATAGACGGGTTTCGAATGGATGTGATCAATCTCATATCGAAGGATCCCTCATTCCCCGACTCCGAGGGGAAGAGTTCGGCGAGAATACTCGGCGGGGAGTACTTTATCAACGGGCCGAATGTACTCCGCTACCTCCATGAGATGCGGAGGGAGGTCCTCGACCGCTACGATGTAATGACCGTAGGCGAGACTCCCGATGTGAGCCCGGAAGAGGGCCTTGACTATGTAAATGAGGAGGACGGTCCGCTGGATATGCTCTTCCAATTCGAGCACATGGATCTCGATATGGGAGAGGAGGGCTACTGGAGCGTGGGAGACTGGAGCCTCGTTGAGATGAAGCGCATTCTCGGCAACTGGCAGCAAAAGCTGCAGGGGTCGGGGTGGAACAGCCTTTACCTGAACAACCACGACCAGCCGAGGATGGTCTCCCGCTTCGGCGACGACGGCGAGTACCGCAGGGAATCCGCAAAGATGCTGGCGACCCTGGTACACATGCTGCAGGGAACCCCCTACATCTATCAGGGTGAGGAAATAGGGATGACCAACGCCGCCTTTCCCGATATCTCCGACTACCGCGATGTGGCGACCCACAACTATTTCCACCGTGCCACCGAAGAAGAGGGAAAGAGCATCGAGGAGGCGATGGAGGTTGTCCGCCACCGCAGCCGAGACAACGGTCGCACTCCGATGCAGTGGGACGGCTCGGCGAACGCCGGTTTTACCGACGGCAGCCCATGGATCGCGGTACAGTCGAACCACCGTGAGGTCAATGTAGAGAGGGAGATCGCCGACCCGGATTCGATACTCCACTACTACCGGCGTCTCATTGCGATACGCCGCGAAAGGCCCACCGTGGTCTACGGAGGGTATGAGGACCTCCTGCCGGAGGATGAGGCACTCTACCTCTTTCGCAGAATCGGAGAGGAGGAGATCCTCTACGTCTTTCTCAACTTCTCGGCGCGAACCCGAAGGGTCCCGGACCACGCGATCCGCCCTGCCGACGGGGGCACCCTCGTGATAGCCAACTATGCAGACGCGGCGCAGAGACTCTCCGTGGTGGTCTACGGCGAAAGGGAGGGGGCAGACATCGGGTGTGCCCTACGTCCCTTCGAGGCACGGGTCTATGCAACAGATTCCCCGTAAATTCCGCTGGATACCCTGCCTACAGCCGGCCTGCCGCCCGCCGCATTGCATCAAAGCTCTCTTTCGGGATGGACTTTGTGATGCTGTTGCCGCTTCCGAGAGCATAACCGCCCCTCTCGGCGCTCCGCTCCAAAAGGTATCTGCTCCTCCTCTCTATCTCCTCGGGACTGCTGCTCATTAGATAGTCGACATCGAGTCCACCGAGAACTGCTATTCTCTCATGGAGCCTTTCGTAGGCATCCTCTACAGGGAGGATGATATCTTGATATGAGTGTTTTGCATCAAAGTTAAGTTCATCTATGATTCCCTCCATGATCGGTCCGTAGAGATTCCCGCAGGAGTGGATGATTGAGGGGATCGCGGCCTTGTGAGCCTCCGCTACAATTCTTTGGACCCAGGGAAAGACCAGTCGTTTGATATCGTCCGGTGATATCATAGGTCCGGTATTAAAGCCCCAATCGTCGTTGTAGATGATTGCCCCCACACTCTCATGGCGAAGAGCCCCACGGTAGTACCTCAGAAAGCGGTCTCCCACGGCTTCGAATATCTCCTCGAGGAGCTCGGGGTCGTCGAAGAGGAGGTAACAGAGTCTCTCATAGCCCATTAACTGTATTACGATCTCGAGTATGCCGCAGGGCCCACCGATGAGAAACTTCATATTATCAGGCAGGTAATCGGATAGGGTGTCGAGATGCGAATCATCGAAGTCTTCGGGTTCACACCAGGGAAAGGAAGCAAAACTCTCTCGGTCGTAGATATGGTTTCCCTCGTTCATCGAGACCGATTCCGCCTTCCCCTTGTCCGGGAAAGTGTAATACATCACATCGAAGGCGGAAGCCCGGACTGTCGCATGGTCGAATCCGGCGTTGTGGAACGCATCAATTTCGATCATTCCCCGCTCGTGTAGCTTATCGAGATGAGGCCATGTGGTGCCCTCGGGAAAGGAGCGGCCGGCAAACCGTTCATAGACCGGATCGTCCAAAAAGAATTCGAACAAAACAGGACGATCCGGGGACTCTCTATTTAGTACTTTGAGCAGTTGCGTAAAATCTGGGTAGAAGTTCATGAACACAGCATAGCATGGTATCGGATCATATTCAATAAAAGATTGTACACGTGTTTATTTTTATGTGTTCGTTTAGTAGATGCACGTTAGTAGATGGCTCCCCTTATTCTTCCGGCTCCCCATACAACTCTTCTATATAGTTATCCTCCGTACATTGGGCGATCTTCAAGAGCCGCTCCATCATCTCTCTGCTATGGGCGCGAACCTCCGTCTCCAAGCGGTCAAGCACCCAGAGGGCATGATCTACCGCCTGTCTCTCCTCTTCGGAGGAGAGCGTCTTCCGTATAGCCGACAGTACGTCCTTAGTTGCGTCTACAGTACCTCGGTGCATTCCGAGTTTGGAAAGTTCGAGCACATGACCCATCATCTTCTCCGACCACTCCCGCGGCACACGGCTGAATGCTCTGCGATACAGGGCCGGAGGAATGGACGGCGAATCGTCAACCTGTACACCCTCTTCCTCACATATCTCCTTCAGCCTAACAGCCGCCTCCCACTCTATTTTAGAGGAAAAACGATACGCCGAAAGGACCGCGGAACCTGCTCGACTGGCGGTTACGAGCGCACCGCCGTGTCTAAAGACAATACCGGGCAGTTTCGGAAGCAGCATCATCAACCGGGCACTGTTATTCAGAATGGCCATAACCTTCTCTACACTCTTGTCGCGTTTATGTCGCTCCTCTCCCACGGGGTAGAGCACCTCGCCAAAAAAGTCTTTTACCCGGTCTATATTTTCCTGGTCAATTCCCTCCAGCAGTCCCTCTTCGCTAATGGAAGGTATCTCCCGCAGATGCTCTATTTGATACTTCCGCTCCAGCTCTTCCCGAAAGAACAGGATAATCCTTTGGTATAAAGCCTGTTGTAAATGCATTTCTTCGCCGCTTTCCATTGTCCCACCTCCCGTCTCTGTTCTACTTCCCTTCCTGCATATTTCAAAGAAAAGAGATATATAGTAGTATTTCTACAGGGGGTCTGTGTATGAGAATAATAGACATTATAGAGAAAAAGCGCAACGGCGGAGAGCTCTCCAAAGAAGAGATAGAGTTCTTTATCCGCGGATATGTGGAGGAGGAAATTCCCGATTATCAGATAGCACCCCTCCTTATGGCAATCTGGTTTAACGGTATGAACAACAGGGAGACCGCGGACCTCACCCTTGCCATGGTGGCCTCGGGAGAGACCATAGACCTCTCTTCCATACCCGGCATAAAGGTGGACAAACACTCCACCGGAGGAGTGGCGGACACCACTACCCTCGTAGTAGGCCCCCTCGTGGCGGCGGCGGGAGGAAGGGTGGCAAAGATGTCCGGCCGCGGGCTCGGGCACACCGGCGGAACCCTGGACAAGCTGGAGTCGATTCCCGGTTTTCAAGTTTCCCAGCCCATGGAGCGTTTCGCGGAGATAGTAAAGGACTGCGGTTTTTCCCTTATCGGCCAGACGGGCAACCTTGTTCCCGCCGACAAAAAACTCTACGCCCTTAGGGATGTTACGGCAACGGTGGACAACGTCTCTCTTATCGCCGGGAGCGTTATGAGTAAAAAGATAGCCTCGGGAAGCGACAAAATTGTCCTGGATGTAAAGACCGGAAGCGGTGCGTTTATGAAGAACACCGAAGAGGCAATAGCCCTTGCCCGGACAATGGTCCATATAGGAGAGCTTGCCGACAGGGAGACCCACGCTATTGTTTCGGATATGAACCAGCCCCTCGGCAACGCGGTGGGTAACGCTCTGGAGGTGAAGGAAGCTGTGGAGATTCTCCAGGGAAAACACGAAGGGGACCTCAAAGAGGTAAGCCTTACCCTGGCCTCAAAGATGCTTATACTTTCCAAACTCGCCTCGACGGAGGAGGAAGCCCGGGACAAGCTGCGCCGCGCCATCGATTCGGGGGAGGCCCTTAGAAGGTTCGCCCGTACCATCGAACTGCAGGGGGGAGATCCGGCGGTAACCGAGGAGACCGGCACACTCCCCCGAGCATCCGAGGTGGTTCCCCTTACAGCGGAGAGCTCCGGGTATATCGCCTCCTTCGATACGGTTGCCCTGGGCATAAGCGCCATGCTCCTCGGGGCGGGAAGAGTAAAAAAAGAGGACTCCATCGACCCGGCAGTAGGCTACTGGCTCAAAAAACGGATAGGCGACCCCGTGGAGAAGGGAGAGACCGTTGCCGAGTTTCATGTAAACTCGAAGGCGAACCTCGAAGAGTCGATGGAGAGATTCCGCGGCGGCATGAGTATACAAAGAGAAAAACCCGATACCCCAAGCCTTATATACGAATCGATGTAAGAGAACCGCCCATTTTATTCTTATAGCGAGGTACTTAAAAATGGTATTTTTAAAAAGCCCGCCTTGCCTTCTCTTTTCTGCGGCAGTATATTTTCTTCGAGGAATTCTGCAAAGGATAAGAGGTTGCAGGGGCAGACAAAATTTATATAGGCGAAAATAGGCGGTAGGTTATGAACGAAGAATTGCAGGCGAGTCTGAAAAAAATTGAAGAGGATTTTATTCCGGAGGTAAAGAAGACCTTTGGCCACTCCCTCAAGGCGGTCATTCTCTACGGCAGTGCCGCCCGCGGAACCTTTGTATACGGCAGTTCCGACATAAATCTCCTCATCATTATAGAAGAGCCGGACCCCGACAGAATAGTAGAGCTCGGCGCAGACCACGCAAAGCTTATAAAGAAGCACCGTATATCCCTCCATGTACTTTCCGAGGGCGAGTTTATACGCTCCGCGGATATATTCCCCATGGAGTACCTGGATATTCAGGAGGCCGGAAAGATTCTCTACGGCGAAAGCGTCGCCGATAAGCTCACTATTACAAAAAAGCACCTGCGCCACCAGGTCGAGGAGCGGCTGCGAGGAAACATCAACGCCCTCCGCCAGGCCCTCATCGCATCCAGGGGCAGCTCACGTCTTCTCTCCCAGCTGTTGAGGGAGAGTTACGGAACCTTTATCTCTCCCCTGCGGGGTCTTCTCCGCCTTAAAAACGAGGATTTACGCACCAAAAACCACCCCGAGACCGATATAGAGCTTTTAGACCGCGTGTACAAGGAGTACGGTGTCGATACCAAGCCCCTCAAGGAGATCTACACATTCCGCGAGGGGGGCCGAACCGATGCAAGGCGGCTGGCGGTAAATTTGGTAATCTTTCTTACCACCCTTGTTCGAAGGGTCGACGAGATGGAAGCGGAATGAGGGGGAAGAGCCTTATGAATAACCTTTTCACTACCCGCCGCAGGGTGCTCCCACCAATTCTTGTTTCGATCCTCTTTTTTGCCTGTTTCCTCTCCTTTAATCTGGATGCACAGGAACTTCCCGAACCGGAGGGTTTTGTAAACGACTTTGCGGGGGTAATAGACAGCAACTCCGAGGCACGAATCGAAGCGATTGCCCGGAAACTGCAGGAAGTATCCGGAGCGGAAATTGCCGTGGTAACCGTGGAGAACCTGGAGCCCTACGGCTCGGTAGAACAGTACTCTATAGCGCTGGCGGAAGAGTGGGGAGTAGGACAGGAGGACGAGGACAACGGAATTATCATGTTGATGGCAATGGAGGAGCGCGAAGTCCGCCTGGAGGTTGGCTACGGCCTCGAAGGGGCTATTCCCGACAGTCTGGCGGGACGAATACTGGAGAACTCCATTATACCCTCTTTAAGCAGCGGCAACTACGGGGAGGGATTTCTCCGGGGCTCCGAAGCGGTTGCCGGGCTAATAGCCGAAGAGTACGACTTCGATATGGGAGAGCTCGAGCTCAAGGAGAGTGAAGTATACAGCGGAGGTGCCCCAGGAAGCGGAGTAAGGGAGGAGGAATCCGACGGACTCCCCTTCGGCCTGGTGTTCTTTCTCTTTATTATGTTTTTCGGCGGGGGACGGTTTTTCCTGCCCCTCTTTTTTCTAAGCAGCATAACAGGCAGACGACACTACCGCGGCGGTTTCGGCTCTTCCGGCATGGGAGGCTTTGGCGGAAGCGGATTCTCCGGCTTTGGGGGCGGAGGTTTCGGCGGCGGCGG
>JBKHFZ010000106.1:0-9420 GCA_046539925.1 Spirochaetaceae bacterium
GGCCTTTGCCTTTGTCGATCATGCTCGGCAAAACGGAGTTGATACATATTTTAGTACAGAAGTTACTCAAATAGGGAAACATGAAGACAACTATTTTGTTATACACATAGAAAACCCTCAAAACCACAAAGGAAGGGTAAAGGGAAAATACGTGGTCAATGCAGCAGGGTTATACGCGGATCAAATTGCCTGTATGATAGGAGACGATTATATAGATCTCAATCTTCAAAGAGGAAGTTATGTAATTTTTGATAAAGAGGTATCTTCCCTGATAAACAACATGGTCTATGTTGGGGGCTTGGATCCTGCTTATAGTCAAGTTATAGGGCCAACCGTGCATGGAAATCTGATTCTTGGGATGGGGCATTTTGTAGAACCCTCTTCAAAGGAGGATACAGAGGTAACAAAAGATGTTTTGGATGAGATTATCAAAATGGGGTATCAGATAAGCCCTTACCTTGAAAAAGATAAAATTATAACTGCATTTAGCGGTATCAAGTCCACTAATACAGTAAATCCTAAAGACTTTTATATCGATTACTCGCAGAGCGATAAAAATTGTATACACGCGGTTATTTGCTCGCCGGGAGTAACGGCGGCACCCGGAATAAGCGAGTATATAACTGAACTCCTGCATAATGCGGGGCTGAATCTAAAAGAAAAAAAAATTTATTCCACGTATAGAAAACCGGTAAAAAAATTTAATATTACAGACAAGCGTAGAGTAGAAGAGTTGATAAAAAAAGATCCCGCCTACGGCAGCATAGTCTGTCGGTGTGAAAATGTATGCAGGGCTGAAATTGAAATTGCTATTGAGAAGGGTGCGGTAACGCTTGACGGAATAAAGCATGTAACCCGGGCTGGAATGGGGAGATGTCAGGGAGGTTTCTGCAGTTCCTGGATCATAAGCCGCCTTGCCCGGTATTATAATAACAATGTTGATAAAGTTACAAAAAAGGGTAAGGGATCCGAGATAGTAATAGAAGAGCTGTAAGCAGGGAGGCGGAAAACTGGAGGGAAAGGTGTTTTCGTGTTGGAAATTTATGTACACCAAGGTAGTATCATAGAAGTTATCGGATACTATTGAGGACAGGAGAAGAAGAGAGATAATGAAAGATATAATGAGTGAATTACGAGAACAATTGGCGGATTTTTCCCGACGATCCTTTGCTCGCCATCTTATAGGGGGGACGGGTGGGAACAACAGTGTGCGTCTTCCGGGAAGGAACAGTATTTTAATAACACCGAGTGGCGTATCCCTTGCAGATACAGTTCCTGAAAAACTGATAGAATGTTCATTAGAAGGAGAAGTTATTGCTGCACCGGAGGGTCACAGACCATCAAAGGAGGCCTCCTTTCACATCGGTATCTATAAGCTGCGTGGGGAGGTGAACTCTATCTTTCATGTGCACCCGCCTTATTCGACGGCTTATGCAAATTTGATGAAACCTCTTCCCCTTTCTACCGTATCTGCACAGGTAAAACTAAAGTATGTACCCTGTGTAGATACAGCTCTACCCGGTTCAGAGGAGTTGAAAGAGGGCATTTTACATACAGTTAGCGAATACCCGAATTCAAATGCATTCTTGCTGAGAGAACATGGTGTGGTGGCATTGGGGTCGGATATAACAAATGCATTTTACACGGCGGATCTAATCGAGGATACGGCTAAGGTTGCCTTTATCGAGGCGACAATTCGTGCTGCAGAAGCAAGATAATATCGTTACAGGAGAGAAAACAATGTCCGAAAACAAACTAAATGGAATTGAAGATGTTCTGCTCATGGGGCCCGGTCCTTCGTACATACACCCGGAGGTGTATAAGGCTCTGAGTAAACCGACCCTCGGCCATCTCGACCCCTACTACATAGAAATTATGGACGAGATAAAAAGACTGCTGCAGCAGCTTTTTCAGACCGAGAACAAGCTGACTCTTCCCGTTTCGGGAACCGGCTCCGCCGGGATGGAGGCTGTGTTTGTTAACCTCATAGAGAAGGGAGATCCGGTCCTTATCCTCATAAACGGTGTCTTCGGACGCCGAATGAAGGATGTGGCTGAGCGTCTGGGTGCCGATGTAGATGCTCTCGAGTTTACCTGGGGACAGCCGGTAGAACTGGACAAGGTAAAAGAGCAGCTCGGAAAGAAGAAGTACAAGATAGTCGCAATGGTTCACGCGGAAACTTCCACCGGTGTACGCAATCCGGCGGAGGAACTCGGAGAGATCCTGAAAAAGGAAGACCCCCTCTACCTGCTCGACACCGTAACCAGCCTTGGAGGAATAGAGGTACGCATAGATAAATGGGGCGTGGATGCGGTGTACAGCGGCACACAGAAGTGCCTGTCCGTACCTCCGGGGCTTGCGCCTGCCTCCTTCTCCGACAAAGCCGTAGAGGTGCTCTCTCAAAGAACTTCAAAGGTTCCCAACTGGTACCTGGATATGAATATGATTACCCAGTACTGGGGAGGCAATAAGCGCTCGTACCACCATACCGCGCCCATAAACATGAACTACGCCCTGTACGAAGCACTCAGACTGATTCTGGATGAGGGACTGGAGAATGTATTCCGCCGCCATAAACAGGCTCATGATAAGCTTGTCTCCGGTCTCGAAGAGCTCGGTGTTAAGATGGTGGTAGATAAAGAGCACCGACTGCCGATGCTCAACGCTGTCTACATTCCCGAAGGTATTGACGATGCGGAGGGGAGAAAAGAACTGAGAAACACCCACAAGATAGAGATCGGCGGCGGTCTCGGCGACTTTGCGGGAAACGTATGGCGTATAGGTGTTATGGGGTACACCGCACAGGAGAAGTATGTAGACCGCTTTTTGGCCGCCTTAAAAGAGATGATGAAGAGATAGATCCTTCGAACTTTATTCACGAACCGAGAGCCCTGGTCCGTATGTACCGGGGCTCTTTTTGTATGGACGCTGAATTGGTGCTGCTGTCGCTATTTTACCGGCTTTATGTCCAATATTGGGGTGCCGTCGATCATATCGAGACCCTTTACATAGATAATGTTCTCCTCCACATCGAGTACCTCTAATTCGGAGAGTCCGATGGGATTCGGTCGTACCGGCGACCTCGTGCTAAACACCCCCCGTTCTTGCTCTCTGTGGGGCGGGGTTACCCGCAAATAGGCATTGGTAAAGGTAGGGCTTTTATGAAAAAAAAAGATTACGTTTATCATGTTTCCCGGTAAAATATCTTTGAGTCCATCGGAGTACTTTTTTTCAATGATGAGCTTGCCTGTCACCTTCGAAGTCTTGTAGAAGTTAGGCACCGTTTCGACTTCGGTGTGGCTATATCCTATAGGCGTAGTTTTTATGTGCATGATTTTTGATATCCTGTTTTTGTTGGCCCTGTCAAGGTGATGTGCGTTTTTTTGAACTGTGCAAATTTATTCTTGACTTCCTCCTTCCTTTGATCTAGCATTGGCGGTATAATTATGATTATAGAGAATGCCCTTTTACCACATAGCTCAGAGCTCACGTGTATTCTTATTAAAGATGGAGTTATTGAAAAGATTTCTCCCCGTGTTGACTCAACTTCCCTGGAAGGGGAGGAAACAATCGACGCTGAAGGTCGACTTGTATCGCCTCCCTTTATCGACCCTCATGTTCATCTTGATGCCGCGCTTATGAGCACTTACCTTCGGCCGAATCGAAGCGGGACTCTCCTTGAAGGTATCGATATTTGGAGCGACTGCAAGAAAAAAGCGGACAAAAGAACCTACCAAAATCACGCAAGAAAAGTAATCGAATGGTATATTGCCCAAGGGACTCAGTATATCAGATCCCATGTGGATACTACCGTGCCGGATCAGATAAATATCGAAGCGATACTTGATGTGCGGGAAGAATTTAAAGGGCTTGTTGATATTCAATTGGTGGCTTTTCCCCAGGACGGTATATACACCCATCCGAAAGGAGAGGAAGAGATGTATCGCGCTATGGAAATGGGTTGCGATGTGGTTGGAGGTATCCCTCACAACGAATTGACCAGAGAAGATGGAGTTCGTGATGTAGAATTTGTTTTTAAGGTGGCTGATGCCTACGCAAGAGATGGAGAAAGTGCACTTATAGATATTCACTGCGATGAAACAGGAGATCCTCAATCCCGATTTGTAGAAAATATGGCAAAAGAGGCGATCTCCAGAGATAACGGAAATCGCGTGACGGCGAGTCACGTTACGGCGATGCACAACTACGACAACGATTACGCCTTCAAGCTCTCGGGAATTTTGAAACGTTCCCGTGTAAATATAATCACCAACCCCTTCGATAATTCTTTTTTGATGAACCGCAACGACGGCTATCCTCGTCGTAGAGGACACACGAGGGTGGACGAACTCCACACGCGAGGAGTCAATGTGGGTATAGGTCACGATTCGGTGATGGATCCTTGGTATCCTCTTGGACAGGGTAGTATGCTGCAGGCGGCAAACTTATTGCTCCATACTTCGCATATGACAGACGATACACAACTTCCAGCCTTATACGACATGATTACGACTCACAATTCTATAATCTTAGGCATCACCGATAGATACGGAATCGAAGTGGGTAAACCGGGTAATCTAATTATATTGGACGCGTATAGCGTTTTCGAAGCGCTACGTCGTATGCCGGATCCATGCTATAGTATACATGAAGGGAGAATTATCAGTCGTACAGAACCTCGTACTCACCGTATACTGCGTAATGGAAAAGAGGTCACTATTACCACCCGCCGTTAGAAGAAAAGGAGATGAAAATGCAGATCGAGTATCCTCTTGAGATACAGATGAAAATAAACGGGAAAGAACAAAAGATAAAATTGGAAGGTGAGACAAAGCTTCTGGATCTTTTACGCGATCATTTTGGGTTAACTGGCGCTAAAAACGGCTGCGGTAAGGGGGTATGCGGGACATGTACTGTTATAATGAACGGTAATGCGGTACGAAGCTGTCGTATAGGTGCCGCAAAAGCGGATGGAGCGGTTATCGAAACTATCGAAAATCTTGCCTTATTCGATGAAGATAGTGGAATAGTTGAGGCTGAAGGAGACACGTATAAGCCAAAGTCCGCCGTGCGGGCTCTGCATCCTCTACAGTTTGCATTTATAGTTGAAGGTGCTCTGCAGTGCGGCTATTGTACCCCCGGCATGATAATGGCCTCAAAAGCTCTTCTTGACCAAAACCCTTCTCCCTGCGAAAAGGAGATACGAAAAGCATTGCAGGGCAATCTTTGCCGTTGCACCGGGTATCAGTCTATTCGAAAAGCGGTGCACAGGGCCGCTGATCTGCTGCGGGAAGGGAATACCCATATTTTCCTCGACGATCCGAGAGAAATAAATAGTAAAAAAAGCTACGGAATGTATATACCCTTTCGCAAAGTTTCAAAAAATGGATCGGTAATAGGGCAGGAGATCCGAGACGCGAAGATACTCGATAAAGTTACCGGCCGTATGTACTATGCCGCCGATCTTCCACCGAGACCGGAGACACTCTACGGACGAATGGTCTACAGCACATACCCGTCGGCCAAATTTAGCATAGATAAAACCAAAGCAGAAATTATGCCCGGAGTAGAGCTCATTCTAACAGCGGATGATATACCGGGCAAAAACGTGCTTGGTATGCTCATGGAAGACCAACCGGCACTAGCCGCCGGGAAAGTCATCTCCATAGCCGATCCGATAGCCGCCGTATTTGCATCTAATCCCGCCACGGCGGAGATTGCGGCATCTGCGTTGGAAGTACACTATACCGAAGAACCGGGTCTCTTTACTCCTCAGGAAGCTCTCGATAATCAGGCACCACATATACACGAGGGGGGGAACATATGTCATCAGGCCCATATTTACCGGGGGGATGTGGAAGGTGCGTTTGAAACCGCCGCCGCCGTAAGCGAGGGAACCTTCTATACCCCCGCGGTGGATCCGGGTTTTATGGAGCCGGAGTCCGGAATAGCATATGTCGATGAAAAGGGCAGGATTGTAATAGAGATGGGTACACAAAGTGCTTTTGACGATAGGCGTCAACTCGCGGTTGCTTTGGCACTGCCGGAAGAACAGATAATAGTGAAGCAGCTACCTATGGGAGGTGCCTTCGGTGCTAAAGAGGATATTACCCTTCAGTTTGCATTAGCCTTAGCCGCTTTAAAAACCGGTAAACACATACGCATGAGTCTGAGCAGGGAACAATCGTTTCGAGTTCACCCTAAACGCCACCCTGTATACGCCAAATATCGAATGGCCGCGGACAGCGATGGATCCCTACTGGCAGTACAGGCTGATATTGTAGCCGATACGGGAGCATATGCTTCCCTCGGACCAGATATTCTTGAAAACATGCTTACTTTTGGGGCCGGACCCTACGAAGTTCCGAATATAGATATTAAGGGCCGTCTTGTCTACACCAACAATCCTCCCTCAGGGGCAATGCGGGGGTTTGGTGTTCCTCAAGTTGCTTTTATGGTGGAACAGCTTGTGGACAGACTGGCAGAGAAACTGGATAAAGATCCTTTGGAGATGAGGATTCATAATGCTTTAGTCCCCGGACACTATTTGGCATCTGGTCATCGAATGGAAGAGGGTACCGCTGGCCGTGATACTTTAGAGACACTGCAGGCGACTATGGGGGCTTCAGCAAAGCCCGCGGATACCGAAGAGTGGAGCTATGGTATAGGATATGCCACGGCAATGAAAAATGTAGGTTTTGGGCATGGGATAGATGAAGAAGCGGGAGCTTCCCTCCATATTTGTGAAGACACCATACGCATGTACTGCGGTACCTTTGAATATGGTCAAGGCTCACTTACGGCCCTTGTGCAATTGGCAGCGGAGGTACTTGGGGTACCTTTTGAGGCAATTGAACTGGATTTTACGGAGACAGAAAACTCTCCTGAAACAGGAGCGACCACTGCGTCCCGCCAGACATTTCTTACAGGTAACGCGGTGGTGCGCGCCGCGGAGAAACTTCGCGAAAAAATAGTTTTTCAGGCTTGCAAGGTGTACGGGGGTGAGAAGAGAGAATGGATTATTCGAAGCAGCCTGCTTGTTAATACGGATACAAAAGAGGAACATCAACTATTTTCCTCCACATTCAAAGGCTTAGTCGCCTCTTACCGCTATAAAGCTCCCAAAACCGATGGATTCAAAGATACTCCAGTACCATTCCGGGGGGGGGAAGCTGATACCGGCTCAGAAAAAATGGATCTCCTGTCGATGCGAACTCATTGGTCCTATGCATATACCGCGCAATCAGCCCTCGTGAGGGTACACAGGAAAACCGGAAAAATAGAGGTATTAAAAATTTGGGCGGCTCAGGACTGTGGGCGGGCCTTAAATCCACTCAACGTGAGATCCCAAATAGAGGGGGGTGTCATTCAAGGGATGGGCTACGCTCTTTCGGAAGAAGTAGTGTATGAGCAGGGAAAGCAGAAAACTGACAATTTTGATACCTATCGTATGCCTCGCTCGATGCAGGTCCCGGATTTAGTCCCGATTATAGTAGAAGTCCCCGATCCTAAAGGACCTTTCGGCGCAAAGGGTATGGGAGAAGTGCCTCTTCTTGCTACTGCTCCAGCGGTGGCTAATGCTGTGTATGATGCCACAGGCACCCGCTACAATCGTCTTCCCCTGGAAAAATGAGGTGCCTATGAAATATGCAAAAATCGTTCTGTGCGGCGGGTTCTGTATCAGCGGCAGTCAGACCAAATCGCTCACGACAAAGCCGGAGAAACGGTTCCGATTCGACCACTTTCTACTGAGGGTGGAAAAAATTATTGCCGACAAAAAAATCGGCCGTGTCTTGATAGAGTGCAAAAACGACTTCTATTTTCGTCTCTACTCGGGGGCGGAGGAGCTGCGGGAGCAGTTTGAACGACTTCGGAAGGCGGGGAAAGAGGTGGTTTTTTACTCATCCTCCTACGAAACCTTGCAACTTTTTATCTCCTCGGCCTGCAGCAGGCGAATACTCCATCCCCTGGGAACACTCTCTTTTCTCGGGCTGTCGAGGTCCTTTCTTTTTTTTAAGGGGGCAATGGAGAAATACGGGTTTACCGCGGAGGTGATACGCCGGGGGCGGTATAAAAGTGCCGCCGACCCCTTTCGAACCGATAGACTGGATAGAGAGAACGAGGAGCAGTACAAAAGGTTTTTTGAATCTGTAATGGAAGAGTTACGCCTCTCTACCGCGGAGGGGCTCGGTAAATCTGCTGAAGAGATGCAAAGGCTCTTAGACGGAGAAATTCTCGATGCCGAGAGTGCCCGTAGTGAGGGGTGGATTCACGAAGTGGAGACGCTTAAGAGTATCGAGGAGAGGTGGAAAAAGGAGGAGAAGGTAAAGCGGAAGAAGCTCAAGAGACTCGGAAGATCCTATGGAAAAGGAAGAAGTAAAATTGCGGTGCTGATGTTCGAGGGGGCTATAGTAGACGGCAAGACAAAAAAGCACCCCCTTTTTGGACAGGCTATCGGGGCCGATTCATTTGTCCCGCATATAGAGAAACTCATCAAAGAGAAACGTGTCAAGGGTGTGGTGCTGCTTGTTAACTCGGGGGGTGGTTCGGCTACCGCATCGGAAGATATCCTCGACCCATTAAAACGTCTGAAAGAGAAGAAGCCCCTGGTGGTATCCATGTCCGATGTGGCCGGATCCGGGGGGTATTGGATTGCCTGCGCCGCAGAGAGGCTCTTTGTGAGGAAAACGAGCCTTACCGGGTCTATAGGGGTTATAATGATGTTTTTGGGAATCAGAAATTTCCTCCGTCGATACGGGGTTACCGAAGACTCTATACGAACTGCCCCGCACGCCGATCTGGGCTCACCCTATCGTTCGGTGACGGAGAAGGAACGGAAAATGGTCGACGGAGTGATAGAAGGGATATACGAAAAGTTTATCCACCGAGTGGCCTCTTTTAGAGATATGGGAAAGGGGGAGATACAAAACCTTGCCGGCGGTCGGGTGTGGTCCGGCAGTGATGCGGTGACCCGCGGGCTTGCCGACGAGCTGGGCGGCCTCGAGAAGGCTGTGGAGTATCTGAAAAGCAAACTCGAACTCGAGAAAACCCGGGTGGTCTTTTACCCTGAGATAAAAAAGAGCTTTATAGAAAAGAAACTCTCTAAGGCTGCCGGAGGCGCGCGGCTATCTGAACTCGATGCGAGTATTACCCCTTCAAAGCTCGAGGCTGGCCTCGGACTTTTCGGGTTCGACCTCACCGGGCTCGAGCAGGGGAGGGGCGAAACGATCAGCCACAAGCCCCTGGTGCTTATGCCCGAATATATTACGATGCAATTGGTTCGAGAATAAGGTGATCGACACTGCGCCTTCCTCAACTACCATAGGTATTTCTCACACAGAAAAAAATTCCTACGGGAAGTACTCCCTCTTTGCCTCCTGCACGAGGTATCTTGAGCCTGTACTTGCACAGGAGATAGAG
>JBKHFZ010000107.1:0-9395 GCA_046539925.1 Spirochaetaceae bacterium
CTTTGGTCCCTAGACAAAACCCATTCTCGAGAGGCTCAAGGCTATACCGGCGGCACAGGCGGTTTCTGTCCTCAACACCCTCGTGCCGAGTTTTGCCGGCAGGTATCCGGCGTAGAGAAACTTCTCTCTCTCCCCGCCGGACCACCCACGCTCAGAGCCGACCGCCAGAATTACATGCCCCGATGGATACCCGTCTCCCGCCGCACTTTTTGCAGCATACCCTCCTGCAGCACTTTCCGGAGTCTCTCCCCCAGTTTCGAAACGGGGTGCTCTCAAGTCGAGGGAGGAGAGCCTGCACTGACCTATCTCGTTATCGAGGAGGAGCCGGAAAACCCCGCCATTTCCTGATCTACCCTCACGGGAACCACCCTCACGGGAACCACCCAGTCCGGATTCGCTGGGGCTCCGCCGATTTTTGCCATGCCCACCGCCTCTTACAGCACCCTCGACGGCATGTAAAGCCTCGCTTACATTGCCGGTGTGGTGGACCTTCGGCAGCACGGTGCCGCCGGCCTGCTGCAGCCCGTCTATAAGAAAACGGCGGGTACCTTCTCCCTTCCAGAGTTTAGCCTCCCGGTACGATTTTTCGCCGTTCTCCGTGCCGGTAAACACAATGTGTTCCACCCCAAGACTTGCAGCTTCCCGTAAAATCCGTTGCGCGGAAATTGGTCTCGTGTAACCCACCAGAAGAACGAGCGGATAGAGACCGATGGGAGGGTCGGTTTCTCTCCAACACAGTCTCAACCCCGGCTTTCCGCCTTCATCGCAATACTCGTACCCTTCGAGCCTCATCTCCCCCGCAGGCCCGTCGATAATCCCCGCCTTAAAGGTATCCCCGGGCTCGAGCTTGAGTATTCTTCGGATATGGTCCGCACGATCATCCGAAGGAGGGAGAACAAGACGGCACTTCCCTCCGCCGCGGAAAAAATTGTCCTCAAAAAGAATAATATTCAATAGCAGTTCTCCCGCGGAATATGATACCCTATAGAGTATTCTGTTTCTATTACGAAAATAGCCGGATACGGTAATTACGGTAATTTTCGCAGTATCAGTTGCCCCCACGGCGGCCTGGAAAACCAATAAGAAAGGAATTGCTCCGTGCTTCGTGAATTTAAAACGCTGCTGCCCTATGTGCGGCGCTACCGAGTTCTCTACATCTTCGGTTTTCTCTCTCTCATTTTTACCAACGCCGGAGAACTCTATATACCCCAAATTATCCGCACATCCATCGACATTATAGCCAAGGGTACCTTCGAGCTCTCGGGAGTGGGAGAGCAGGTTCTTATAATGATAGGGATTGCCGCGGGGGTTGCATTTTTTCGTTTCGGCTGGCGCTTCTTTCTCCACGGGGCAAGCAGGAGAATCGAACGCGACCTGAGGGAAGACCTGTTCAGCCATCTCCTCACCCTCTCTCCAAGCTTCTACCAGGGGATGAAAACCGGCGATATCATGGCCAGGGCAACCAACGATATGCGGGCAATCCGCATGGCATCGGGAATGGCTTTGGTAGCCTTTGTGGACGGCTTCTTTCTCTCCGTGGCCATACTTGTAATTCTCTTTACCAGTAATCCGACCCTGGCAGCCCTCACCATTATTCCCCTCCCCTTTATCACCATTATCGTGCTTTTTGGTGGCAAGCTCATAGGTCGGCGTTTCAAGGAGGTGCAGGAGGGTTTCTCCAAACTGAGCGAACAGGTCAGGGAGACTCTCTCGGGCATCCGCGTTATTAAATCGTTTGTCCGGGAAAACTGGGCGGAGAAAAAGTTCTACCATTACAACGACCAATACCTGGACCGCAATATGAGGCTCATACGGATATGGGGGCTCTTTTTTCCCCTCATCACCTTTATCTCCGGTCTCTCCCTTCTCTTTCTTCTCCTCTTTGGAGGGAAGTCGGTTATTCTTGGAGAGTTTACTCCAGGTGAGTTTGTCGCTTTTATGAGCTATCTCACCATGCTCCGCTGGCCGGTTATGGGTATGGGTTTTACCGTAAACATGCTCCAGAGGGGAGCCGCCAGCCTTGCCCGGATCAACTCGATACTCAATGAGGAACCCGAAATCACCTCTCCCCCAAAGGCAAAAAAGTCTCTCTCCGGCAGCTCGGTAGAGATCAAAAACCTCACCTTTAAGTACGAAGAGGGCGGACCGGAGATACTCAAAAATATATCCTTCTCCGTTGCCGAGGGGACTACCCTGGGGATACTGGGCAGAACGGGGTCGGGAAAGACGAGCCTCATCCGCCTTCTTCCCAGGCTCATCGACCCTCCACCGGGCTCGGTTTTTATAGGAAAGGAAGACGTTCATACCTACGACCTCGAAATCCTGCGCAAATCCATCGGGCTTGTTCCACAGGACACGTTTCTCTTCTCCGCAACTATAAAGGAGAACCTCGCCTTCAGCTCTCCAGAGGCAAGCGACGAGCAGCTGCGCAGGGCGGCGGCCTACTCCACCATCGACCGCGAGCTCGAATCCTTTCCGGCGGGGTGGAATACCGAGGTAGGAGAACGGGGACTCACCCTCTCGGGCGGACAAAAACAGCGGGTGGCTATAAGCAGGGCAATGCTCACCAACCCGGATATCCTTGTATTCGACGACGCTCTCGCGTCGGTAGATGCAGAGACGGAAGAGCAGATTCTCAAGGGGTTTCTCGAAAATCGCAGGGGAAAGACAAACATAGTGGTCGCCCACAGGGTGTCTACCCTGCAGTATGCCGACCATATTATCGTCCTCGACGAGGGGAAAATTGTTCAGGAGGGCACCCACGCCAGTCTCGTTCAAGAGGAGGGTCTGTACAGGGACATCCACAAGCTGCAGCAGTTTAGCGGGGGAGGTGTGCAATGAAAGAGGAGAAGATCGTAAAGGGCTACGACCCGGTAATCATGCGCCGTCTCCTCTCTTTTGTAAAACCCTACAAACTGCCGGCGGCCATAGCAATATGCGCCCTCGCCGTTGCCACGGTAGCAGAACTCGCCACACCCGTGCTCATGCAGAGAACAATAGACCAGTACATCATGTCCAGGTACTTCCGATTTGCCGATACCGAGGAGGTTTGGGACATTCTCGAGGAGGCGGGGATCGCCGAAGGGGCGATAGAAGCGGGGGGAAACCTCTATCTGCCGGAGACCGAAGGCGAGAAGGTGCCGGCAGACACAAAAAATGAGCTGATAGAGAATGAGCTCTTCTCCAGGGAGAGCCGTTACCTCGCCGCCTATAAAGATACACAAGAGCTCAATAGAATTCTCGAGGCGTATCCCGACCGGCTGCAGAGGGTAGACGGCTACATAATAGGGAAACACTCCTTTGTCTCCTCCCTGCCCAGGGAGCAACGGGTAAGCCTGAGAAGCGGCGACATCGAGGGGGTCGGCCGGATGAGCGTGATCTACTTCATACTCCTCGTAATAACTCTTCTCTTTATGTTTGCACAGGTCTATCTTATGGCCTATACCGGCCAGGGGGTTATGAGGGATATTCGCACCCGTCTCTTTACCCACACTACCCGCCAGTCGATCAACTTTCTCGGCACAACACCGGTAGGCACCCTGGTAACCAGGATAACCAACGACGTGGAGACGATAAACGAGTTTTTTACCTCCGTGGCCACCTCCATCCTCCGGGACTTTGCCCTGATGGGCGGGGTTGTGGTCACCCTCTTTATCCTCGACACGAGGCTCGCCACTATTACCACCCTCAGCCTCCCTCCGGTCCTTCTCCTTACTCTCTATTTTCGCACCAAGGCTCGGGACGCCTACCGCCGGGTGCGGATCGGCGTTTCCAGGGTAAACGCCTTTCTCTCGGAGCATATATCGGGGATGGATGTGGTGCAGATGTTCGCCAGGGAGAGGGTGAGCCGTACCCGTTTTATGGATCGGAACAACGAACTTCTCGGGGCAAACCTCTCGGAGATGATGGTTTTTGCCGTCTTCCGGCCTCTTATCAATCTTTTTACCTCCATATCCGTCGGAGTTATCCTCTACTTTGGGGGGAAGATGGTGTTAGAGACCACCATAAGCCTTGGAATTACCATAGCCTATGTAAACCTCATCCAGAAATTCTACAGGCCCGTAATGGATTTTACGGAGAAGTTTACCATCCTCCAGTCCGCCATGGCCGGGGGAGAACGGATATTCTCCCTCCTCGACGACGTGGAGAGGATAGAAGACAGGGGCACTTCCAGCTTTCCCTCTCGGGTTGAGGGTAAAATCGAGTTCGACAACGTCTCCTTCTCCTATAAAGCCGACGAGCCGGTATTAAAAAAACTCTCCTTTAGCATAGAACCGGGAGAGACGGTTGCTATTGTGGGCTACACCGGCGCCGGAAAAACGACTATTGCCAATCTTCTCGCCAGAATGTGGGATATCCAGGAGGGGAGTATACGGATAGACGGGGTGGATCTGAGGGATGTACCAGTGGCAGAGCTGAGGAGGATAGTGCAGCCGGTCCAGCAAGATGTCTTTCTCTTTGCCGATACAGTGGAAGAGAACATCCGCCTGGGCACCGATATTCCCGACGAGACGATAAGGCAGGCCGCCCGAACCGTAAGGGCCGAGGGTTTTATAGAAAAATTGCCCGAGGGCTACAATACGGTCCTCCACGAAGGAGGAAGCAACCTCTCCACCGGTCAGCGGCAGCTTATCGCCTTTAGCAGGGCAATTGCCCACGACCCCCGGGTACTGATCCTGGACGAGGCTACCGGAAGCATCGACACGGAAACCGAGGCACTGATACAGGATGCAATAGACAGACTTACCGAAAAACGAACCTCCATAGTCATCGCCCACCGCCTCTCCACCATAAGAGAAGCGGACCGCATCCTCGTCCTCAGCGAAGGCCGTTTGGTTGAGCAGGGCACCCATGAAGACTTGTTGAAGTCCGGTGGTTTATACGCTACTCTGTACTCTCTGCAATACAAGGGAAAATAGGAAAAGCTATGGCACACATCAGAGTACTTATCTCCGAGACCCACGACCCCTGGTTCAATCTTGCCACGGAAGACTACATTTTCAGGGAGATGGACCCCTCACAGCATATCCTCTTTCTCTGGAGGAATGTAGACACCATTGTTATAGGCCGCTACCAGAATCCGTGGGGGGAGTGCAACCTGAAGGCGATGGAGGAGGACGGAGTAAAACTCGCACGCCGTCAGAGCGGGGGAGGCGCCGTATACCAGGATTTAGGTAATACCAACTTTACCTTTATGTCCAGCCGCAGTTCCTACGACAAGAGCCGAAACAACAGGATTATTACCGGTGCAATAGGACGCTTTGGAATACACGCCCAGCCCTCCGGACGGAACGATATCCTCGTGGAGGGGAGAAAGATCTCCGGCAGCGCTTTCAAACTCACCCAGGACAGAGCCTTCCACCACGGCACCCTCCTTATTCGGGCCGATCTCTCCCGAGTACCGAAGTATCTCACCCCGGACAGTAAAAAGCTGGTATCCAAGGGGATAAAATCGGTAAAATCCAGGGTGGCCAATCTTTCCGAATACAACGAGAAAATAGACCACGAGAATCTCTCGGAAGCGGTAATAGAGGAGTTTTTCAAAACCTACGGGCAGAGGTGCGAGCCGGAAATTCTCGATCACGAGACCCTCAAGAAAATTCCCCACCTCAACGAGTATTTTGAAAAACTCTCCGACTGGAACTGGAGATTCGGCAAAACCCCCGACTTCTCCCATCACATGGTAGAAAGATTCGACTGGGGCAGGATGGAACTGTTTATAAATACAAACAGAGGAGAAATCACGGAAGTCAGGATTTACTCCGATACTTTAATGCCCGAGTTGGTCGAGCACCTCATGGAAGATCTGAAAAACATCCCCTACGAAGGGGGGGCAATCCAAACCCAAATCCGGCGCACCGCGGATACTCTGCCCGAAGCGAGGGGTTACCTGCGTGAATTTTCAGACTGGCTGGTCTCCAAAATATAGTATGCCACAGCAATTCCATGGAATCGCCAGGGCATATAGACTTCTTTCGCCCAATTATCCTACAATGAACGTGTGGGAGGAATAATGAAAAAACTACACCTATTCGGTCTCTCTTTTATAGTTGCCCTTGGAATCGCGGCTCTTGTTATCTCTTCGACAGGATGCAGCAGCTTCTCCGGCCCTGTTCAGGGAGACTCCGGCACCCAGACGGAGCAGGACACACAGAAGGACTCCGGCACCCAGGCTAAAGAGAACGAAAACATAGACAGAAGCCCCTGGGAGCGGAAGGAGTTTGTCTACGCCGTCTCTCCGCCGCAGATCAATTTAGACCCCCTCCACTCGTTTACTTCCACGGAGGCACAGATCTACACCGCCCTCTACGAAGGGCTTGTAACCTACAATCCCGTTACTCTCCAGCCGTCGCCGGGAGTCGCCGAGAGATGGGAGAGAGAGGAGAACAACAGGGTCTACCGCTTTTATATCCGCTCCGACGCCCGTTACTCCAATGGCGACTACATTACCGCAGAACACGTAAGGGACACTCTTCTGCTTCTCATAAACTCCGAAGGAGATTCGGAATACGCGGGGTTTCTCGATGTAGTTGAAAACGCCCGGGATTACAGAAAGGGGAAGATTTCCGATCCCCAAGAAGTGGGAATTTACGCCGAGGAGGAGAGGGTAGTACGCTTCGAGCTCGAACACCCTGCGGCCCATTTTCTGAGCATCCTCTGCCACCACAGTTTCACCCCCCTCCATCCGGATATGAGAGAAAATCCGGTGTGGGACAAGCCCGAGAAGGTAATAAGCAACGGCCCTTTTTCCATCGTCGAGAGCAGCACGGAGGAGCTCTACCTCGAGAAGAGCCCCCATTACTGGGACTCCGATTCCGTGGGTCTTGAATCCCTGCGGATAGTATACAGGGACGATAAGGAGGAGGTTACCAAAGATTTTAACACGGGAGAGATACAATGGACCGAAGCTCCTGTTTCCTATAGTGAAATTGCAGACAGGGACGCCATAGTGGTAAACGAACTCTTTTCCACGAGCTACTACTTCTTCTCCTCCAAAGAGCCTCCCTACGACAATCCCGCCGTAAGAAGGGCTCTGGCTCTTCTTATTCCGTGGGAAGAGGTGCGCTCCTCCGATTACATGAACCTCCCCACCTCCACCCTCGTTCCCCAAATCGGCTCCTATCCGGAGGTCGAGGGAATTATGGAGAAGGACGAGGAGAGAGCTCTGGAGCTCCTCGACGAGGAGGGGTTTTCCGGCGGAAACGGCCTGCCCGAAATAAAGATATTGATACCCGAAGGGGAGGAGTCGAGGAGAATAGCCGAGGAGATGAAGAAGGGATGGGAGGAGGTTCTGGACATTTCCGTACGTATAGAAGAGGACTCCTTCCACTCATACTACGATAATCTCAAGGAGAGCTCCTTTACCATTGGGACTCTTACCTGGATAGGGGACTTTGCAGACCCCCTTACCTTTCTCGATATGTGGACCGGAGACAGCAACCTCAATATTGCCGGCTACCACCGCCCCGAATACGACGAGCTGATAAGTAAATCCCTCAGGGAATCCGGGTCCGAGCGTTACGAGACAATGGCGGAGGCGGAGAAGCTGCTCCTCACCGGCGCCGTAGTGCTCCCGATAAAGCACTCCCCCGCTTTTAATATAATAGACACGGATGTTGTCGAGGGATGGTTCCCGAACCCCCTGGATATTCACCCCTTCAAGTACATACGCTTCGGGATGCCGAGCATACCCGAGGGGGTGGTACAAGACTTTAGCCGGCGGGGTCCCGCCACCCCAGCCGGATCAGCTCTTTCGGGTCCCCCTCTATAACCGGAATCCTCTCCCGCACAGGGATGCGTTATTTAGCCGGGATGCGCTATCTAGCCGGTGTGCCCTCATCAGCCTGTATCCGGCCGTAGAGTCGGGCATACTCCCGAAGGCGGGCAGCCCTGCCAGGCTCCAGCTGCTCTTTGGTCACCCGCCACGACCAATTCGAGCCGACGGTAGAGGGAACGTTCATCCTCGCCTCTCCTCCCAACTCCAGAACATCCTGAAGCGGAACAACCGCGTATCCGGCTACCGAACGGTACACCTCCCGAATAAGCTCCCACACCACATCTTTGTCGGAGCACCCAAGATAACGGCGAACAAGATCCTTCTCTTCCTCGCTCCTTGTGCTGTACCAGCCTAAAGTTGTGTCGTTGTCGTGGGTTCCGGTGTACGCAACCGCGTCGAAGGTGTGATTGTGGGGAAGGAAGGGATTGTCCGTCTTGAGCCCTCCCTCTCCGTCCGGGTCGAAGGCAAAATGGAGGACCAACATACCGGGAAGCCCAAACGTACGGCGCAGCTGTTCAACCTCCGGAGTAATTACCCCCAGGTTTTCCGCTACCACCGGCAGGTCGCCGAGCTCCTCCGCTAGTGCGGTAAAAAACTCACTCCCCGGAGACTTTACCCATCGACCCACCACGGCGGTGGGAGACTCCGCGGGAATCTCCCAGTACGCCTCAAACCCCCTAAAATGGTCTATCCTCACCACATCGACGAGCTCAAGACTCTTTTTGAGCCTGGATTTCCACCAGGAGAAATTTTCCTCTTTATGCACATCCCAGTTATAGAGGGGATTTCCCCACCTCTGCCCTGTCGAGCTAAAGTAATCCGGAGGGACACCGGAAACCACTTTGGGTGTCTTCCCCTTATCGAGCTGGAACAGCTCCGGTCTCGACCACACATCGGCGCTGTCGGGGGCGACAAAGATCGGCACATCACCAAAGATGCGTATGCCCCGCTCGTTGGCGTATTTTTTCAAACTCCGCCACTGGTGGATAAAAAAGTACTGCAGGACCTTTTCTATCTCTATATCCTCCTCGAAGTGCCCTCGCCATCGCTCCAGCGCCTCCCCCTCCCGCCGCGCGAGATCTCCTGGCCAGTAGATGTTCCACCGGGAGTCCTCCACCCCCTCCTCCGCGGCCTTCCCGTCAAAATGGCGTTTGGCCACCGTAAAAAGCGCATAATCATCAAGCCACCAAGCCTCCCTGCGGCAAAACTCGGTAAACCCCTCCAAATGGGAAGAAGAGAGAAAAGCGAGAGCAGCTCGGCGGAGCAGGCCTTCCTTCCAGGGTATAAGCATCTGATAGTCTACGCGGTCCTTTGGAAAAATGGGATGGTCCGCCGTGGATCCTGCCGGAAGATACCCCTCCTCTTCCAGCAGGTCGAGGCCGATAAGAAGAGGGTTGCCCGCAAAGGAGGAGACCGCCGTGTAGGGAGAGTTGCCGTGTCCGGTGGGCCCCAGGGGAAGAATCTGCCAGAGAGAAGAGCCTGTCTGCTCGAGAAAATCGACAAAAAAGTACCCGTTTTTGCCGATATCGCCTATTCCAGGGCTTCCCGGGAGGGAAATCGGGTGGAGCAGTACCCCCGCCTTACGCTGCATTTCCATATAACACTCCGCATAAACTAT
>JBKHFZ010000108.1:0-9337 GCA_046539925.1 Spirochaetaceae bacterium
CTGCCCCCTGGGAACGGTCCTGGATGGGGCGATAAAAACCAATCGTTTGGTCAGGAGATAGTCTTTAATAGTGCCCGCTCTTAGAAAAGTTCGGCGAGGCCCGAGAGCTGGTAGGCGGAGTACAGCAGAAGCAGCGACAGGGTCACGTTTAAGCCGATTCGAACCGCCCGGTGCTTTGTAAAGCCCGCGATCGCGCTGCCGGCCAAGGCCCAGAGATTTGTAGCGGCCAGGGAGCCGCCTGCCAAAAGAATTGCCGAGAGGGGGAGAACCACCGGCGAGGTGATTCGTTCGGAGAGATAGGTCGAGTATATGCTGATTCCCAGGACCAAAACCTTTACATTGAGAATCTGCAGCAGAGAACCCTTGAGAAAGGGGTAGGCCAGCTGTTCTTTTTTGCCCTCTTCTATTTCATAGGTAGCCCTCAGCATCCCCCAGGCCAAATAGACAATATAGGCGGCGCCGATATAGCGGAGGATAACGGCGAAGCTGGGCAGATTTGAGGCGACAGTGTGGGCCAAAAACGCGCAGAGCAGCATCACCACGGCGAAGCCGGTAAAAATACCCAGCCGGTAGCTGTGGGTTTTCTTATAACCGTAGAGAATGGCGTAGTTTGCCGAAGAGACGGTGTTTGGTCCGGGTGTGATCATAGCGATCGTGACAAAAACCAGAAAAGCCGCAAAATCTTCCATAGAGGCTAAAACGTTCCCCCTTTCATCCACACATGCTTCCCTCTGAGGATGTGAACTCTATTCTACCATTTACCGGCATAAACTCATAGAATATACGTACGCATTATGTGTAACAGAAAGAAAATTTTGACTAGACGGGTTTTAAGCCTTACTCTAGTATGATGCTAACCCATTTTGATAAGAGGAGGTTAATGTGAAACACATCCGAAATATAAGCATGATGGTAATGCTCTTTATGCTAGTTGTGTCTTCCCCAGGTCTGTTCTTTTCCTGTTCCGGCGGGGAAAAGAGCGAAGGGGCAAAAGAGAACGGCCAGGACGCCGCGAGGGGGGAGATAATCGTCGCCTCTAAGATCGACACCGAAGGGGCCCTCCTCGGCACTATAATAGTGCAGCTTCTTCGATCGGAGGGCTTCGAGGTAATCGATAAGACCCAGTTCGGACCGACGGACGTAATGCGTAAGGCGATACAAAACGGCGAGATAGACCTCTATCCGGAGTACACCGGCAACGGAGCCTTCTTCTTCTCCGACTCCGAGAAAGATGTGTGGAAAGACCCGAATAAGGGGTACGAGACGGTCAGGCGGCTCGACAAGGAGAGAAACGGGTTGATATGGCTCGAGCCTGCGCCGGCGAATAACACCTGGGCTATAGCTGTGCGGAAAGACCTCGCTGAACGCGAAGAACTCGAGAGTCTCGAAGATCTGGGAGAGTATCTACGAGAGGGAGGAGAGTTCAAGCTCGCAGCTTCCGAGGAGTTCGTTACCAGAGAAGACGCGCTGCCCGCCTTTGAGAAGGCCTACGAATTCGACTTGTCGAGAGACCAGCTCCTTACCTTCTCGAGCGGCAATACCGCGCAGACGGAGAAAGCCGCAGCTCGGCAGACCGACGGGGTAAATGCCGCTATGGCCTACGGAACAGACGGGCAGCTTTCGGCTCTCGGCCTCATCGTTTTAGACGACACGGAGAACGTAATGCCCATCTACAGACCGGCTCCCCTTCTCAGAGAGGAGATCTACAGCGAGTATCCCTCGATAGAGGATATCCTCGTGCCGGTTTTTGCCGAGTTAGACCGCGAGACTCTTCAGGAGCTCAATTCGAAGATCGCGGTAGAGGGGTTGTCGCCGACCGATGTAGCAAAAGAGTTTTTGAAGGGGTTAAATTGAGGATAGACAAGGTCCCCCTTTTCGGATCTGCCCTCGGTCTTACAGCTCTTCTGCTTCCCTTTGCGGCTATAAAGCCGAACCGAATTGCCGAAGGAAGGAGTCTAGGGTTCTTCGCCATGTCTGTCGAAGAGGGAGGAGCGGTAAGCGGGAGCGTAGCCGTCGGACTCCTTGTCGCTGCGGTTTTCTCTGTATTTTTCATCTCCCTTTTTTTCTCACGACTGCGTTCGGGGTACGTATACGGATTCGCAGGTATGTTGATCCTGGCTCTTCTTTTTGATGTGTTAGTCGGTACGGAAGCGAGTGTGAGCACTCTCCCCCACGGGAGGGTAACTCCCTCCTCCGGATTCTGGTTGTCGCTGCTGTCGGTTTTCTTTGTAATCGATTCAGCTCTAAGGGAGGGACGTGTGGAGAAGTGGTTTTCCCTGTTCCTGAAATCTGCACCCCTTCTCTTAATTATTTTTCTTCTTTTCTCCGGATCCCTCGACCATTTGGCGATAATGAAGGAGTTTTTTAACAGAGAGGCACGGTTTCTCACCGAGCTCTACTCCCATATAGCTCTTTCCGCCGTTGCGGTTGCGGCTGCGATGATAATAGGGGTCCCCCTGGGGGTGTCGGCGTGGCGAAAAAAACGGATGGAAAGGTCGATTTTCTCCTTGGTAAACGGTATACAGACCATTCCGAGTCTCGCCCTCTTCGGTCTGATGATCGCTCCCTTGGCGCTGCTCTCTCAGGCGTTTCCAGTACTTCGGAGTTGGGGTATAAAGGGGATTGGAAACACCCCCGCCCTCATAGCTCTTACGCTCTATTCGCTTCTGCCGATTGTGCGGAACACCTACACCGGCTTGGCGATGATACCGGAAGGGATAATCGATGCGGGGACGGGCTTGGGTATGTCGAAAAGACATGTCCTTCGTTATATAGAAATACCCCTGGCAGTGCCGGTTGTTTTGGGAGGCATTCGAGTATCCGCTGTAATTACCGTCGGCAACACCGCCGTAGCTGCTCTTATCGGGGCGGGTGGATTGGGGAACTTCGTCTTTCAAGGTTTGGGGCAGGCGGCTCCGGACCTCATCCTGATGGGGGTACTTCCCATCATCCTTCTCGCCGTTCTGGCCGACCGCGGTTTCGGACTTCTCGTCTCCTCGCTCTCTCCTCCGGGCTTCGGAATAGTTGAGCAGCAGGAAGAGGAGGCGAGATGATCGAATTCGATAAGGTTGGTAAACGCTACGGAAATCTTGTTGCTGTGGATTCACTCTCCTTCAAAGTGGAGGAGGGGCAGACGACGGTGCTCATAGGCCCCTCGGGATGCGGAAAGACGACGAGTCTGAGGATGGTCAACCGCATGGTAGAGCCCTCCGACGGCTATGTGTACGTCAACGGCAAGCCGGTAAAGAGTTTCTCCGCCGAGCAGCTGCGTCGGGGAATCGGCTACGTTATTCAGAGTATCGGCCTTCTTCCCCACATGACGGTTCGCGATAACATTACCATAGTCCCCAAACTCCTCGGGTGGAAGCGGGAAGAAAGGTACCGGAGGTCCGAGGAGTTGCTTCGCCTTATCGGGATGGACCCCGAGGTATACCTGTACAAACACCCGGCGGAGCTTTCGGGAGGGGAGGCACAGAGAATAGGTGTTGCACGGGCTTTAGCGGCCGACCCCCCTATCCTCCTGATGGACGAGCCCTTCGGGGCGGTGGACCCCCTCAACAGAGAGAATCTGCAGAACGAGTTTATTGCCCTCCAAAAAAAGCTTAAAAAGACGGTTATTTTTGTCACCCACGATTTGGATGAGGCGGTAAAAATTGCGGACAAAATCGTGCTCCTGCGAGAGGGGAGGTTGGTGCAGGAGGACAGTCCGGAGCGTCTCCTGGCCGCGCCGAAGAACAACTTCGTACGGGAGTTTGTCGGTGACGATAGAGCTCTCAAGCGGCTGGCCTGCTTCCGGGTGGAGGACCACATGCGACCGGTCCGGGCGGCCACGGTAGAAGCTGTGTCCAGGGGGCCGGCGGCGAACTCCGAACCGCCGGGGAGAGAGTCGACGGTAAAGGAGGAGGGTGCCGTCGGCTCTGCCTCCTCCGTATCCTCTGCATACGTGGGCCCGCATACAAGTGTTCGGGACGCCCTCTCGAAGATCCTCGGACGGGGACTTAGGGAGATTCCCGTACGGGATGAGGACGGGAGGCTCCTGGGGAATATCTTCCTCGAGGATATAGAGAAGCTCAATCAGTTCTCAATGGACCAGTAAACGAGGCAAGAAGCAGCATGATGGAGAAGACCACGCAGAGCGCACAGGTATCAACGAGGCCCAAGGCCCGCACCGCAATCCTCTTTTCGTTTTTATCCACCCTTCTAAAAATTGGTGGAACCGTCCTTCTCCTGCTTCTTCTCCTGCACGAGGGGATACGTGAGAATCTGCTCGTGATCCTCTTCTCAGAGGAAACGGAAGTGATCTATACACGGGTAGGACTCCCCGGTATGCTCTTGCAGCATCTCTCTCTGGTCTTTATCTCCAGCACCGCGGCGGCGCTCGTGGGAGTAGCTCTGGGTATCGTGGTTACCCGTCCTATAGGACGGGAGTTCCTTGGAGTGGTGAGGGATATATCCTCCCTGGCCCAGACCTTTCCCCCGGTGGCGGTACTGGCCCTCGCCGTGCCGGCACTCGGGTACGGTTTTAAGCCGACGGTTGCGGCGCTTTTTCTCTACAGCCTTCTTCCCGTTCTCAACAATACCATTGAGGGGATGGAATCGATACCGCAGGAGCTGACCGAAGCATCCCGCGGGCTCGGGATGACAAAGCTGCAAGTCCTCTTTCTCTCCGAGCTTCCTCTCTCGGCACGATTAATTATCGCCGGCATACGCACTTCGGTAATCATCAACATTGGCACCGCCACTGTCGGGGCGGTAGTGGGGGCAGGTGGTTTGGGGGTAATAATTATCGCCGGATTGGTGAGGGACAACACCGCCTATGTATTTACCGGAGCGGTGAGCGCCGCACTGGTGGCTTTGGCTGTCGACAGGCTCTTCGCCCGGATCGAGGGACTCTTCTATGCGCCCCGTGCGCAATAGAAAGCGATTCCAATACTCACCCCCATACCTCCACTTGTCCCTGCGGCGCTATGTGGGAAATATCTATCACGGGGTTGAGCGATGGAGCACTAAAACGTTCCGCCCTTCCAGCCCCACATGCTCCCCTCCGCGGAGGCGAACTCTATGTAGACCCGGTCTTCCGAGACTCCGAGCTCCTGCTCGCAGAACTCGCAGAGAGCCGCGCTTATCCCCTTGGTCTGGGAGCTTTTAAGACCGATGCTCTTGCACTCGATAAAGGCGGCCGGCTCTTGCGACCCGCCAAAGCTCAACCTCATCTTTGGGGCAAGGGAGGCCATTACATAGGACTCGGGCTTGCCTATCTCCTTTGCCGCAAGGGCGGAGAGTTTGGACAGCAGGTCGGACTCGTTTCCAACCTCTCTATTAGTGCGAATCTGTACAAAGGGCATAGTATCCTCCTCGAGTAAAAGTTTCCAAAAAGTACATAGTAGCCTAATACCAACGCTATTCTACCATTTACCGACAAAAACTCATAGAATGCCTTCTGCTTACTGCCTACTACTTAGTCCATTCCTCAATCAGTTCGGGGAGACAAGTACCGAGTTACCCCCCTCTCTTTTCATATTTTACCTTCATCCTCTTTGTGTTCTACCAAGTCAAATAGTGGAGGACGGAAACATGAACGGAAGCACTAAAAGAGGTAGCAGAGACGCCTCATTAGGATTTCTGCTCTCCCCCGTTCTTTAGGTCGTCGCTTTTGAATGCGCTCCATGCCTTCGCATATCCGTCCAGCTTATCATCCACCCCTCGGGCTATGCTTCCCTCGGGAAAGCCGCCCTGGGCATCCCGCTCGCCGAAGGGAAGACCGGTGAGGATCTCCATGCCCTCTTCTACCGTTCCCACTGGATAGACGTGAAAATTACCCCCTCGGACCGCATCCACCACCTCTTGCTTGAGCATGAGGTTCTTCGAGTTGACCGCCGGGATAATGACTCCCTGGGCCCCCGTGAGCCCGAGGTTCTTACACACATCGTAGAAACCCTCGATCTTTTTCGTAACACCGCCGATCGGCTGGATTTGACCGAGCTGATTTACCGAACCCGTTACCGCTATTCCCTGGGCCATCGGCGCCTCCGCAAGGCTCGAGAGAAGGGCGTAGAGTTCGGTAGAAGAGGCGCTGTCCCCGTCTATTCCCTCGTAGTTTTGCTCGAAGACGAGGCTGGCCGAGAGGGATATGGGCCTCTCCTGACCGAAGACCCCGTTCATGTAGCCGCTGAGGATCATCACTCCCTTGTTGTGAATGGGTCCGGACATCTCCGCCTCGCGGTCGATGTTGACGACCCCTGCCCGTCCAACGTAGGTGCGGGCGGTTATTCTCGTGGGTCGGCCGAAGGAGTAGTCCCCTAACTGAGCGACGGCAAGTCCGTTGACCTGTCCCTTCACACTCTCGTCGGTATCGATGAAGATATCTCCCTTCGCTATCATCTCCTGGATGAGTTCCTCTATCCTGCTCGACCGACGTTTTTTTGCATCCACCGCCCTCTGCACGTGCTCTCGCCTTATCTCCTCGGCTCCATCCTTCCTCGAAATGTAGTCCGCCTCTCGAGCAAGATCGCAGATATCGGCAAACCGAGTAGAAATCTTGCTTTGATCCTGGGTGAGCTCGCTTCCGTACTCTATCATCCTTGCGGCACCTCCGCGATCGAAGTGGTTCCAACCCTCTTCCTGGCAGCGAGTTGCCAGAAACTGCGAATAGAGCTTGATGCTGTCGTCACTTCGATCTATAAAGCTGTTGAAGTCGGCCTTTACCTTGAACAGTTCGTTAAACTCTTCGTCATAGGCCTGCAGGAGGTAGTACACCCTCGGATTGCCGATGAGTATAACCTTTATGTCGAGGGGAATAGGCTCCGGCTCCAGAGATTCCGTGCTTATGGCCTGAAACATATCCATTGGGTCGGTGAGTTTCGCCTCCCCCTCCTTGAGGGCGTGTTTGAGAATGTTGTAGGAAAAGGGATATTGGAATAGGTGCATCGCCTCCATAATGAGGTATCCCCCGTTGGCCTGATGGAGTACCCCCGGTTTTATCATGCTGAAATCCGTGTAAAGCATCCCCATCTGAGCCTTTCTTTCGAGTTTTCCGATGAGATTATTGTAGGTAGGCCGCATCTCCGTGATAACCGGGGCTCCCTGGGTCGAGGAGTTGTCCACCACTAGGTTTACCCTGTAACGCCCCTCTACACTCTGCTGTTGAGCTGCGGCCCTCTGCTGTTGCTGACCGGCTGCTTGCTGTACAGCCATCTGCGCTCCCGCCTGCTGTTCCGGAATGGCGAGGCTGCGGGCGTTTTTTACCACGTCATCCTTTACTTCTTGCAGGTACTCCTTTACACGCTCGCTCTCCTCATACTTCTCTTTCATGTCTTCGATGTAGTGCTCCACGGCGAAAAGTATGGTGTTCCTCTCGAGCTCTCCGAGCTGCTCCCGGGTGCGGCTCTCCATTTCCCGGATGCTGCCCATGGCTTCCTGCACTTCGTTTTGAATTTCCTGCCCCCTCTTCTGTATCTCGTCCCTCTTCTCCTGCGAGAGCTCTCCGAGTTCCTGGCTGCTCATGGGTTTGCCGTCCTCTTTTAGGGGGGTAATCATAAAGCCCTGTGGGCCCTGTTGTATGGTAAATCCCCACTCGCGGGCGCTCTTCTCGAGCTCCGTCATCTTTTCGCTCTGCCTACGCTGCATCTCATTCATCAGACGGTTTCGCTCCTTCTCGAAATCCTCACGCTGCAGGGCTTTCCGTATATCCCCTTTGAGTTTCTCTATCAAATCCTCCATATCATCTCGAAATTCCCGGCCCTTGCCGGCGGGAAGGCGCAGGGCCTTCGGTTTGTGGGGCTCCTCGAAGTTGAAAATGTAGCACCAGTCGTCCGGGACCGGCATCTCGCCCGCCCGCTCTTCGACGAATTCCTTTACTATAGAGGTGCGTCCGGCACCGCTGACACCCATGGCGAATATGTTGAAGCCGTTGCTGTCTATCCCCATACCGAACTCTATCGCTTCTATGGCTCTGTCCTGTCCGATAACTCCGGGGCTCTCCGTAAGATCTCGGGTGTTGGAAAATGAAAGACTCTCTTCGTCACAGCGCCACCGCAGTTTCTCCGCTTCCAGTTCTTTGGCATTTCTCATCTTTTCTTCTCCTTCCTTAATCAAAGGCCTGCTTTATTTAAAGGATAAAAATATTAGAGGAAAACTTCAAATTCACGGGCAAGACAGCAGCTGTAACGCTGCTTGATCAAGGCTCAGTAACGGAAGCACTAAAAGAAGTAGCAGATGTCCTTCTCTTCTTTCGAATATGTAGTCTTGAAGCACTCTGATCAGATGGGAGCTCAGGTGGGAACCGATATGCGTCTGTTAATAGGGGGTATGCTGTACTTCTTCTCGATTTCCCGATTTGTATTCGGCGCACACCATAAGAACTCTGAAGTCGGCGCTGTAGGTGGGATAGGCCCAGGGGAGCTCCTTTAGTTCTTCAGCGGTAATTTTCTTCTTTATTGCCAGCGCGAAGAGATTGATCAGCTCTCCCGCGTGGGAGGGGACTAGGAGAAACTTTTTCGGCTGACACCCCCTAAGGGCGCATGTCCCGCCGTAGGGACTCTCATCGGTAATAGAGATTCGCAATTCCGGGTTCAGACTCAGAAGTTCAGCTACCGCCGTCTCCCCGGCTGTCCCCGTCCCGATTACGCATACATCGTATTCCTTCACCGTAGTCTTTTAGCAGAGAAGTATAAAAAAAAATGAAACCAAAACCGTGGGTAGTATTCTATCTTCTCACAGGTCTTTTGGTTCTGTCATTCCTGCCGCAGCCCCTGCTCGCTTTGGACCCGCCCACATCGGTAAGAGACGGCGCCGAGAGAAAAAACGGAGAAGAAGAGATAGGCGACAGGTACTACGGTTTACAGGCAATCCCTAGGAGAAAGTTTCCAACAAGTCGTCCAAAAAAAGTATAAATTGCTCGAGGTTTTCGATAAGAGGCCTATGAAGCCTTTCAATTCTTTTTAGCAACTCTTCAAGCCTCTCCCAATCATAGGCGGTACCAAAATAGTACCGCTTGAAATGCCTAAACCGCATGATCTCGAGTAGGTCCCTGTATACATTATCTGAAAGCACCTGAGGTCTGGTATTCTCGACTTCCAATGTCATTCTCTCAAGCAGGTCTTGATGCAATTTATCGGGTGACAGATTGTTTTCGAAAAACTGTGAGATTCTCACAAATATGGTTTCAGAACAAGTGTAATAATTCTCCATTAATCCGGCAACTAAAACAGCAGCCCTGGGTGTTTTGCCCAGCATGGGAATATCTTTATCCATTGCGGCGTGTAGTTCATCCATAGATTCACACAGCAGGGACATATGTTTTTTGATATGACCCTTTAGTGTAGCCGCGGTTTTTTGT
>JBKHFZ010000109.1:0-9305 GCA_046539925.1 Spirochaetaceae bacterium
TTCAAAATTACAATTTTAGAGAACCACACTACAAAGAGGTAACATGTGGTTCAAAGGTTGGGTAAAACCCGCTAAAACAGACGCCTAAACCGCCTTTTACCCAACCTTTGAACCATTTCCCTTGTATTCCTTCCTCTAGAGTAATAGGATAGAGCATGGGAGGAGTACTATGGAAGCAGGAGACCGTTTGTATATGCAAATGCAAAAGGTTATTAAAGACAAAAACCTTGTTTTTGATGATAAAGTGGGTAAAATACGGGAATATTTTGCCGGCAGTCTGGATTCTTTTCCCGATGCTCTTACCGATGATCTTTTCGATTCACTTTTTGAGGGAAACGGTCTTAGTGAGGAGTCGTTGGAGGAGCGAAGTATCCTTTTGCCTTCTCTTACACAACTGATGTTACAGGAATTCGACGACCGAACCGATCCTTTTTCCGTTGGAGAGTGGAAGATTATTGGAGAAGTTATCTCAGAATACGGGATCGAACTGGACGAGAGAACACTCACGTATATTATGGGAAAAGTTGTCGAACGAGGGGCTATATAGAGGGGCTATTTTCAAGAGGAGGGAATAATATGGAGACAAGGAAATCTAGAATAAATGAACACCAGGAGGCGGTTGATGAACTTGATCTTTCGATTGAACGTCAAAAGGGAGAACTTGGCCGGGTAGTTCTGGATAAAGATAAGCCGCAGGAAGAGAGCATACAAGCCGCCTGGGAGCACGCTCTGGAAACAAAGGAGAATCTATCGCATCTCGAAGAGCAGCGTAAGACCCTTAAAGAGGTGTTAGATGGAAAGATCGATGCAACCGACAGAATCGAGGAGATAGAGAGAGAAAGAAGGGAAGAGCGTAAAGCGAGGGAAGACCTGCTTCTCGAGATAGGGAGGAAAGGATGGGACCTGTATGAATTCGGCTCTTTGTCCGGGGATGAATACAAAACTTTTTTTTCCGAGCTTCTGGAAATTTCCGGAGAGATAGAGGAGCGGGAAAGAAAGATAAGAGATCTGGAAGCCGAGCGGGAGCAGAACGGCTTTGTAAAAAAGATTTCCCTAAGTGCCAAAATTTCCATGCTAAAAAATCAGATCGGCAAACTTCGTCGTGATATGGAGGGGAGTTTTGCTACAGCAGGAGAAGCTCTTGTCTCCTCGGGCAAAGTGGAAGAAATACCTGACGAGGAGCTCAGGAGGTTCATCTCCAGATTAAAGGATCTTAACGAAAAAGAGTCGGAGACGGAAGCCGAGATAGAGAGACTAAGAACTGATATTTCTGATTACGAGAAAAAGATGGCCGATATTTCGGGGGATATCTCAGCAGAAAAAAAACTGAGAAATATGGAGACAGAACTCTCTTCTCTGCAGGAAGATCATTTCGGCAGGCTGCAGAAATTGGGAGATGTCTTCTATGCTCAGTCTGAAAACATGGATAAGGTTGAAGAGGAGACGGAAGTTATCCTCAATAGGCTTAAGGATCTGGAAGCCCAAAAACACAAGCACCAGAATGAGATTAACACTCTCCAGGCAGAAATAGAGAAAGATCAGCTCGAGGAGGAGATAAAAAAGAAGGAAGACTCAATCTCCAAGCTGGAGAAGAAGATCAAGGAACACAAAGATGAGATAAAGTCTCTCAAGGATACGATTACAAAAGACAAGAATAAGCTTTTAGAACTGGGGAAGACTATTTCCGGAGATAAAGAGGAGAGCGACTGACGTCTTTGGACAAGAATGCCTATGGGGTGTTGCCCGGATATGCCGCATAAAACAAATGGGCTGTCCCGCTATAGCGGGGCAGCCCTTCCTTTTATAGTTTGTTTACCTCCACATGCTTATATCTATACTTTCTCGCGTACTGTATACTTTGTATGAAGGTAATGGTGACTTTTTTCTCCAAGAGGTTCTTTGAGAAACTTCTCGTAAATCTCTGTAATAGCCGGATTCTCATGAGATTTTCTCAGTTTTTTTCCTTCGTCTTCGGCATAAATTGCCTTAATCCGTTTGAGGCGTACTTCATCTGTGGTAAAGCGGGGCTGTCCGCCTCCTCCTATACAGCCTCCCGGGCAGGTCATAATCTCTACAAAGTGGTATTCCGCTTCTCCGGACTGTATTCGCTCGATGAGGCGGGAGGCATTTGAAAGGCCGTGGGCAACGGCGGTTTTGAGCTCCGCCCCGTCGAGGAAGGACCACGCTTCGAGGGGGTTCTCTATTGTCAGGGAGGCCTCTTTAATACCCTCCAGACCTGCAATCGGCTGTACGTGCAGGTTTTCCGCAGGCAGTTGGCGGCCGGTTACAAGTTCATAGGCTGTTCGCAGGGCCGCTTCCATTACACCGCCGGTGTTGGCAAAAATATCCGCCGCACCGGAGGAGAGCCCCAGGGGAGAGTCCATCTTGTCGTCTTGCAGTTTGGGGAAATCTATACCCGCCTCTTTTATCATTTTGCCCAGTTCTCGGGTGGTAAGCACGTAGTCCACATCCTGCACCCCGCTGGAGTTCATCTCCGCCCTTTGGGCTTCAAATTTTTTGGCGGTGCAGGGCATTACCGATACCACCACCAGATCTTTCGGGTCTATTCCCTTCTGTTTGGCGTAGAAGGTTTTTGCTACGGCACCGAACATCTGCTGGGGAGATTTACAGCTTGAGATGTTTGGTAGTATCTCCGGGTAGAGGTGTTCGGCAAACTTTATCCAGCCCGGTGAACAGCTTGTAAACTGAGGTAAAGCGGCTTTCTCCCCATCTTTAAGCACCTTTGTAAGACGGTGGAGCAGCTCGTTCCCCTCCTCTATAATGGTAAGGTCGGCTGCAAAGTTGGTATCGAATACCGCATTAAAGCCGAGCCTTCGCAGGGCACTTACCATTTTCCCGGTAACCAGGGTGCCGGGTTCGTAGTCGAAACATTCTCCAAGTGCCGCCCGTATTGCCGGCGCGGTCTGTACCACTACATGTTTCTCCGGATCATCGAGTGCAGACCACACCATATCGATATGCGAGCGTTCGGTTATAGCTCCTACTGGGCAGACCGCTGCGCACTGTCCGCATTGTACACATACCACCGAATCGAGGTTCTGTGCAAAGGCGGGCCCTACAACGGTCTGATAGCCGCGGTATTGTGCCGCCAGGGCTCCGACGTTTTGAACTTGACTGCACACAGCAATACAGCGCCTGCACTTTATGCACTTGGCAGAATCTCGCATAAGTGCGGGGGTCGACTCGTCGAACATCTGCTTCGGTTTCTCCCCGGCGTAATCCTGTACCGTTACACCGAGCCTGTTCGATACCTCCTGCAATTCGCAGTCGTTTCCCCGGTCGCACATCTGACAGTCCCCCTCGTGTTCGCTCAAGAGCAGTTCTATTACCGTTCGCCGAGCGTCGCGGACACGAGCGGAGTTGGTGCTTACCTTCATCCCGTCACGCACGGGGGTGGAACAGGATGCAACGAGGTTTTTAGCCCCCTCTACTTCTACAAGACACAGTCGACAAGCGCCCAAGGGCTCGTAGTGCTCGAGATAGCAGAGGGTTGGGATGTCTATTTGGAGTGAGCGGGCGGCTTCCAGTATAGTAGTGCCGGGCTCAACTTCTGTGTGTAAATTGTCTATGGTTATTTGATACATACCCTACTCCCTTTTCCTTATATTTTTCCGTAGTCACAGCGCAGACAGCGGTCGCACTGACGAATAGCCATACCTTCGGGCCAGGTTCTTTCGACTTCATCGAAGTTGTTTTTCCTCCGATCAGGTTCGATAACCGGCAGTTTCTCCCTGGGGTAGGGGACCGGATCCGCATCCGGATCGAAGGCGGTATCTACAATCTTTTCCTCCCGCCAAAAGGCGTGATTTTCCCCTGTGAGGTATTCGTCTATGCCTGCTGCGGCTTTTTCTCCTGCTCCTATGGCCGAAACAACCGAGACCGGTCCGTCTGCCGCATCCCCTCCTGCAAAAATCCATTCAACCGATGTTTGGCTGTTAAGAGGATCGGTATTGATAAAACGGTGGGGGCCGATGTGGATGTCGAGCTCACCGGAGATAGAATCGGAGTCCAGCTTTTGGCCGATAGCTACTATTATTTGGTCCGCCTCTACGGTAAAAGAGTTCTCTTCCTCATCCCGTTTCGGACGTCTGCGGCCGCTTCGGTCGAACTCACCGAGTGTCATGCAGGCGCAGCTGAGGCCGGAAACTTTACCTTCCCTGTCTTTTATTACCTCCTGGGGTTGTACCAGGGTTCTCAGTTTTACTCCTTCGATCAAGGCCTGTTCTATCTCTTCGGCATAGGCGGGCATCTGTTCCTGGGTTCTTCGGTAGAGAATTGTAACTTCCTCTGCCCCGAGTCTTATTGCGGTTCTTGCAGCGTCGACGGCTGCATTGCCTCCCCCTATAACTACTATTTTCTTGCCCACAGGTACCGAACCGCGGATGTTGTACTGTTTGAGAAAATCAATCCCCTGTACGACTCCCTCCGCATCTTCTCCGGGTACTCCCAGACCAACATTGGTCGGAGCACCGATTCCAAGGAACACCGCTTCGTAGCCCTTCTCCTTTAATTCATTCAGGCTGAAGTCCCGTCCGAGCTTTGTATCGGTTATTATATTTACACCCAGGTTCTCTATCATCCGAATTTCCCGTGCGAGGGTTTCCCGGGGAAGACGATAGGCGGGGATGGTTTGTACCATCATCCCTCCCGGTCTCTGCTCCGCCTCAAAGACGGTTGGTCGGTAGCCCAAGCGAGCGAGGAAGTAGGCACATGAAAGCCCTGCAGGTCCTGCACCGACTATGGCGACCTTGCGTTTTGCATTTTCCGCGTCCTCTCTCACCTCCGGCACCTGTACTGTTACCTCCTGGTCCACCATAAAACGTTTAATCCCGCGAATTGCCACCGAGTCGTCTATGCTCGCCCTGCGGCACTTCTCTTCGCAGGTATGAAAACACACCCTGGCGCAGACCGCGGCAAAGGGGTTGCGTTCCCTGTGCAGCCTGAGGGCCTCGGCGTAGCGCTGTTCCCCTACGAGGCTCACAAAGCCGGGAACATCCACCGCTGCCGGACATGCGCTTTGACATGGAGCCCGTACAAGACCTGCGCACAGGCCCGCTTCGCAGTGTTTGTCTCTTATATGTTCTTCGTATTCGTTACGGAAGTGGCGAATGGTGGAAAGTACGGGGTTAGGAGCTGTCTGGCCGAGGCCGCAGAGAGCGGTATCTTGAATCCGTTTGCCGAGTTCTTCGAGCAGCTCTATGTCTCCCTCTTTTCCGTCGCCCTCGGTTATTCTGGTAAGGATTTCGAGCATTCTCTTTGTCCCTACCCGACAGGGAGTGCATTTACCGCAGGACTCCTCCTGCACAAACTCCAAAAAGTAGCGGGCAACGTCCACCATACACGTGTCGTCGTCCATAACGATTAGACCGCCGGAACCCATAATTGCGCCGAGTTCGTTGAGGGTGTGGTAGTCGAGGGGTACATTTAGATACTCCTTGGGTATACATCCCCCCGACGGTCCTCCTATTTGAGCGGCCTTAAAGGGTTTTCCCTCCGGTATTCCTCCACCTATATCGTAAATAAGCTCCCCTAGAGTGGTGCCGATGGGGACCTCCACAAGACCGCTGGTATTTATGGCGCCGGCGAGGGCGAAAACCTTTGTACCCTTGCTCTCCTCTGTTCCAAAGCCGTCGTACCAGGCAGCACCTTTATCTATTATCGCTGCAACGTTTGTATAAGTTTCCACATTGTTAAGAAGACTCGGTTTGCCCCAGAGCCCCTTTTGCGCCGGAAAAGGCGGTCTCGGTCTCGGCTCACCCCGTTTTCCTTCGATAGAGTGAATAAGGGCGGTCTCTTCTCCGCAGACAAAAGCGCCTGAGCCCATTCTAATTTCGAGGTCGAAGGAGAAACCGCTGCCCAGGATGTTCTCACCCAAAAAGCCGGCTTCTCTTGCCTGCTCTATTGCCTTGCCGAAGCGGCTTACCGCAAGCGGATATTCGGCACGTACATAGACAAACCCCCGGTCTGCGCCTATAGCGTACGCCGCTATAGCCATGCCTTCGATAAGGCTGTGGGGGTCGCCTTCCAGAACGCTTCGATCCATAAAGGCGCCGGGGTCTCCCTCGTCGGCATTGCAGAGGACATACTTTTCTTCCCCGTGGGCTTTTGCGGTAAAATCCCACTTTAGCCAGGTGGGAAACCCGGCTCCTCCGCGTCCCCGCAGGCCGGAGTCTTTCATCTCCTTCACTATCTGTTCGGGAGTCATATCTTTAAGGGCTTTTTCCAGGGCGGAATAACCGCCGATTCCTATAAACTCGTTGAGATTATGGGGGTCCACGGTGCCGCAGTTGCGTAAGACAATTCGCTCCTGCCCTTTGTAAAAATCGTTTTCCCCGGTGTGCTCTACCTTTTTCCCGTTGCTGTAGTTACGGTGGCACAGGTGCTCAACAATTTTGCCCTCTTTTAGGTGGGTGGAAACAATTTCTGCCGCATCCCCGGTGGTAACCCCTTCGTAAAATACGTCTTCCGGTTTTATCTGAATAACAGGTCCAGCGGCGCAGGGGCCGAGACAACCGGTCTCCTTTACCGTTATCGCAAGCCCCGCCTTTTCTATCTCTTTCTCCAGTGCCGATTTAACCTCAAGGGCGCCGGAGGCTATACAGCCTGCACCGGCACAAAGATGTATGCACTGCTCTTTTTCCGCTCGCGGGTCTTGGACCGATTCCTTTTTCTTCTCAAACTCATTGAATGAGTGTATTTTTTGTATTGCCTCCATTACTCTCCTCCCTCGCAGCACTCGTCGGATACCTGATACGGGATAAGAATATCCTTTATCTTTGCAGGTTTTACCCTTTGGTACACATCGTCGTTAATCATTACAACCGGAGCAAGGCCGCAGGCGCCGAAACATCTGCCGATTTCCAGACTGAACACCATGTCTTCGGTGGTTCCCCCAACTTCAATACCCAACTGGTTCTGTATTGCCTCCAGCACCTCTTTCCCCCCCCGTACATAACAGGCGGTCCCGAGGCAGACGCGTATTATATTGTCGCCCTTGGGAATGGTGCTGAAGTAGGAGTAAAAACTGACTACTCCCGCCACTTCGCTGTAGGGAATTTTAAGACGAAGGCTCACTTTTTTGAGTACCTTCTCCGGCAGGTAACCAAAGAGATTCTGGGCGGATTGAAGTATGGGTATTAATGCCCCCTCAACTCCAATAAACCGGTCGATAATCTCTTCGATTCTCTGGGCCATTTCATCTTCAGAGAGCCGTTGTGTACAGCATCCTCTCTGGCCTTTCTCCTCTCTGTCAACTTCTGCATTCACTGCCATTTAGATCCTCCTTACTAGCAATAACAAGCTATATATGGCTTTGATGTTACTTTTAATGAGATATTAAACTCATAATAATTAAATTGTGAAGAAATAAACTATTTTGTGCTTATATATACATTAACATAAAAACGGGAATATGTCCAAAAAAAAATTGCAATGGCGGCATTTTTTGTAGATTGGTCCCCGTTTTTATGCAGTTGTACAGTTGCGCAAGCTGTGAGAGCGCGCAAGTTGCGTGTCTTCAGCCGAATTGTGCCGGCGGTAGATGATTCCTGGATGTTGTGAAAAGAGACCTGAGTTGCGGAAGGAATTCAATCCCGGTCAGGCCGGCCTTCCCAGATATCCTCCGAGACAAGCCTCTGTAGGGCGAGGGAAGCCCAACCCCTGTTTGCCTGCGGATTGGCGGGGCTGGGGTGGGGGATGGAGCTTATTCGAAGCTCCGGGTAGTGCTGCAAAAGCGGTTGCAGCTGTTTCTCTGCGAACTTGCCTACTCCCACCACTGCCTCGGGCCGTAGAGCTTGTACCACCTTGAGCATATGATGTGTGCAGAGTGAAAAGAGTTTTTCCCGATCTTCTCTGTGCAATTTATCCGGAGTGAAGTTTTTGCCGGACTCCTCCATAAACACGAGAGGACAGTAGTTTACGGTAAAATGATCCTTGAAAAACGCATCTGCGGTAATAAATCTCTCCTTCATAAGGCCCCAGAGCCGGCGGCCGCTTACCTCGCTTTTTCTACAGTTAAAGCCGAGAATAGGGCGTTTGGGATGCTCCTGGGGTGGGGTTTCCACCGTCTCCTCTATTGCAAGCCACTCTTTTACCGTATCTATCTCGCCGAAGGGTATACCGGTCTGTGCCATCCCCCAGGGGCCTGGGTTCATCCCCACAAAGAGCACACGTTTTTTCCCGTTTCCGTAACGTAGCAGAAAAGAGCGGTGGGGTCTCCATGCATACACCAGGGGGTTGTAGATAGAGTGGATTTTGGGCGTGTGAAATGAGAGTTTATCCGCCGCTTCGGCAAGTTCCAACGATGCGCTTATAAGGGCCTCTGAGCTATTGTGCATGGCCTATTGTATATTTGCCCAGGAATCGAAGCAATACGGAGAGGTGGAAGAATGCCCGGTGGAGAGAGAGAATATTCTACCGCGGCAACAGGGGAACGGCTCCCCTGTATCATGGTGCTTGTGAGTCTCTTATATCCGACTTAAGGGCTTTTTCAAAATATTCGCGGTGGGAATGGAGAAACTCGGTCATGTGCTGCTGGATATCTCCAAAAAACTCCCTCTGCAGGCGGGTACCGGTTCTGGAAATATAGCGAAAATGCCAGGGCTCCCACATGTAGCCTGTCAGCTCCTCATATCCCTCCGGATAGGAGAGAGAAAAACCGTATTTCCATGCGTGTTCGGCAAGCCATCTGCCCTGGGAGGTGTGCGCAATTTCCTTTGTTATAGAGCCAAAGTCGATGGCCGTACCGAGTTGATGCTGGCTTGTGCCCGGACGGGCGGAAAAACGGTCTGCCTCCTCCTGTCCGTAGTTTTTAACATACCTCTCGTACAAACCTTTTTGGTACTCATAGGTCCTGTAGGTGCTCGATATAACAAGCTCTATACCGTCTCGGCGGGCCGCTTCGTTCATCGCAAGAAGGTCCGGCATGCAGCCGGAATGAAGGGTGAGAGTGTTTTTATTGAGATTGAGCATATTATAATCGGAGAGCTCAACTATAGAATCCGGCTTATACCCTTCGGGGAGGGGGTGGGATTTATCTACCAGCCTTAAGAGGTAATCCGGCAGTGCCATGGAACGGCGGATGAGTTCCAGGAAGTATTGAGGCCGCTCGCGGATTGCCCTTTGTATGTTCTCCGGCAGCTGTGCGGTTCTCTCCTCAAGTTCTGACGGTGTAACTGAAAAATCGGGGTGTATCCTGCGTGGTTCTCCGCTTTCTGCCGACAGAGGGGAGCTCACAAGCACTGTAATTCCTGCTGCAATAAGCACGGATACACTGCACAGAAGAA
>JBKHFZ010000110.1:0-9241 GCA_046539925.1 Spirochaetaceae bacterium
GCTTTACAAATAGACAAATTGAATTTATTATACATAAATTACTAAATATTTTTGTGTTTCAAGTCACTGGGATGACTTTTGGGGAGGTTTGTTTGAAGAAGACAGCATCTGAGCAGGGATTATCTTCCACTTTGGACGGGGAATTTGTAGAAGATATAAGAACTAAAATCGAACATCATTTTAAGATATTTGATCATACTACCAATGAGGTGTCGAGTTACCTTACGGATATACAGCAAATTTCAAAACTTCTCGAGGCGTTCCTCTCGGAGATGCTCCGCTCTACAGAGAACAATACTAAATCCATAGAGAATGTGCATGAGACTGTAAAGACGGTACAAGATAAATCGGAACAGATTGTTACTTCCGTGGAAAAGGGAGACTCGAATATTTCGGAGAGCAGCAAGACTTCTCAGAAAAGCATTCACGCCATGGAGGAAGCTCAATCTTCCCTACAGCAGTCGCAGGACTACTTTTTTTCTATAAAAAAAGTTTTTTCCCAAGTGGAAGATGTGAGCAAAAAAATCATGACGGGAATCGAAGCTATTGTGGATATATCCGAGCTTACCAACCTTCTGGCAATAAACTCCTCTATTGAAGCGGCCAGGGCAGGGGAACACGGAAAAGGTTTTGCGGTAGTTTCCGGAGAGGTAAAGAAGCTGGCGGAAAAAAGCAAGGCCCGGTCGGAGGAGATAAGCAACTACCTTGCAGAGCTTAACAAAAGTCTCTCCGATTCCCGAAACACCCTCGAGGGGTATGAGGAGATACACCGAACCCTGAGTGAGACTGTGGAGCGGACTGCATCTCTGTTAAATGAATCGAATACAAACCTTCAGGAGACAACGAAGGCCATTGAAGAGATTAAACAGTATGTGCGAGAGCAGTCCCAAAATACCGAAGACATATCTGAAAAAATTTCCCATATTACCTCTGAAGCTTCGCTGATAACCTCCAACTCTCATCATGTGCTTAACAATATGGAGAATCAGCTCTCCATGATAGGCAATGTAAGCGCCGATCTTAAGAAAAAAAACAGCACCCTTGGGGAGGAGAAAGAGTGGTTTGTCGGTAAAGAGCTTCTTAAAGAAGACAAAAAAGTGATGCTTGTGGGACACGACGTTGCGTATCCCCCCTGGGTTTTTCTTGCACAGGGAAAATCCGCAGGCATAAGCGTAGAGATAATGAAGGAGTTGGAAAGAGAGCTGCCCTTTGAGCTTGATTTTTTCGGCGAACAATGGGTAAATGTATACGAGGCGCTTCTTGCCGGGAAAGTGGATGTGGTTATGAACGCCGGGTGGCCCAATTCGTTTTTCGACGATCAGCCCATCCTGGCAACCGACTCTTACGCAAATTTTGAGGCGGCGGTATTCCAGCATGCCCACAGGGTGTCGGGAAAGGGGATGCTTGGAGCGGACGAGCTGGAGGGAAAGACTTTTGCCGTCCAACAAGGCACCTACGTCGATGAGCTTGTGGAGAAGCACAACGGTTCTGTTCAGTACCTTCAGAACGATATTCAGGGAATCGTAAAGCATATATGGGAGAATGTGGACGGTGTAGCCACGGAGGCGAGGGTAGGAGAATATCTGTCGGGGAAATTCTTTAATAAAGAGATCAAGAGAGTAACGGAGTCCCTGGGAAATCTTGATGTAGTGTGCCTGGTAAGAAAGGATTCCCCGGAATTGCGGGACACCTTTAACGAGGCGATAGAGAAAGTAAAAAGGTCCGGGAAGCTCGATCGAATTATAGGAGGATTCAATGGCTAAGAGGATACTCATTGCAGCCGTTTTGGCAGCTGCGCTTGCGGGGATTGTTTTTGCAGGGGGGACTCAAGAGCAAGAAGAGGAAGACAACACCCTCGTGGTAGTTAACTGGAAGGAATACGGTTCCGACGACCCCGAGTTTATCGAGTATTTTGAGGAGAAATACGAGTGTACCGTTGTACACGAGTATATGGCCTCGGAGGAGGAGCTGTTGACAAAACTCCGCACCGTTGGAGTTGGAGAGTTTGATGTAGTGCTGCCTAACAGCTCCATTCTGCCGCAGGCGATTAAGGAGGAGCTGCTGCAGCCGATAGACCCGGAGGAGCTGGAGAACTACGATGCCCTTATCGACACATTTCTCGGCCGGTCCGAGGCAACCTCCGGGGGCAGCATGTACGCCGTGCCGTGGGTATGGGGTTCCACTTCCATCGCCTACAACACGGAGCTTGTGGACGAAGAGATAGACAGTGTAGACGTGTTCTGGGACGACGAGTACGCCGGGGAGGTGGCCATTAGGGACGACTACAACGACGCGGTAATGCTTGCGGCGATGTATCTGGGGCAGGATCCCAATAAACCCGACGATCTGGAAGCTATAAAGCAGGCGCTTATAGAACAGAAGCCTTACAACCGCACCTACTGGAAGACGGGAGACGAGTTCTCCAAGCTCTTTGCAAACGAGCAAATTTCCGTGGGGCTCTCCTGGAGCGGTCAAACCCTCAGCATGAGAAACGACGGCCTTCCCATTGGGTATGTGGTTCCGGAGGAGGGAGCAATAGGCTGGCTGGACTACTGGGCAGTTGTGGAGGATGCTCCGAACCGGGATTTGGCTGTCAAGTTTATCGATGAGCTTATAAGCGCGGACTACCAGCTCTCCTGGGTGGAGAAGGGCGGCCCTTCGCCGGTTAACGCAGAGGCCCTGGACGGGGTTAGTCAGGATGTACGGGAGTTTATCGGAATGTCCCTCGATGATATAGAGAACCTTCATTTTATCGGCTACAGAGATAACGAGACAAAAACCGAATGGAACGAGGTGTGGCAGGAAGTAAAAGCGCACTAATACCTGAAGTGCTTTAGGAATTTGAATAGACGTGTTCAGGGAAAATAGAAGACAGCTGCTCTCCGTCCCGGGAGTAACTATTATAGTTCTCTTTGCCCTCATTCCGCTGGGCATTATGATACTCTCGAGTTTTCAGGCCGAGGGGGGCGGGGCTTTATCCTTTGACCACTACAGGCGGTTCTTCTCCAGGGATTTCTACCTTTCTCTTACCTGGAAAACGGTACGGACAAGCCTTGCTATTACTCTTGTCTCCCTTGTACTGGCCTATCCTCTGGCCTACATTACGGCAAAGGTGCTGCCTACACTGCGGGCCCTGTTTCTCTTCCTTATACTTCTTCCCGTCTGGATAAGCGAGCTTATCCGCGCCTACTCATGGCTCGTTCTGTTGAGAGACGGCGGTGTTCTTGCGGGGTTCCTGCAGAGGATCGGCATAATAGAGTCTCCCGAGCTGGGCATACTCTTTACACCGGCCGCTTATATGATTGCCCTGGCGCATATCTTTTTTCCCTTTATGGTTATCTCCATCTATATGGCCATCGAACGCATAGACGACCGGCTTATAGAAGCTTCCCAGATGCTCGGTGCAAGGCCGGTACATACCTTTTTCCGAGTGGTGCTGCCATTAAGCCGGCCGGGAGTTATATCCGGTTTTCTCCTGGTGTTTGTCCCCTGTCTGGGAGCCTTTGTGGAGCCGAGGATACTGGGAGGAACCCGGGGGACTCTTATAGGTACTATTATCGAAGATCAGTTCTTCGAAATATACGGCTGGAATTTTGGGGCGGCCATAGGAACTCTGCTGCTCATTTTTATTTTTGCCGTTATTTTTATCCTGCGCCGCCTGTCCTACAGTGGGCAGTCTGAGGAGCAGGATAGATGAAAAAGATTCTTGCATGGATATATGCCGGAGCCATTTTTGTTTTGATCTATCTCCCCATTGCGGTTATGGCGGCCATGTCTTTTAACCGTTCCCGGTATAATGCGCTGCCCTTTGAGTTCTCCCTGCACTGGTACCGGGAGCTCTCCGCAAATAGAGAGCTCTTTGCCGGTACCCGCTACAGTATTCTCCTTGCCGCTGCTGCGGCGATTATCTGCATGGTTTTGGGAACACTGCTCGTCTACGGAATAAGCCGGTCTTCCCGGCGTCTTAAAAACCGGATACAGACCCTCTCTATTCTGCCGCTGACGATTCCCTGGATAATACTGGGCATCTCTCTGCTCCTCTTTATCCGTTTTCTCGGTTTTAACCGGAACTTCTTTTTTCTGCTCATGGGGCATGTAGTTGTTACGATCCCCTATTTTATTCTCGTACTCAACGCGAGGATAGAATCTCTCGATCTCTCTCTGGAAGATGCGTCCTACACCCTTGGCGCTAACGCGCTTAAAACTTTTTGGAGGGTATCCCTGCCCACCCTTTTGCCGGCGATTCTCGCGGGAGCCTTTTTGGCTTTTCTCATCTCCTTTAATATGTTTGTACTCTCATACTTTCTTATAGAGACGGGAAGTTCGACTCTTCCCATCGAAATCTACACGTCTATAAAGTTCGGCTTTACCCCGGAGATAAACGGGATTTCGACACTTATCCTCGCGGTAAGCACCCTTCTTTTTATTGCGGTTGCGGTTCTTACCAGACATACACTAAAACAGCTGATGGAGTAACGGTCTATGGGTTCACTAACGCTCGAAGGGGTAAGCAAAAGATTTGGCGACAACACCGTCGTCGATAAAGTTCACATGCATATTTACGAGGGGGAGTTTGTTTCTCTTCTAGGCCCCTCAGGCTGCGGCAAGACTACAACCCTCAGGCTTATCGCCGGCCTGGAGAAGCTCGATGAGGGGGCTATATGTCTGAATGAGAAGCGGATAGACAACGTGGCCGTGTACAGAAGAAACATCGGGATGGTGTTTCAGAGTTACGCCCTTTTTCCGCACATGACGGTGCAGGCAAATGTACAATACGGGCTTGAAATGCGAAAAACCACAAAAGACGAGAGGAGGCGGAGAGTTGAACAGGCCCTCAAAATGGTGCAACTCGAAGGCTACGAAAAAAGAAAACCCGGGCAGATCTCCGGGGGACAGCAGCAGCGAGTTGCCCTCGCCCGGGCGCTGGTGCTGGAGCCGCAGATTCTCCTCCTCGACGAGAGTTTGAGTGCTCTCGACAAAAAACTCAGAGAAGAGATGCAGGTGGAACTGCGAAAGCTCCAGAGGTCTCTGGGCATAACGACTCTTTTTGTTACCCATGACAAGGACGAGGCTCTTACCATGTCGGACAGAGTCGCGATAATGAACGAGGGAAAAATAGTGCAGGAGGGCTCTCCGGTGGAGATGTACGAAAGACCTGTAAACTCCTTTGTCGCGAATTTTCTTGGGGAGGCCAATATTTTCTCTGGGATCCTCCGCAGGGAGTCGGAAGGCAACAGTTCATTGACCTTAAAGAGCGGGGCGATCCTGCCTATAGCGGGAACCCCGGGGGAGGGCCTCTTGAATAGAAGCCGTTTTTGCGTGCGTCCGGAGCGTATAGTTATCTCGAAGGATAAGCGCAGTTATGCAAGCATTCCCGTGGGGGTGGATTTTATTACCTATACCGGCAATTTGAGCAGGTATCGGCTTACAGCGCAGGGGATAGAGTTTAAGGTGCATTCGAAAAACGAGAGTGCCGTCCCGCCCTTCGAGACGGGAGAGAAGGTCCATATTACCATCCCTGCGGACTCTCTTGTAGGGCTGGAGGAGGGGTAGGCGGATGGAAGCGTGGGAGTACGAGAGCGAGAGGTTCTACCGGGCTGCTCCTCTGGAGGAGCGAACCTACGAGGATTGGGATAAGGCATTTAAGAGAGAGAAGGAGAGGGACGAGGCGATAAAGGAGGAGTGGCTCGGCTTTGTGCCGGGCTCCGGCGCTCCGGTTCGCCTTATAACGGCAACAATACAGGCCGTGGAGAATCTGGGATACCGGGTACAGGGATGGCAAGAGCCGGTAGAGAGGGGTTTCTCCGCCCTCGAGAGGGGGGATATACCTGCGCTCATAGAGGCCTCTATTGAGGTTCGACGGGCAATCCGGCAGGCGGAGAAGGATCCCGCTTCCGAGTACTGGAACTACCGTCGGCTTTACAGTTTTCAAGAATACGCAGCGGCGAGCGGTATCGACGAGCTGAACGAGGGGCCGGACTCGACCTCTTTCGGTATGGAAGAGACCGAGCTTTTTTCCAAAATACTGGGAAGCTGGACGGGGCAGGCGGTGGGAGATGCCCTGGGCACGGCAATAGAGGGATTCGCAGGCGCACAGATCTCAAAGGCCTATGGAGATATAGAGAGCTATGTAAAACCGCCGAGCACCTTAAACGACGACATAACCTATCAGATTGTTCTGCTTGAATCCGTCCTCGAACACGGGAAGGATCTTACGGCGAAGCAGTTGGCCTCTGCGTGGGCTGCCCGTATTCCCTACGCGTGGTCGGCGGAAGATGCGGCTCTTGGAAACATTATGGCGGGACTTCTTCCTCCACTTACCGCAGAGACGGAGAACCCCTACCGGGAGTGGATAGGTGCCCAGATGCGGGGAGTGACCCCGGGGCTTCTCTCTCCCGGAAACCCCCGGGAAGCTGCACGCCTTGCCTGGATGGACGGGTCTATAAGCCATACCACCAACGGGATACTAGGCGAGGTATTTAATGCCCTTTTGAGCTCCTTCGCTTTCGTGGAGAGAGATATCCGTAACGTGGTCGAGGGTAGTGTCGGACTCATTCCCGCCGGGACGCAGTACGGGGCCGTTATCCGCGATGCTCTGGAAGCGTGCCGAAGTACCGACAACTGGCAGGAGGCATGGTCTCTGTGCGAGGGGAAGTACAGCAGGTACCACTGGATTCACAGCTACCCAAACGCCTGTGCGGAAATTATCGCTCTATGGTTCGGGGAGGGGGATTTTCATGGGACCGCCCACATAGTCGCCATGGAAGGAATGGACGTCGACTGCAACGCGGCGCAGGTTCTGGCTGTTGTGGGAACGTGCATCGGGGTAGAGGCAATACCAACTCAATGGACGGAACCCCTGGGTGGACATTTCGACACTTATCTGCGCGGAAAGAGGCGGTACAGCTTCGACGAGCTAAGCGAAAAAACACTTGCCGCCATCCGCAAGATCAGCTAACATAAAAAGTAAATTTGATGTAATCCAATTGAAGTATTATCTTATGGACATATCCATTTGAAGGAGGAAATATAATGGCGGATTATCATGAACCTGTTGAAGAATTATCGACGGAGGCTAAAAATCATTCCCGTGCGCTCAAAAGTTTAAAAGAAGAGGTAGAAGCGATTGACTGGTATAACCAGCGGGTCGATGTCTCCGACAATGAACAGTTGGCGGCTATAATGGCCCATAATCGTGATGAAGAGATCGAACACGCATGTATGGCTCTGGAGTGGCTCAGGAGAAATATGCCGGAATGGGATGAGGCACTGAGGACGTTTCTCTTTACCGAGGGGGATATCACCACTTTGGAAGAGAACATGGAATCCGGGGAAGATGGTAAAGCAGACTCCGGTATGGATTCGGATCTTGGAATAGGAAAACTGTAGGAGGAGTTATGAATATTTTACGCAGAGCTTTGGCACCAGTTTCAAATGAGGGTTGGCAGGAGATAGATACCTTTGCAGCGGATTACTTGCGAAACTCTTTGACGGGGCGTCGTCTTGTAGATGTGGAGGGACCCCGCGGCTGGGGCTACCACGCGGCAAGCAACGGACGCCTGGGAGAGATCAAGAAGACGGGAAAGGTTTCCTACGGGCTCTACGATGTAAGACCTCTGCTGGAGTTGAGAGTCCCCTTTGAACTCGATATATGGGAGCTGGACAATGCAGCTCGCGGGGCCGAAGATGTGGACCTGGATGCCCTCGAAAAAGCTGCCGAAGAGGCGGCATCTTTTGAGGACGGGGTAATTTTTGAAGGTTTGGGAGAGGCAGGTGTTACCGGTTTATCCAAAGCAGGCGAAAGACCCTCTATTCAGTTTCCCCAGGATCCGGAACAGATGATACAAGCCGTATCGCAGGGAATAGGAGAACTTATGAAAGACGGTATCGAGGGGCCCTACAGCCTGGCTGTACCTCTTGAGATATGGAAGCAGCTCTCCAGCTATATAAAAGGCAGATCGCTCAAGACTCACCTCGAGCAGCTTCTCGGCGGTTCTGTTCTTCCGACGCGTCATCTCGAGGCTCCTCTGCTGGTTTCGATTCGAGGGGGAGATTTTCTAATGACCATAGGACAGGATCTCTCGATAGGTTACGGGACCCATTCGAGCACTACAGTAGAGCTCTACTTTACCGAGTCCTTCACCTTCCAGGTACTGGAATCGCGAGCGGTTGTGGGATACAAGTAAGAGGCTATTCAAGATGTGAGCTTCTTTTGCGGTAGTTGGTGAGAAACAGACCGCCTATTACCAGGATTGCTCCAAGAGTAACAGGAAGGGTAAGCTGCTCATCCAAAAGCAGTATGCCCAGGGTAATAGCCGCCGCGGGCTCGAGGTTTAGAAAGATAGAAGCCCTTGAAGCTCCCACCGCTTTAATCCCCTCGTAGTAAAAGAGGTAGGCAATTCCCGCCGCACCTATGCTCAGGTAGAGAAGGCTCAACCATGTTTCAATTGGCTGGGCCGAAAGGCCCGCAAGACCTCCCCCGCTAAAGGCAAAGGGAATGAGCAGTACAGAGCCTGTTACCGACCCGTAGGTGAGCACCGTAAGGGGGGTTAAATCCTGCATGGCGTACTTTGCGGTAATGGAGTAAACCGTCCATGTGAGAACGCACCCCAGGAGGAAGAGGTCTCCCACAGAGATCCCCCCCCTTAAAATTACCTCCAGTTTGCCCTCGGTAATAGTTATTACCGCACCGATAAAGGCCGCGCAAATTCCCAGGGCCATTATCGGGGTTATTCGCTCGCGAAAGAACAAGCCGGAGACCAGGGCGACAAAGGCGGGGGTAAAGGAGATTATTACCGAACTCCGGGCGGCGGTAACGGTCTGAAGTCCGGAAAAGAGAAAGTAGTTAAACATAAGTACCCCGGTAATACTGAGCAGAACGAGCAGCAGGGCCGCTTTTCTCGTTGGCCTTGGAAAACCCCTGTTTTTGATGTAAAGAACCGGAAGGAGAAAGGCGCTTACACAGAGAAAACGGAGGAAGGTGATGGTAAGGGGGGGCAGCTCGTTGGCGATTACCCGGCCGGCTACCAGAGCTCCGCCCCACAGCACCGGAGCGAGAAAAAGTTTGACATAGTGTATTTGAATCACCCCGCTGCTCCTCGAATTGGTTCCCGCCAGCATATAAGCCCCGCCGGAGGGCGTCAAGGTATTTTTTTTTTACGCTTCACCCTTTTGTACAACAAGTTTTACATTTAAAGAAGCTAAAAATTGGAACCCCTGTTATACTTGGGGCTATGGAAAA
>JBKHFZ010000111.1:0-9203 GCA_046539925.1 Spirochaetaceae bacterium
CGGTAATTGGGGTCGTTTTGGAAAAGATCGACCATCTCCTCCCGCGCCTTTTTACTGCTTCCTCCGTGGAAGAAGAGGCAGGGAACCTCGAGGTGCTTCTCTATCATCTCCTTCAGGATTTCGCCCATTTCGGCAAACTGGGTAAAGATGAGGGCCTTCTCTCCGCGTTCGGCAATGGTCTGCAGGAGTTCGAGGAGGGCGGCCGACTTTCCCGAGGCCTCGGCTGCGCGGGTGCCCTGTTTGCTGTAGAGGCGGGGGTGGCAGCATATCTGTTTGAGTCCCGTCATCAGCTTGAAGACGATTCCCGAACGGCCGATACCCTCGGTGTCGGCGAGCCACTGGTCCGTGTTTTCCACCAGCTGCTGGTACAGCACCGCCTGTTCCTTGGTAAGGGTGGGGAACCTGTTGGTTATAACCTTCTCCGGAAGATCCTTTATAATCGACTTGTCGGTCTTCAGGCGCCGCAGTATGAGGGGAGAGGTCAGTTTGCGGAATCGCTCCAGGGCCTCGCGGTCGCGGTAGCGCTCTATGGGGATGGCGTAGCCCTCCTTGAAGCCCGCTTTGCTGCCGAGATAGCCCTTCATTGCGTAGTCGATAATGCTCCAGTAGTCGAGGAGGCGGTTTTCCACCGGGGTTCCCGTCATGGCGATCCGGTGGTCCGCCTTGATCGATTTTACCGCCTTCGTCTGGGCGGAGGTCGAATTCTTTATGTTCTGCGCCTCGTCAATTACCGCCACCGACCATCGTGTTTTTTTCAGCTCCTCTATGTCCCTGCGCACGAGGCTGTAGGTGGTAATGAGTACTTCCGTCCCCTCCTGCATCTCCCGTTCGCTCCCGTGGTAGATGTCGCTCTGTAAACCCGGGGCAAATCGCTCTATCTCCCGCTGCCAGTTGGTCATCAGGCTCGCCGGTACGATTATCAACACCGGTTTCTTCGGCGAAACCACCTTCTCGTCCTTCAACTGCTGCAGGAGGGCGATTACCTGCACCGTCTTGCCGAGTCCCATGTCGTCGGCGGCTACCGAGCCGAGGCCTATGCGGTGGTTGTGGTAGAGCCACCGGTAGCCGCGAAGCTGGTAGGGGCGGAGCTCCGCGCGAAGATCGGAGGGCACCTCGACCTCCGGCGGAGTGAGCAGCGAGGAGAAGAGTTTTTCCACCTCCCCGTCGGTCTCCACCGGCGCACCGTCGAACAGGCCGGTAAGCCCGGTCTTCAAGAGGTCCAGGGGCGACGGCGAGGGAGCCTTCTCCATCCGCCGCGCCAGGGACTCGAGCTGCTTTTCGTCGAGCTCGAGGAACATATCCTTGTAGCGTACGAACCTTCCGTACTTTCCCTTCAGCTCGAAGAGCTCCTGCGGATCGATAAACCTCTCTCCTGCGGCAATGTTCCAGTCGAACTGCAGCATCTCCTTGAGGGAGGTGTAGGAGACCACCTTCTCGGAGGAGCCCGCGGGAGCCCCCATCTTTAGAGATATGTGCGGCATAAAGGCCTCCCGCAGGGCCTTGGGAACGACCGTATGCACGCCGAGGGTTTTGAGGGCCGGCAGGGCGGAGAACCAGCGTTCGAGAAACGCCTCTCCCTCTACCACGATGGGTTCGCGGTTTCGAAGGAAGTCGTTTACCGTAGGCAGATAGGTGGCGAGCAGGCTGAGGTCGCGAAGGAGGGGCATGGTCTCGCTTTGATCTTTCTCAAGAAAATCGCGAAACGGGATGGGAAGCTCCTCTTCATCTCGTCTGTTACTTACACGGATTTCGAACCGAAACCGCTCTTCGGAGCTCTCCTCTATGTGGATAACCGGTCTGTAGTCGACGGGGCGGATAAAGAAACGGCCGAGCCAGAGGTGGATCGTCTGGGCATTCTCCCGCTCCTCGAACTTTTTCGGGCTGTATTCGGCTCCCGAAAAGAAGAGGGCGGTAATCGGCTCCTCCTCCGCCTTTTTTGACGCTTCGAACTCCCTCAGGTAATGGCGCATAAGAAAGGAGATGAGAAAGAGCACCTGTTCCCGGTGTTCGAGGGGGGTCTTGCCGTAGCGCACGATCTCCTTCGGAAGGGCCTCTACGAAGGTCTCGAAGATGCGCGAGGTCTCTTCGTTGAAGAGGGCGGGAATCCAGCGAATAACGTAGCTCCCCTTTCGTATCGAAAGGATGTCGGGTATCGCCGCCTTCTGCTCGAGGAGCTTGAGGGTGAAGCTGTGGAGCATAACGAGGAAGGAGAGTACCGGAGGGTAGGCGGAGAGGTCCCCCGCCGAGAGGAGCCGCAGATACTCTATAAAGGGGCCCATATTATCGGAGTCGAAGCGGATCTCCTGCTGCCCCTTTTTGAGGGAGCCTGCAAAACGGTACTTTCCCTTGTAGATGTTGATGCCGCAGCTGCTGTAGAGGGTCTTCGGAGGCTCCTCCTGAAGATCCAGATTTTTTACGTGGCGTTTAATCGCCTTCGAGCTTCTCCGGTAGGCCTCGAGGAGTATCTCCTTGAAGTCCTTTTTTAGATAGAAGAGGGGAAACTCGGTAAGGAGTTGGGATATGGCAGGATACAGATCGGGAACAGCCGAGAGGTCGATGTGCTCGAGGTGTTCGCGGTAGTAGTTGTACTCCTCCGGTGTGTAGGCAAGGAAGGTCTCTATGCCGGCGATGGGCTCCTCCGCCTCCTCGCCGGCGCCGCCTCCTACCTCGCTCAAGAGGTCGAGCCCGTGCATGCGGAACACGAGGAAGGGGTTCTTGTCGATCTCGTTGGCAATAATGTAGACCACCGCGGCAAGGTGTTTGCAGGGAACCGCCCAATCGGGGCAGCTGCAGCGCATCCCCAGCTCCTTCCAGCTCTTTGGAAAGAGCCTGATACCCGCCGCTTCGGCCTCCTCCTCCAGTTCGGGAGGCAGAATGTGAGCTCCAAGCTGCGAGAGGTAGTAGGGATTCCCCTTTACGATGCGGACCATGGCCTCCCTCTCCGCCTTTTTGAATGTCCACAGAGTGAGCGAGACCGAGTAGGGGGACGGCTGCCGCCCCTTTACCTTAGCCGAGACCTTAGGCCCCTCTATGTCGATGGATGTAACCGAACCGTTTCGCGCGTAGCGCTTGCCCCGGGGCAGTCTGTTGGAATAGTCGATATTAGACAGTGCCTCGAGCCATCTCTTTCCCCACCAGGTGTGACCGAACTCTATGCGTGCCATACGTAATACCCCTTATGCGTCCATTCCTTATGCGTGTCATTTATATCGGTTTTGGCTTTTTTGTGCAACTGATGCGAGGGGTGAGGAAGCCCGCCGGAAAATTAGCGGTAAATTAGTCATAATTTTTGACATCCTTACACTTTGGTACTACGATGAATAGAGAGGATATGGAATTATGCTGCACGAAGAAATTTTTTCGAAATACCCCCCCGCCGAAGACAATCTGCTCTCCCTCCTTATCGACCTCCAGGCTCACAGTCCCCAAAACTACCTGAGCAGGGAGGCGATGGAGGAGGCGGCACGCTACTTCAATGTGAGCAAGGCGAGGGTCTATGGGCTTGCCGGCTACTACTCGATGCTGTGTACCGAACCGAGGGGACGCCACGTCATCCGCCTGTGCAGATCTCCGGTGTGCAGAATGTTCGGCACCTTCGATGTGGCCAGGGAGCTCGAGGGCGAGTTGGGAATACGCTTCGGAGAGACTACCGAGGACGGTCTGTTTACCCTCGAGTACAGCGAATGTCTTGGGAGGTGCAACCACTCGCCGACCATGATGGTGGGGGCCAGGTTCTACGGGCGTCTCGACGGAGAGAAGATTCGGTATATTATCGATCACCTTCGAGAGGAGAGCGCCAGGGAGGCGGAAAGATGATGGACTCGAGTACTGCTGTAAAGACAGGCGGCGGGGGAGAGGCACCCCTTATCTCCTTGGCAAACGCAGGCAAAATAGACCCCTCGAGCATAGCAGAGTATGTAGAGGCCGGAGGCTTCGAGGCGCTCAAGAGGGCACTTGCAATGGAGCCGAAGGAGGTATTCCAGGAAGTGACGGACTCCGGGCTGCAGGGCAGGGGCGGTGCGGGTTTCCCCACCGGTCTAAAGGAGAAGCTTACGGGAGAGGCGCTCTGCGAAGCCTGCGGACCCAAGTATCTTGTCTGCAACGCCGATGAAGGAGAGCCGGGGACCTTTAAAGACCGAGCTGTTATGGAAAACGACCCCCATAAAATGATAGAGGGGATGTGCATATCCGCCTACGCTATAGGCGCCGAAAAGGCGTTTATCTACATCCGCGGTGAGTATACGGAATCTATCCTGAGGGTACGAAAGGCGGTGGATAACTGCTACCGGGAGGGCTACCTCGGGGAGAAGATCCTGGATTCGAACTTTTCTTTGGACATGGAAATACGTCTCGGGGCGGGCTCCTACCTCTGTGGAGAGGAGCTTACCCTCCTCGAGTCTATCGAAGGCAAAAGGGGATACCCGCGGGTAAAACCCCCGTACCCTGCCGAACACGGGCTCTTCGGTGCACCGACCCTCGTGAACAATGTAGAGACCTTTGCCCAGGTGCCCTTCGTGGTAGAAAACGGAGCCGATGCCTACAAGAGCTTCGGTATAGAGGGGTCACCGGGAACCAAGATTTTTTCGGTAAGTGGAGATATCGAGCATCCCCGCTACTTCGAATCTCCCATGGGAGTAACTCTGCGGGAGATTATCGAAGAATACTGCGGCGGGATGAGTGGAGGCAGACGCTTCTACGCGGCGCTCCTCGGAGGAGCTGCGGGGACCTTCGTCGACGATTCCTTTCTCGACGTTCCCATGGGCTATGAGAGTCTTAAAAAACGGGGGGCGAGTCTCGGTTCGGGAGCGGTAATCGTATTGAAGGAGGGGCGGCGCATAACGGACACGCTGCTCTCTATTATGGAGTTCTTCCGTCACGAGTCCTGCGGCAAGTGTATCCCCTGCAGGGTCGGCACCGACTACCTCGTGCTGTTAATGAGGCGGATTATCGAGGAGACCGAGGCAGGGGGGAAGCGCAGGCGAGAGCTCTTCGAAGAGCTGCAGCGGGAGGCGGAGTACATGGACAAGAGTTCCCTCTGCCCCCTGGGAAAGTCGCCTATACTGTCGATACGTAGCGCGGGACGTTTTTTTGCGGACAAGGAGCTGTAAGCGATAATGAGCTGTGAGAAGAGATTCCCATGAATAGTGATAAAAGAGTAAAAATTAAGCTGGACGGAAGAGAACTGGAGGCGAGAGCGGGGGAGAACCTCCTGCAAACGGCCATCGAGGCGGGAATAGAGATACCCCACCTCTGTTATCATCGAAAATTGTCTCCTACCGGTGCATGCAGGCTCTGCGTGGTAAAAATCGAAGGGCAGCGGGGCCTTACCACCTCCTGTACTGTCGCCGTGGAGGAGGGGATGGAGGTAACCGCCTTCGATGAGGAGCTGGAGGAGGTGAGGAGGCACACCCTCGAGTACCTCCTGGCCGAGCAGAACGAGGAGTACGACGGCACATACCGCGATGAGTTTCGCGAGCTCGTGTATCGCTACGGTCTGCAGGCCCCCGAGAGCCGGCGCTATCCGAAGATCCGCCATGCCATGGAAAGCTCTTCTATCGACGAGAGCTCGCCGGTGCTCAGCTACGACGGGTCAAAATGTATACGCTGTTTTCGCTGCATAAAGGCCTGCGGGGAGGTGCAGGGCAAGCACGTCCTCTCCTTCTCCGAGCGCGGCCTCGACTCCTATATCGTCGCCGGTTTTGGTGTGTGGGGAGAGTCGGAGTGCGACGGCTGCGGGGAGTGTGTACAGCTCTGTCCCACCGGCGCGCTGGTGGAGAAGCCCCACAGGGAGGAAATACGCCTCGACAAGGTCGAGAGACGTGTAAATTCCACCTGTCCCTACTGCGGGGTGGGATGTCAGATCGAGCTCCTCGTGCAGGACGGCAGAATCCTCCGGGCAGACGGGGTCGAGGGAATCAGCCCCAACGACGGAAGGCTCTGTGTAAAGGGCCGTTTCGGTTACGACTTTGTCCATAGCCCCGACCGCCTTACCACACCCCTTATTAAGAGAGACGGTGTCTTCGAGGAGGCGAGTTGGGAGGAGGCCCTCGAGCTCATCGCTTCCAGGTTCGGCGAGATCCGGGAGAAGCACGGCCCGGAGGCCCTCGCCGGCTACTCCTCGGCAAAGTGTACCAACGAAGATACCTATCTCTTTCAAAAATTTATTCGTATAGCCTTCGGAACCAACAATATCGACTACTGCACCCGCCTCTGCCACTCCTCGACGGTTACGGCGATGATGAAGAGTCTCGGAGGAGGAGCTGGGACCAACTCGATAGAGGACTTTGCAAAGACCGACTGCCTCTTCGTGACGGGCAACAACATGATAGAGACCCACCCGGTAACCGCCACCTTTGTCAAACAGGGGCTCGAACGGGGGATGAAGCTCATTGTCTGTGATCCGCGATGGACTCCCCTCGCCGACTACGCAGATATTCGGCTGCAGCCTCGTATAGGCACCGATGTGGCCCTGCTCAACGGAATCATAAGGGTAATAATTAAAGAGGAGCTCTACGACCGCCGCTTTATAGAGGAGCAGGTCGAGGGCGGCATGGAAGCCTTCGGTCGCCTCTCAGAGCTGGTCGAGGCCTACACATCGGAGCGTGTGGAGGAGATATGCGGAGTTCCCCGGGATAAGATAGAGGCGGCGGCGCGAATCTACGCCGGTGCCGAGACGGCGATGATCGCCACCGGCATGGGGATGAGCCAGCAGACGGCGGGAACAGACAACGTATTCTCCCTCCTCAACATGATGCTCATAAGCGGGCAGATTGGACGGGAACACGCGGGAATAGACCCGCCCAGAGGGCAGAACAACGTTCAGGGAGTTACCGACGTGGGCTGTTCACCGATAGTCTACCCCGGCTACATCCCCGTCGGGGACGTGGAGAACCGGCGTCGGATTTCCGAGCTCTGGAACGTTCCCCTGGAGAGCTTGCCCGCCGAACCTGGGCTCTCCACCGTGGAGATCGCCCAGGCGGCGTACGACGGAAAGATACGGGGGATGTATATCATGGGAGAGAATCCCATGCTCACAGATCCCGATCTTACCCACACGGGAAAGGCCTTCGAGAACCTGGACTTTCTCGTGGTCCAGGACATATTCCCCACCGAGACCACCCCCTATGCCGATGTGATTCTTCCGGCGGCAAGTTTTGCGGAGAAAAACGGCTCGGCTGTAAACAGCGACAGGAGAACCATCCGCGTGCGAAAGGCCGTCGAATCTCCCGGTGAGGCGAGGGAGGACTGGAAAATAATCGTAGACCTCGCAGAGGAGATGGGCTACGACCTGGGAAGCTATACGGAAGCCTCGGAGATCTTCGACGAGATAGCCGAAGCGGCCCCCATCTTTGGCGGCATAAGCTACGACCGGATTGAGGTGGAGGGAGTGCAGTGGCCCTGTCCCTCCAGGGATCATCCGGGTACCTCGACCCTCTTTACCGAGGGATTTAAAACCGAAAGCGGCAAGGCGAAGCTCTTTCCCGTGGAGTACAGGGAGGAGACGGAGCAGCGCAGCGAGGAGTTTCCCTTTATCCTCAACACGGGGCGCATCCTCTACCAGTACCACACCTCGACCATGAGCCGCCGAAGCGAGAGCCTCGTCTCCTATGCGGGGGAGTCCTACGCCCTAATCCATCCCGAAGACGCGAGGGGGCTCTATATTGCCGAGGGGGATGAGCTGCGGGTGTACAACCGGCGAGGTGAGTTTACTACTCGGGCGCGGATTCACGATGGAGTCAGGCAGGGGGAGATCTTCGTCCCCTTCCACTTCCGCGAATCCCGGGTAAATCGGCTCACCAGAGCGAACGAGCTCGACCCTCAATCGAAAATCGCCGCTTTCAAGCTTTCGGCCTGCGCGGTGGAGAAACGGTAGGCCCGTAAGTGCACTACCCAGGCGAGGAGATCCGAAAGTGGTCTCTACCGGTTATGAGGGTAAAGACGGCGGAGGGGTAGTTCTCGAGAAAATTGGTGCGAACAGACTTTGAGATTATCCCGTCGGACCATTTGAACTCAAAGGCGTGATACATTCCATTTTTTTCTTCCACATAGTCGATCTCCTTTTGATCGTGTGTACGCCAGAACCATTTGGCAGGTGTTTCCCCAAGAGATTCGAGATGCTTTAGACGTTCGATGATCATGAAGTTTTCGAAAAGGGCTCCTATGTCGTTACGAACAGCAAAATCCTGGAAAGAATTGATAATAGCATTTCTTATTCCCGTGTCATAAAAATAAATCTTCTCTTTTCTGACTATCTCTTTTCTTCTATTTTTTGAGAGCGGTTTGAGCCGATAGATTACAAAACTTTTCTCCAGAAGATCAAGGTACCTTTCAATAGTCTCTCGGCTTGTGTGCAGTTTGTGGGCGATTTCGTTTCGAGAGACTTCGGACCCGAGTTGCAATGCTATAAGCTGCAGCAGGTTAGTCAAAAGCTCGGGTTTTTTCAGGTTTTCCAACTCCAGGATATCACGATACAAATATTTGGATGAGAGGTTTTGGATTAGAGCTGCAGCATCCTTTTCCGATTTATCCGTAATTTCCGGGTACAAACCAAACCGCAAAAAGAAGGGCAGCTGTACATCTATCTCATGGGGCGCGTATAACTGTTCCAGTTCTTTTAAGGAGAAGGGAAAGAGTAAAAACTCCATCCCTCTGCCGGTAAGTGCTTCGTTGAGTGCATTTCCAAGATGAAAACTGCTTGAACCTGTTGTGATAATCTGGACTCGAGGCATCGTGTCGTGGAGCACTTTTAATGTCAGGCCAATATTCTTAACCCGTTGTGCCTCGTCTATGACAATAAGCTTTGCGTTGCCTATAAGCCTGCTCAAGAGCATTGGTTCGGGGTTTTCAAAATAGGCGGCAACAGACGGGATATCACAATTATAATAGTTGCTCAAATCACCATGCTTTTTAAGTAGCTGCTGTACCATCGTTGTTTTTCCAACCTGCCGAGCGCCGAAAATGGAGATAATCTTACCCCTAAACAGCCACTGCTCAACTCTGTCCTCGAGGCTTCTTCTGATAATTTTCATGTGATATACCTCTTATCGAGTTAGTTCTCGCATGCCCCTTTGGGTCAACCGAAACTACGAAAACAGCCGAATACGGCTTTTTTCATAATAGATGTTACTCAAGTTTTTATGAAAAATCAACAAGAACGAAGGTAGACCTGCATAAATTATCTAAATATTGCAGGTAAACCTGCA
>JBKHFZ010000112.1:0-9183 GCA_046539925.1 Spirochaetaceae bacterium
CTCGCTCTTGGCGTGTGGCAATGCAGAGACCACAGGATTTAAGCCAGTAAATATTGGATAAAGAAAAGACTATAGAAGCGCAGAAAATAGTACGATATTGAAAATGGGAGGACTGAGGATATGCAAAAACACCTATGCATTGCTCTGTTGTTTCTCTTTTTCGCCGGTGGAGCTCTCTTTGCCGGAGATGTGGCGACATTTGTCAATCTCGGCTTTTCGGAGAACTCGGACATTTTGATGTTCGGACAATACGGCGTAAGAGGCGAAGACGGCCGCGCATATGCGGAAATATACACTGTAGATGTTGAGAAAAACCGTTTCGTAAAGGGCGGTGTGGAACAGAAAATTTTTGATGCGGAAATCGAAGCTGCACAGGATGGAAGAGGAGGGCTGTACGAACTCCTCCACAGGGTGGAACCTCTGGTAAAAAAGTACAAGATAAATCACCTTGCCACAGGAAGGCTCGTCTACCTGTTTATAGACGGAAACGAAGTAAAGGAGCGCCTCACATTTCGTGATTTCCATCACGGAGACTCCTACGATCTTACCCTTGTGCAGGAGAACTTCGGTGAAGGTGAGGATGTAAGTGCCTCTTTTCATATAAAACTCACGGTAACGGATAAAGAGGGGAAAAAAGAGTCCTATACCCTTGGACTCCCCGACTACAAAAGAGAGGGAGTTCACCTGTATCGTATAAACCGAGTCTTCTTCTCTCCCGATGAGCAGGGCCTTGTGTGTGTGCTGGAAAAACATCTTCGTGGAGAAGAAGGCAAAAGCATCCGCTATATGGTGGAGACGGTAAGACTGAACTAGTTTCGCGTACCCCTTCCGCTGTCGATGTCGTTACCAATGCTTCTGCCCTCGCTGCCCCTTCGAGCTGTTGTAGCTGCCCCCCCGCCTGCGGGCGAGTTGACAAAGAGAGCCGAGAACCTGGCGAGGACCACCGAGAACCTCCACGTGTTGACCTCACGCCCCCCTTCCAGTACAATTCCAGTCCCCGAGACACACACACTTATCCATGTACACCTACCGGTCTTCGGGATCGCTTCTTTTTAGAAAATAGCCGTATCCGGTTATTTTCGCCGTTTCGGTTGCCGCTGGGCGGCATACGAAACCAATTACTGTTTTAGAGGTATGTATGGCTGAAAAAATTACTCCCAGGTCGGAAAACTACTCTCAGTGGTATGTAGATATCGTCTTGCAGGCAAAACTGGCCGATTACTCCCCGGTAAAGGGCTGCATGGTTATAAGACCCCGGGGCTACGCCCTGTGGGAGTTTATCCAGCGGGCTCTGGACGATATGTTTAAGGCCACCGGCCATACCAACGCCTATTTTCCGCTTCTTATTCCCGAGAGTTTTATTAAAAAAGAGGCCGAACACGTGGAGGGTTTTTCTCCGGAACTTGCGGTGGTAACCCACGCGGGAGGGGAGGAGCTCGAGGAACCCCTGGTTATCCGACCCACCTCGGAGACAATTATATGGTCTATGTACAAGAAGTGGATCCAGTCTTACAGGGATCTGCCCCTCCTTATCAACCAGTGGGCAAATGTGCTGAGGTGGGAAAAGCGCACCCGGCTCTTTTTGCGGACCACCGAATTTCTCTGGCAGGAGGGTCATACTGCTCACGAAACAGCAAAAGAGGCCGAGGAGGAGACTCTGCGGATGCTCGATGTTTACCGTAGTTTTGTGGAGGACTATATGGCCGTTCCGGTTCTTACCGGGAAAAAGTCGGAGACCGAAAAGTTTGCCGGAGCTGTCGATACGTACGCGATAGAGGCGATGATGCAGGACCTCCGCGCTCTTCAGGCGGGAACCAGCCACTTTTTGGGACAGAATTTTGCCAGGGCCTTTGATGTTACATTTCAGACCAGGGAGGGAAGTCTCGACCATGTGTGGGCTACCTCCTGGGGTGTATCTACCCGTCTAGTGGGTGCGCTTATAATGAGCCATTCCGACGATCGCGGCCTCGTAGTCCCTCCCCGTCTTGCGCCTACCGAGTGCGTGATAGTGCCTATTTTCAAAAACAAGAACAAGGAAGCGGTCCTCGGGTATGCGCGAAGACTCCACGATGCCATGGGCGAAAGCTTTAGGGTGGAGTTCGACGACGACGAGGCAAACAGCCCGGGCTGGAAATTCTCGGAATGGGAGATGCTTGGAGTGCCCGTAAGGGTGGAGATAGGCCCGAGGGACATGGAATCGGGCAATGTGGTGCTTGTCAGGCGCGACAGCGGAGAGAAGGAGCAGGTTTCGATAGAGGCGGCACCCGAACGCGTAAGGGAGCTTCTCGAGGAAATACAGGCATCGCTGTACCAAAAAGCCCTCGATCTGCGCCGGGAAAATACCTACACTTTTACCGATTATGCAGATTTTACCGCCCTCTTTAACGAAAAAGGCGGCGGATTTGTGGATACCTTCTGGTGCGGCTCTGCCGAATGCGAGGGCAAGGTTAAAGCAGAGACAAAGGCGACAATACGTGTTCTGCCCTTCGAGCAGAACATTCCGGAGGGAGCCCGCTGCGTAAAGTGCGGCTCTCCCGCCACCCACAGGGCTGTATTTGCCAAGGCGTATTAAAAAAACCCAACTTTTGAACCACTTCGAACTACTTTGAGCCACTATTCAGTCAACCCCGTGTGGCGGCTGAAAAAAAATGTGGTATAGTATGTAGTATGAGAATGTTACGCCCCCTCTGCACGTGTATTCTGCTTCTCTCTTTTGTCTCAATCATGGCTCCCGCAACTGCGGCAGCTCTAGAAGTCTCCGCGAGCGAGTGGGAACTCGGGATGCGGTGGATAGGCAACGAGGAGGAGCTGGAGAATGAAGACGGCGGAGAAGATTCGGGGGGTACTTCGAGCACCAATATGCTCACCGGTTCCTTCTCTTTTCGGCTGCCCCTTGCGTTTTCGGAAGACTCCTCTCTCTCCTTCGTTCCCGGCATCTCCCTCTACACCCTGTGGTACCGCGAGGACGATAAAACAGAGGAGGACGAAAAAACAGGAAGGACCATCCTCTCAGACATGGAGTCCAAAGGAAGAATAACAGCCCTGGTTCCCCTTCTCGATGCGGGGCTGCGCTGGGATTTTTACTCGAGGGGTTCTGCATCAACACACCTGGCCATGGAGGGGGGGCTTGGTTTTGAGACTCCTATTCCCCTCAGAGCCTCCGACGATGCGGATGCCTCGAAAATTATCGGTTCCGGTTACTACGGTAGGGGAAAGTTTTTTCTCCCCTTTATCTCTTTTATGGGGTATTGGCCCCTTACAGATGCCTACGATATAAGCTCGCGGCTTAATGTACACTTACCCGTGCACCATATCTGGGATGGAGAAAAAGCCTCTTTTTACGACCATCTTATGGTCTCTATCTCCGTCGGTCTCAGGTTTCCCACAGAGGAGAGAAGTGTAATAGAGCCGCCGGAACCTCCGACCCCCGAGGGCGCCCCGCCCCTTCCGGAGTAGCCCCTTCCGGAGTAGTCTGTCCCTGGAAAAACCTCCATAAGGAAGAATCCTGTCCTCGGGGCGGGGCTCTCGATGCCAGTACTCAATAAACCCTAAATAAAATCCTTTGCGTATATATCCTTGCGGTTATCCTCAGAGTGGGAGACAATTACAGATCCGAGGGCTGCGGTAACCGTATCGAGCAGTACCGCAAAGCTTATAAGCAGCGGCACTACCGGCTGCACAATAAGAAAACCGTTCTCTATGCCCCTCCCGTAGAGGGAGCACATAAAAGAGAGGGAGACCACCACCCCCATTCCGGGTACCGAGCTGGTGAGAAAAGATGTAAATAGACTAAAAGCGGCAATCCACAAAAGAGTCTCCAGGCCGATACCCAGGCTCGGGTAGGAACGGAGTATTACCACAAAAGTAACACTCGTAACCATTGCAGTACCGGCTTTGCCGAAGAGGGTAAATATGGGAAGAGTTGTTGCACCAACCTTTCTGGGAATCCCCAGGTTTTCCATGGTGTGGGGAATAAGGGTGGTAAATGTAAAATAGGAGTTTCCCGAGAGAAAAGCGGCAAGAGCGGGGGCAACAATTACATAGAGATGTTTATAGGGATTCTCCTTGCCTGTCAGAAAATAGACAATTAAAGGATACACTCCCAGGATAATTATTGCGGCAAGAAGTCCGACAAGGAGTAGCAGTTGTCTGTAGAACTCGAGTTGGGAGGTACTGCGGATGTTTACCACCATTGCTGAGGAGAGAATTACCAGGCCGAATCCGAGAATTTCGAGGATGAACATACTCATGTGGTAAAAAATTCTGGAGAGACTGTCGAACAGCTGAACCACCGGTCGGGTGTGAATTTTATCAAAGGAGAAATTGAGGCCAAGAAAAATGCTGAAAAAGGCAAGGGGGAACAGAAAGTCTCCGTCGCCGGTAAATATTCTAAAAAGATTTGCGGGAAAAGTGGACAGCAGTATCTCCTGAATGTGAGGAAAGGAGTAGGTTTTTTCGGTTTCCACGATTATGGGAATGCGCTCTGGCGCAAGAAGATACACCGACACGGTTCCGATTGCCGTAAGAAGGACGCTCGAGGCGATAATTATCAGGATGGTTTTGCCGTAAACCATGAGAACTCGCCGGTCTATTCTGAGTTTGTAGGAGGCGTAGGCGAGGGAAAAGAATACGAGGGGATACACGGAGTATCTGCCGATATTTATTGTCAACCTGGAGAGGAAGGAGAGGAGTTCGGAGACGGGTTCTCCCGATTCGAGCACGTATACCCCGATAAGTACGCCGATAATTATTGCAAAAAGATATTTAATCCAGATTTTCATGGGTGAACCTTATCCGATTAGATGTGTGTAGTCAATTACGGTGCTTTCAAAAATCCCGATGTTTACCTCTTCCCCTGAAGTCCCAGAGAATTCCAGACGCTTTTATCCTGAAAGCGGAACCATTTACCGTGGGACTTTCCAGCCTTTTCGCGAAGAGTCTTTAGAATGAACTCCGCGTAGTCGCCGCTGTCGGGAGAGGATGATTCGAAGCCGTTAATCGTAATATCCTCGTTCTGGTAGAAGGTAAAGAGGGAGTTCCCGAGAGACCTGAACGCGCCGGAGCCCATCCCGTCGAGGGGCGGGAGCACCTTTGCTCCCTCGGTGTGGAGGATAAGCGAGATTTCCGCGAGTCCCCTGTTTCTCTGATAGTGTTGAATCAACTCCTTTAGAAGAAATGTAAGTCCCTTGAAGCGCCGGTCTATATATTTTTCTATCTCCGCGAGGGGGATCTCGTGGAGAGCTCTGTTATCTTTTGTGGTGTCGAAAATAAAGAGCACCCTGTCGAGCTTTTCGTGCTGTGTATATGTCTCGAGAATAACGTTGTGGGTCGATATGGGGGAGCTGCGGTTCCAGAGAACAGAGGTAAGCAGCTCCTCCTCTTCCTCGGTTTCACGCGACGGCCCCGCCTCTTCTTGCGGCGCCTCTTCTTCCGGCAGCACGGTCCTCACCACCGACGATCCCTCCGCGAGGAGGAGTTCGGCTATTTTTTTCCCCAGGGGTGTATGATGACCGATTAAAAGAACCTCTTCCGCCATGGGCTTATACTAATTGGAAGAAGGGGGGCGGTCAAGCGCATGAAGGAATAGGACAGGAATAGGATATCCGTATTTTCCAATTGTCCTCTTGTGTGCTAAGCTGTCGGGAGCAGGAGAAGTGATATCCTGAGGAGGGTGGCATGAAGGTTGCGGTAGGACAGATAAACACTGTTTTAGGGGATTTTGAAGGAAATACCCGGAAAATTCTCGAGTACGCCGGCAGAGCCGCAGAAAACGGTGTGGACCTTATCGTCTTTCCGGAGATGAGTATATGCGGGTACCCTCCGATGGATCTTCTCGATTACGAACGATTTACCCAGGAGAACAGAAGAAGTCTGAGGAAATTGCAGAGGGAGTTGCCCCTCGGCATTGCAGCGGCGGTGGGATATGTCGACAAGACCGAGGGGGTACTGGGAAAGAATCTGCAGAACGTGGTCTCCATAATCCGTAACGGTGTCATTCTTCACAGCCAGGCAAAGACCCTCCTTCCCACCTACGATGTATTTGACGAGGCCCGCTATTTTGAGCCGGCATCCGAAAGGCGGGTGTATGAGCTCGACGGGGTGCGTGTGGGTATTGCGGTGTGCGAAGATCTGTGGTGGGAGACCGAACCGGTTCCGGGTACCCGCTACGCTGTGGATCCGGTAAGGGAGCTCCTCGACGCGGGGGCCGCTCTCATTCTCTCTCCTTCGGCCTCACCCTTTTTTCGGGGAAAGGACGAAGTGCGTCGCTCGCTCCTGCGCGGGGTGGGGCGCTCCTCCGGGGTGCCGGTGGTCTACGTAAATATGGTCGGCGGGAACGACAACCTCATTTTTGACGGAAGAAGTCTTGTCTCCGACGGTTCGGGGGAGGTCTTTGCCGAGGGCAGGCCCTTCGAAGAGGACTATTTCGAGGTCCAACTGGAGGGCAGGGAGAGTGTGAAGGGTGTGAGGGAGTCGGGCTCTCCGTCGGCCCGGTCGGCTTCAACAAGTTCGGCCGATGCAACAGATACAGAGGGCTTCGAGGAGCTGCGCCGGGCGCTTGTCCTCGGCCTTGCCGATTACGTGGGTAAATGCGGCTTTACCAGGGTCCATCTGGGTCTCTCCGGGGGAATAGATTCGGCGCTGGTGGCGGTGTTGGCGGTGCAGGCCCTCGGTGAGGGGAAAGTACACGCCTTCGCGATGCCTTCGCGATACTCCTCCGAGGCAAGCGCCGGAGATGCCGGGGCCCTTGCGAAAAACCTGGGGATAGAGTTTGATAGTATCCCCATCGAGCCTGTCTTCGAGTCCACCCTTGCTGTCTTGGCCCCTATCCTGGAGGGCACCGAAGCCGATGTAACCGAGGAGAATATTCAGGCGCGTATTCGAGGCATGCTGATGATGGCCTATTCCAACAAGTTTCGTTCCCTCGTTCTTACCACGGGAAACAAGTCGGAGCTGGCTACCGGCTACTGCACCCTCTACGGCGATATGGCCGGGGGTTTGGCGGTAATCGGAGATCTGCTAAAGACCGAGGTCTACGGGCTGTGTCGTCATATAAATCGCCAGAGAGAGATAATCCCCCGGAGTATTATGGAGAAACCCCCTTCGGCGGAGCTCAGGCCGGATCAAAAAGACGAGGACAGCCTTCCTCCCTACGAAACTCTGGACGCGATTCTGGAACTCTATCTGCTGGAAAACCTCTCCGCCGGAGAGATTGCAGACCGCGGGTTTGACAAGAATATGGTGAGCGAGATTCTTACCCTGGTGGGGAGAAACGAATATAAGAGAAGACAGGCACCGCCGGTGCTCAAGGTCTCCAAAAGGGCCTTTGGGACGGGGCGAAGAATGCCTGTTGCGCGCCGAATCTATGAGGTGTGAGGTAAGAGAAAATGAATAGAGCAGAATTGTTCGAGTCTTTTTTCGCAGGAAGAGCTCCTACGCTCTGGTGTCCTCTAATAAGTCATTACGACGGGAGGGGGAACTTTGACGAAAAACGGTTTTCCGCCCACATTACCGCTTTGTCTCCCTATGTCGGGGGATACCTCGCCCCCGGCTCCACCGGCGACGGTTGGGAAATGGGAGAGAGCGAGGCGATGGAGCTGGTGGACCTGTTGAGGGAGGTGCTGGCCAGGCACCAGCGGCTTCTTCTTGTGGGTGTGTTAAAGACGAAAAGGGGCGAGGCCGCGAGGGCGGCGGAAGTTGTAAAGAGCCGGTTCGGTTTTGACGGGACGCCGGCTTCCCTGAAGACGGAAGGGGTCTGTGGAATTACCGTTACCGCGCCGAAGGGGGCGGATCTTCCGCAGGAGCTTATAGAGGAGGAGCTTTCATCGATTCTGTCGGTTGGTCTGCCTACTGCATTGTATCAGCTGCCCCAGATTACCGAAAACAATATCTCTCCGGAAACCGCCGCATCCCTTGCCTCGGCACACCCAAACTTCTATCTGTTCAAGGATACCGGGGGAGAGGACAGAGTTGCCCTCGAAGCGGAGCTTCCGGATGACCTTTTCCTCGTCCGCGGTGCAGAGGGCGGATACTACAGGTGGCTAAGGGGAGCGGGCGGCCCCTACAACGGTTTTCTCCTGAGTACCGCCAACTCCTTTGCTGGAGAGTTGAGCCGAATAATAGAGGCGGTTGAGGAGGGAAGTATAGAGCGGGCCAAAGAGCTCTCCGACACTCTCTCAAGGACGGTGCAGGAGGCTTTCTCCATAGTAGAACCTCTGCCTTTCGGCAACCCCTTTGCCAACGCCAACAAAGCGGTGGACCACTTTATGGCCTATGGACACGCATGGAACAAGGCCGATTTTCCCATGACCCACGCAAAAGAGCGTATGCCGGGGCAGGTAATGGAGAAGATTTCGGAGCTCCTGCAAAGAGAACACCTTATGCCTTCTACGGGCTATCTTGATGCGTGATACCGGCGAGAGGAAGCATGGGCTCCCATTTCTCGCGGGCGTATTTACGGGGGTACTGGTTGTTACGCCCATACTTTCCTTCATCGCACGTCCCGGGGGAGATGTGCAGCAGCAGCTGCGCGCCATAAAGCTCTTCCCCTGGGCCTATGGGCTCAATTTTACTGTTGCCCTTGCTCTGGCTCCCCTTTTTATCGCGGTAGCTATCTCGGTCTACCGTCAGCAGCAGAGAGAGGCGGTTATGAAGGGCAAGGTAAGCAGCGCCGAGGCGGCGGCTCTGGCGAAGGGGAAGGATCCCACCTCCGGCGCGTGGATGAGGACGGGATACGGTCTCTACGCGCTTCTCGTCTCTTTCTCCTACGTCTCCCAGATTATCTTTTCAATATTCGACCCCATGCAGATGCAGCCGGAGCAGGCCCTGGGCTGGTATTTTTACAACTCCACCTCCATAGCCTATGTAGTAAACCAGACGGGTTACCTGTTTTGGGGTATTACTACCCTGTTTCTCTTTATTCCTCTTTTGCGCAAGCGGGGGTATGTCTTCTGGGTTTCCATCCTTCTTATAATCCCGGCAATTACACAAATTACAGTAAGCCTTGTCTCCTATACGGGTTTTATGGATTTTGCGGGGCTCTCCTTCTACCGCGGTCTAATCCTCCTCCCGGCGGGGATACTGATTATTATCTACGGGCTCAAAACGGAACACTTGAACTAAAGCGCTTAAGACATGCTGTTTGATGAATTCGACAAAGCGGGCTATACTGAAGAGAAGGAGAAA
>JBKHFZ010000113.1:0-9023 GCA_046539925.1 Spirochaetaceae bacterium
CCTATGTCGTTCCACTCGAAACCGGCTTCGACCATAGCGGAACTTTTACTCTTCTCCATTACCGCGTAATCGATGGAGTCCTTTTCCGAGCTTTTATAGATCTCCTCCACTTTTTTCCCCACCATCTCGAGGGGGACCCCTTGCTCTGTCCGGCTTTCGCCCACCGTTCCTATTCCGTCGAAGGTACTGCCGATATGCGGGCTGTGAAACGAGAGTTCGTTGAGAAATGTCGAAGCCTTGAAGGCGAACATACCGGAGTTCCAAAAGTAATTGCCCTTCTGCACAAAGGACTCCGCCGTCTTCTGATCCGGTTTTTCTCTAAAGGTGGAGACTATCCTTCCCGGAGGAAGCTCTGCTCCTGCCTCTATATATCCGTAGCCGGTAGCAGGATAGGCGGGGGGTATTCCGAAAGTTACCAGGTAGCCCTGCCTGGCAAGGTTGTCCGCCTTTTCCACATCCCCGCGAAACCTCTCGAGGGGTGAGATAAGATGGTCCGACGGAAGGACGAGCACCGTCTCCTCCCCTTTTCCCTGCGCCCTTAGATACTCTGCGGCAACGGCGATTGCCGGGGCGGTGTTGCGGGCCGCCGGTTCGGGAATAACCTTGAGCTTCTCCTTGAGTCCAGGGTTCTCCGTCCCGATCTTCCCGCACTCCCTTAGAATCGGATCGAGTTGGTCTTTTAGAGTAATGAGTATTATATTCCCGGAAATGCCGAAGGCGCCGGCCCTCTCTATAGTCAGCTGCAGCAGGCTCTTACCGTCTTTTACCGGAATAAACTGCTTGGGATGGGCCGAGTTGGAAGCCGGCCACAGCCGGGTACCCGAGCCGCCTGCGAGGATTAATACATGATCTACCATAAAAGACCTCCTTGGTTGTTTCTTCTTTCTGCATTTTAAGTATACTACATGTGAAAGAGATGTATCAAATCTTCCCGCCTCTACCACTCCAAGCCGAGGGTAAAAACGGTATCTTCAAGTCGAAATGCCCCGTCCCCCCAGCGGTACAGAAGCCGTATTCCCCCCTCGAATACCACCGGCCACGAGAAGAGATGCTGCTCGAAGAGGATCTCGAGACCGCTTACCGGAAACAGTTCAGCTCCTCCGGCGGTTATCCAGGGTGCCGGAGTCTCATTCCCCCCGGAATCGGTTCCACCACCACTCGCATCTTTCCTCATACCCGCTCCCAGCTCGGTAAATAGAGTACCGCGTATCCCCTTGAGGTAGTAGACGTGCCCCATCTCAAGATCCGGGTATATTAGGGGCAACTGATACTCGAGACCTGCCGCCGCGTTAAACTCATAGGCATCTCCCCACTCCGGGGTATACCCCCTTGGTTTGACCGCCGGATAGCTCAGGGGTACTCTTTCTCCGTACTGCCACTCTCCGCCTCCGGTAACTCTAAATCGATGATGAGCTCCGATTCCAGGAAAAGTAAGATAACCCTCCGAGACGAGGCGCCCCCCCCTTTGATCCATCCCGAAGGGCATGTGAAGCCACACTCCCCTCAAATACTGCTCCAGGGGAGGGGCAAAATCTATAGGAGCAAATGCTTTGGAGGCTCGGTAAAAAGCGGCGCCGTGGGAGACAGGCATGGTAAAGTATTCTTCCCGGTACCTGATAAATCCGGTGGTTCCAAAGGATAACTGCCTGTGCCACACTCCCCTGGACATGTCCACGGGCGCTTCTACCCCCAGCTGTCCGCTTATTCCGTTTCTTCTCGTGTCCGGGTCGGTGGGCCGAAACGTATCCGCCGAGACCCTAAAACGGATAAGCGGATATATACCCCGGTACACTCCCTCCACTCCCGTATCCCAGGTCTCGTTTCTAATATTGAAACCGGCAAAGGGCCGCAGAGAGAACAGGCCGAGCACATCGTCGGAGCGTAGAAAAAGCTCCGCCCTTCCATCTCCCGAAGGAACCATTCCCCAGCTGTGGAAGTTGAACAGATGAGAGGCCCTATTGTAGTTCTCCACTTCAAACTCATCCACGCCGCGTGAACTCCCGCCAACGGAGATGCTCTCCTCCGGGAGCTCCTTTTCGATTCTCTCTATATAGTCTACTGAACCATAATCGGCTGAGCCGCTGCTCTGATCGAAGAAGCGCGGGAGAGGGGTAAACTCCTTAACATCCAGAGTGATACGCGCCGCTCTAAAACCTTCCGCGGTGTAATCGGCAAAAACAAGAATGTCCTCATCCCCGTCTTGCGAAAGCACAGGAACGGGATAAGAGGCGGCGATGTCCCCGGAAGCCACCGTGTATCTGTTCCCCTTCTCTCGATCTATAGCCTCGATTCTCTCCTTTCCCCCGACCATAGCTCCGGCCTCGGCAACATAGAGCACATAGTCCCGGTAGTAGACCGGCCGGGAGATGGTCCCCTTTACAGGCCCCAAGAGAGTCCGGCTGCCCTTCCCGCCCCCCTCGCCAATGCCGTACTCCACAACGGAAGACCTTCCTCCACTGACCTCCACGGCCACAACCCTCTGCCCGTCGGCAGACCAGCTCGGTTGGAGAATGAATATCGGCGAATCCATCTCACCTCTCGGGAAAGAGCTGCCGGGAAGGTGTGTATCGAGCACCTCTCCCGTCTTCGAGGAGAGGATCCTCAGCTCGGCCCCGCCCCCCGGCTTCGCGTACACCGAGGCAATCCGTTTTCCCTCCGGAGAGAGAGCAGGCGACTGATAACTTCCCCGGTTACCTCTGTGCTTTATCTCGCCGTCGGAACTGCCCTCCTCCCCAGAAGGTCTGTCGTCTTCCCCGGTGAGAATCCGTCTTTTTCCACTCTCAAGTTCATGGCACACGATCTCGCTGCTCGCCACCTCCGACCAGAGGGGGTGGCGGATCCTTTCGGTCCAGACTGCAATTCCGCCGCTAACCGAAACACACCTCTCCCCCGCAGGCAGAGGTGTTATTACTTCGACCCTCTCCGAAGTGCCGGCCTCCACCTTTACCAGCGTCCAGGGATGCTTATCTCCGTGTCTAACCGCATAGAAACCGTCCTCCCCGGCTGCTGCCCTGTCCCCATCCCCGGCAACCGGTAGGTAGTTAGTCCAGCCGGAGACAGGAAGTTCCGGCTTATGGGAAACAGTACTTTCGATTCCGCCTGGGTCTGGCGATAAGCTCGAGTCTGGCGATAAGCCCGTCCCGGATTTTAAGACCGAGTCCGCCGGTAGACCCGTCTCCGACCGAAAATAGGAGCGATAATACTCCAGGGCATCTTCGTAGAGCTCGGACATGCCCCGGCCGGTTACCTTCTTTACCGCCCTGTGAAAACGAAGAGGAAAAAAGGAGAATCGGGAGGTCTCTTCGAGTATCTCCCTCCACGCCTCCTGTCCATAGAGAAGGCGTACATACGCGGTAAGTGGAAAGCCAAGATGATAGTGGCTGGGGAAATGGCTGCGGTAGGAACCGAGATAGGCCTGAGTATAGGAGATGTCTATATCATCCTCGAGTATCCCCCGAAACTCCCTGTGGAAGGCAGCGCTTCTGCCCCTCCCGGCTTCGGAGAAGAGAGTCTCCGCCATTATCGCGTCCCCTTCAAAAAACCAGAGGGGAACCGAGTACATGGAAAAAAAGCTCCACCCGTATTCTCCCGCGGCATACCGGGCAAAACGGGTAAACCCCTGGTCCAGGGCGGCAAACTGCGCAGCGTGGCGCCCCTCATGAAGGGCAAGAAGAGTATACCAGTCTACAGGGCCTGCAATCTGACTCTGCGAGTTTACTCCGTACCACTCGGTCCTGCGTGGTGCGAGGGTTGCATACCCGTTGGACACAAGATTAGAGGTATTGAGTATAATCGGAAGCCTCGGCATCTGTGTCTCGAGGTCTTCCTCAATATTCGGCCAGACCTCCATAGCAACCGCGGCGGCACGGGAGGCTTCCTCCTCATAACCCTCGGGAAAGATAAATCGGTGGCGGGGGGTTGTTATCTGCATCCACTGAATATTTGGCGGGTAAGCAGGGATTCCGCCGCTTACTCCCGTAATTGAGCCGATAGATCCCTGTGGCATGAGTGCGTCGGCGGGAGAGGTGAAGCCGGAAACCCTGTCAGGCCCGAAAAACTGAGGGTAAGCCGAGGGAGACCGGTTCTGCCCCCACACAGGCAGTGCGGTTAACACCGCAAAGCCACACAGAAAAAACATCAGTAATCCGGTTTTTTGTTGGCCCATACCCCCCCTCCAGCTACTTCTCCTCTGGATAGATCGGATGGTATTTTGGAGCCAGGGTAAAGCAGGCGGACACTGCCTCTTCCATACTTACAGAATCCGCTATGCCCTTCCATGCAATATCGAGGGCCGTACCGTGGTCCACCGAAGTTCGGAGAAAGGGATATCCGAAGGTTACGCTTACCGTGCGATAAAAATCGTAGGTCTTCGAAGCGATGTGCCCCTGGTCGTGGTAGAGGGAGAGCACCCCGTCGTACTTTCCCTCGAGAGCCTGGGCAAAGACACTGTCCGCGGGAACCGGACCCACCACGTTGAGCCCCCGGGCTCGTGCGTCTTTGCAGGCGGGTATAAGGTATTTCTCCTCCTCATCCCCAAAAAGCCCGCCGTCGGAAGCGTGTGGGTTGAGCGCAGCCAGGGCAAGGGTGGCCGATTCGAACTCCACGGATTTAAGGCACCTGTCGGCAAGAATCAGACTCTCGAGGACACTCTCCCTGTCTATCGCGTCTATCGCCTTGCCTAGAGAGAGATGACGGGAGTGGAAGAAGATCCTCATCCTGTCGACAAGAAACATGGTTATTCCCTTTTTCCCGTTGGACATCTCGGATATCATCTCCGTGTGCCCGATATAATCGAGTTTTCCCTCCCGCAGGGCCTCTTTATTGATGGGACCGGTAGCAAGACCCACTGCCTCTCCCTTCATACAGAGCTCCACCGCTTTTCGGATGTATTGCGCGGCGGCTTTCCCGGCAAGTCCGCTTATCTCTCCCGCTTTCAGCCGCGAGACATCGGTAATTACTCCTGCATCGAGAACGGGGACGGTCGCCCTCTCCCCTTGAGCCCCTTGTGCCTTTTGTGCCTCTTGTGCCGATTCTACCCTCTGCAGGGTTACAGGAATTTGCAGCGTGTCCCGAACCGCCTCCAACACGGCGTAATCGGCCACCACAACTGCCGTGCCGCGGCCGCTCACCTTGTCGGAGAGAAAACTTTTAAGGCATATTTCCGGTCCGATTCCGGCGGGGTCTCCCGCGCTTATTGCTATAACGTGGTTCTTCATTTTTCGCTTCCGCCTTCATTTTTTCAAACTATACCACGGAAGGATGGCAAACTCAATCTGCTCAAGCAGGAGAAACAACCTGGGTAGGAAAGGCCCGATAATAGAGCTCGAAGCCGGCTAAAGAGCTTGAGTTCAGGAGATCTCCACCCCCACATCCAGGAATTGCTTCCAGGTTCTCAGGATATCTTCGGAGGGAGAGACTGCACCCTGACCGATAACCACAAAGGAGGGATTTACAGCACTCTCTTTATCACTAGGGGCTGAGTAAGAGGTACCCACCGGGTTTTCGGCTATCTTTACCTGCTTTCCCACACAATCGACCAGGTAGAGCTCTCCATCCGGTTTTAGAGGAACGTACCCCTTGATGCGATAGGAAAAATCGGCTGAGGCGGAGAGAAAAGCCTTAAGCTCAAGTCTGCCCACAGGACCTTGAGGAACAACTGTACAGGAACTCGGCCTTCCGCAGGCTCCCCACCCCTTATATTTCGGATCGGCTTCCCCGTAGCCGATCATTTGTGTACCGGAAAAGATCTCCCCGTTAACAGACCCATTCACAGCTTCATGGATCGGACACCCACGACGGGTTTCCCCCAGAACTTCCTTGATCTTGTGGATATCCTCGGGTGATGCAAGATCGGTCTTATTCAGGACGAAACGGTCCGAATAGGCAACCTGCTCATCCACCGCGTTTACCACCTCCCGAAGCATCAAATATCGAGAAGCATCGATAATGCAGATCATCCCCTCATACCGCAGCTTCCCCTCGCTTCGCTTCTCCGCCTCATTGACTATCTCCATAAGGACCGAGGGTTTTGCGAGCCCCGACGCCTCGGTAAGGATGTAGTCGAGATCGTAGGAGGAGAGTTTTACCACCGCATTTACAAAGGAGCCCGAGAGGCAACTACAAAAAATCTGGCCTCCCGAGAGCTCAATAATTTCATCGCCCGAGGTATGCTCGATAAGCCCGGCATCGATGTTTATATCCCCCCATTCGTTTACAATTACACCGATCCTGCTTCCCTCCAGCAGTTTCAAAAGCCGATTCAGTAAGGTCGTCTTTCCCGAACCAAGAAAGCCGGTAATAAAAAGCAATTTTGCCGGATCCCTACCCATCTTATACTCTCCCTGCAATAGTCTCCATATTCATAATAGTGATTATTTCTACCAAATCGTGAAAAATAGTACAATACCGTCTCTTTTTCTCTCTTTACACTCTCAATAAGTTCAAGAATAACGAGCTAAAGGAGAATAATATGACAGGAAAGGAACTTGTTTTAAGCGCAATGGAAAATAAAACAACCGAGAGAACCCCCTATGTGCCCTTTGTGGGTGTCCATGCGGCCCAGCTTCTGGACATGAAGGCGGATGAGTACCTTCAAAGCGGAGATAATATCGTAGCGGGAGTTTCAAAGGCGATAGAGCTGTACAATCCCGACGGGATCCCGGTAATTTTCGATTTGCAGATAGAGGCGGAGGTCTTCGGCAGTTCCATTATCTGGTCCGAGGACAATCCTCCGGCTGTATCGAGCCACCCCCTCATGGGGGACCGAAAGCTCTCCGACCTCCCGGAGATAACCGGGGAGAGCGGAAGAATTCCCATGGCCATGGATGTCACCAGGAGGTTGCGAAAATCATACCCGGATGTTGCCCTCTATGGACTTATCACCGGGCCCTTTACCTTATCCCTCCACCTGATGGGCCCGGAGATCTTTATGACCATGTACGACGACCCTGACTGCGTGAAGGAAATGATGGAGTTCTGCACCGAGACAGCAAAAAAAATGGCATCCTGGTACATGGAAAACGGCTGTGACATCATCGCCGTTGTGGATCCCATGACCAGCCAGATAGGGCCCAAGGATTTCTCCACCTTTGTAAGTGAGTATATTACCGAGGTGTTTTCACATATCCGGAAAGCAGGAAAAAAATCCTCCTTCTTTGTCTGCGGTCACGCCCAGAAAAACATTGAAAACATGTGCCTGTGCAAGCCCGACAACATATCCATCGACGAGAATATCCCCCTGGACTATGTAAAAGAGACAACCGCCAAGTATGATGTATCCTTTGGGGGGAATATGAAGCTGACCACGGTGATGCTCTTTGAGAATGAAGAGGAGAATGTCCGTCATGCCGCTGAATGTATCAGCGTCGGTGGTAACAAGGGATTTATTCTCGCTCCCGGCTGCGATATTCCCTATCATGTTCGCCCGGAAAACATCATAGCGGTCTCGGAGATGGTAAGGGACGAATACAAGCTGCAGGTAGCCATGGAGCTGATCGGCACGAAAAAAGAGGTTACCACGGATCTCGACCTCTCCGAGTACGGCCGATCGGACAAGATCATGGTCGATATCATTACCCTGGATTCCGAATCGTGCAGCCCCTGCCAGTACATGGTGGAGAGCGTAAAGGAGATCGCCCCGGAGTTTGAAGGGGTGGTCGAATGGAAGGAGCACAAGATCAAGTCGAAAGAGGCTATCGAACTCATGGTATCCCTCAATGTTGAAAAGGTCCCAACCATCTGTATAGACGGTAAAGTAACATTTATAAGCCAGATCCCGAAGCGGGAGGACCTGATTGCCGCTATCTACCGTCGGATGATCGAGCGGGCAAGGATTAAGAAGAACGACAGCAAGCTTATTGTGCTCGACAACGGAACCTCCGAGGCGGAAGAACTGATCGAAAATATCAACAGGGCCCAGCGGGAACTTGGAAGCGATATCTTCGTTGAGCGAATTACCAGTAAGTCCGAGATTTCCAAGCACGGAGTCAAACGGCTGCCTGCGGTTATCTCGGTTAAAAAAGAGCTGCGCAGCTTTGGCAAGGTGGTGGACAAGGACGTTGTCAAAGAGTGGATCAAGATGCTCTCTTAAGCTCTCTTTTACAACACGGGACCACCGGTTTTACCGGTGGTTGTCTATACGATCCATACCTATAAGAACGGTAGCGTAGTCGGGACTGTGGTCAAAGCCGAACATATCCCGAAGAATTTTGTCGGTGGTTCCCGGGGGACTGAAAGATACAATATTGCGAATACCGAACTCCTCTTTTCTCTCTTCCAACTCCGGAAAGGAGATGGGGGGAAGCAGAAAATAGGCGGGAAGGTGCTCTGTCCCTTTCCTTCTTTCGGTAAAAAGCACAAAGCCCTCGCCTAAGAAAAAATGCGGTTCCTCCGGTTCCGGTTCTCCCTTGAAGATCTCCTCGCCGATTATGTGGTAACGCCTATCTCCTATCGTGAGGATGTGCTCCGGCTCCGGTTCTCCCTCCTCCTTTTCCCCGACTTCCTGAGGAACAGATTCTCCCTGGGGCTCCGATTCTTCCACATCTTCCACCATATAGACCGTTTTAGCAGGTGGGGGCCTAAAGCTTGCATCCTTCAAAAGGATCCAGACATCTTCCCTGCAGAGAATCGCTTCCAGTCCGCTGTACACAATATCGGCAAAGCCGTTCTGCTCCCTGGTAAGGCAACGGTCTTTTACCGCAGCAACCTGTTCCGCCTCCAGCTTTTCCAGTCCAATTACGCCCTTAAGTCCCCATATAAAGTCGGTTATTACCTTTTCGTGGTGTGCAGTTTCTTTTTTCATAGCTAATCTGATGATTATGCGGATCGCAGGATGTGTCAAGAGGGAAAAGGATCGACGCAGCAAGCTCCACTGATTCGCAAAAAATAGTTCATTTTTTGGCTATCCATCCAAAGATTTTCACAATATCGAAAAAACAGTACAAGACAAGACAACGAACAAGCGATTATGATGGACAAGATTTGAAAGAACAAGGGAGGTTACTGTGTCGAAAAAAGGTTCATAC
>JBKHFZ010000114.1:0-8898 GCA_046539925.1 Spirochaetaceae bacterium
ATTTGGTAAAAAAGGCTTTTATGCTGGGGGCGAAAAACTATATTATAAAACCCCTCGACCGGGCTAAGGTGCTCGAGCGGCTGCGAAGCGCCCTCTCCACCTGAGGGTCTTCTTCTTCTCAGTATCCTCTCCCCTTAACTCTGAACAGCCGGCCCGGCTTTTATGTGCCGGAATCCTCTTTTCCGAGCTTCTTTAACGCTTTTTTGAGACCCTCAAAGGATGGATCCTCCATCTCGAAAACGGAAAAGCGAGTGCCTATATCTTCGGGATAGTGGGCGTCGGAGTTTGTGATAACGGGTATACCCAGAGTGTCCGTGCTGTCGCTGCATGAGGTCGATACGCACTCTACCGCGTCAAAGGGAAGGTCCGGCAGAAACCCGAGCTGTATTACTATGCTGAAGGAGGGACGGTCGATATGGCTCGGGATAACCAGGCCTCCCATGGAATGGGCGGTTTGAAGAATCTCCTCTGTCGAGAACTCGCTAGCGGCAAACAGGGATTTTGGTATCTCTCCGAGAATATATTCATCTTCGTCCACGTATACTTGATCTCCGAAGGGGGAGGGGAAGCGGGTAAGCTCCGGTAAACTCTCCTCCACTATCCTGCCCATATTTTGCGCCGTCTCAACATCCGCAAAAAGGGTAAGAATGTGCGCCTCCTCCCTGCTGGTTACCTCCAAACCGTAGATACCTCTTATGCCCTCTCTTTTGCAGCAGGCGGCAAAGGCCGGAGTGTTACGGGCGGTATTGTGATCGGTAAGAGCCATAAGCCCTATGCCCTTTTTACGGGCTTCCTCGGCTATTCTCTTTGGCGACATATCCAGGCTGCCGCAGGGACTTGCACAGGAGTGAATGTGAAGCTCCGTGGGTACCTTCATATTCTCCTTGCGCCTTATACCAATCCCAGTTCCCGGGCAATGAGGGCACTTGCGGTAAACTGGTTTTTTTCGGTACCCAAAAGGGTTATCCCCTCATTCTCCGCCGCCTGTCTCATATCCTCCGGAACGGTTCGTCCGTTGCACAGTACTACCGCGGTAATACCGGCAAGGGAGGCAACGGCAACGGTGTTTTTGTGGGCCTGGATGGTAACGAGTACGCTGTTATCCGGGGCATTCCCCATCACATCGCTTAAAAGATCCGAAGTATATCCCGCGGTAATATCCGCATCCATGTTTCCCTTGACAAATACCGTCGAATTAAGGGCTTCTCTGCACTTTTCCACTGTCATGCTGTAACTCCATTAATCAAGATTTCCGAGCGGGCAAAGGTTTCTCCGCTTGTAGAAGAGGTAAGGGTAAAAGAGTCGGAGACTCTTTTTACGTTGGGCAGTCCCATCCCGGCGCCGAAGCCGAGGGATCGGATCCACTCGCCGGCGGTGGTGTACCCCTCTTCCTGGGCTTTTTCCACGTCTTCTATTCCGGGACCGCTGTCTGCGGCTTCTATAACGGCCCTCTCTCCGTCGAAGAAAAAACTCAGTGTGCCTCCGCGAGAATGGACGACTATATTCATCTCCAGCTCGTAGGACGCGATGGCTATCCGCCGGGCTGTTTTGGAATCCACATGCCGCTGTTTGAGGATTTTCTTTATCTCCGTAGAGGCGTGGCCGGCGTTCTCAAAATCGTGATGATTTACGGTATAACTTCTTTCGACGCTCCCGCTTAAAGGCTGGGAAGATGCTTCGCTGCTTCGCTCGAGCCGCTCGAGTTCCCTGTTTGCCTCTATAAGCAGCCGGGTCATAATATCTCGGCTGGTTACCATTCCCACAAGACTGTTTTCGGCATTTACCACAGGAAACCTGTGGAAGGAGTACTTTTCAAAGTAGGAGACTGCAAAAGAGATAGGCATGTCGTCCTCGAGTACAATAAGCTTACGGCTCATAAACTCCTCTGCAAGCGAGTCCAGTTTATTCTGCTCTAAAGCGGTAAGTACATCCTCCATGCTCACAATGCCGAGTAATGAATGACCATCTGTAACAGGCAGCCCCGTGATGTTGTGCTCCTTCATAATCCTCTGGATATTCCGCATGGATGTGTGTAACCCGGCGGTAAAGAGCTCTGTAGACATTACGTCCTTTACCTTTAGACGGTAGACGAGCTCGAGCATTACCGTGGGTGAATCGTAGGTGTTTATGGGTACAGGCTGCATACCGGGAAAGTATACCCTATTTAGGGTAAAAAACGATAGGGCCTATTGGGATTTATCGAGAAAGTGTTTGTCGAATACACAGTTGACCTGGCCGTGCAACCGCTCTATAAGTTCTCTCTCCATGGTGGTTACAAAGTTGTGGTGTCGCGGCAGGGTGCAGTCTTTATCATCCATAAAGAGTTCGTAGGGGGCAAGGCCGAGAGCGTCAAGCAGTTTTTGCAGTGTCTTTGCGGAGGGAAACTTCTTTCCCGCCTCTATGTCTCCGAGAAAACCGAGGGATATTCCCGCTTTCTCCGCGAGGAGCATCTGGGAGTAGCCCAGCTCTCTTCGGGTGTGTTTAAGATTTTTAATAAACAGTTCCTGTACTTTAGTCACGGTCGATCCCCTATTTTTTTTATACTTTTCACTATTCTCACTATATAGTACCATAAAAGTAATGAAAGCGGAAGAAATACAAAGAGAAGAGATGGTCAAAACTCAGATAGAGGGACGGGGTATAAAAGATCCCCGCCTGCTTAAGGCAATGCGGGAGGTGCCCCGCCACGAGTTCGTACCCGAAGATTCCCGGGAGAGCGCGTATCAGGATCGGCCGATTCCCATCGGTAACGGGCAGACCATAAGCCAGCCCTACATTGTAGCTCTTATGGTAGAGCTGTGCGGTCTTGGGGGAGAGGAGAGGGTTCTCGAGATAGGAACAGGTTCAGGCTACGCGGCGGCAGTTCTCTCACGCCTGGCGGAGGGTGTGTATACGGTCGAGAGGGATCACGAGTTGTGTATGCGGGCTTCCGTTCTCTTAAGAACAAAGGGATACGAGAATATAAGGTGCATAGAGGGAGACGGATATGAGGGATACAAACCGGGTGCACCCTACGACGCGGTTCTTCTCTCCGCCGCTCCACCGGAGATTCCAAAGCCCCTCTTTGATCAGCTCAAGGATGGAGGGAGACTTGTCGGGCCGGTAGGAGTGGGCAGCCAATATCTGGTACGTGTAGTAAGAAGGGGAGACGAATTTTCCACTACAAAGCACGGCGGGGTACGTTTTGTCCCTATGGTATAGAGTATGGTGCATAATGGTTCAAAGCTTGTTTATATTTATGGAAAATGTAACCGAAAATAAAAAAAATATCGGCAAAAACTGGAATGTAGCGCTTGAACCTGCTACAATATGCAGCGTAAGGGGGAAGATTCCTGAAAAGCTATGCAGAATAATGTTTCATCGGTAGAAACTGCCCTGGAAAATAAAAAAGTGCTCACCGTTACTTCCTACGGCTACCTTGCCCAGGAGCGCGCATATATTGACAGGCTGTTACACAGGTATTTACACGAAGTAAGACTCCCCAGACTTATGACCAACCTGGCTTACTGTGTACACGAGCTGGCGGGAAACGCGCATAAGGCAAATCTCAAGCGTATCTATTTTGCAGATCAAGGCCTGGATATTTTCGACCCGTCAGACTATATCTTTGGTATGAAAAGATTCAAGGAGGAGGTACTCAATAATCCTGTCAAGTTCTCCTCAAGGCAGAGGGAGAGGGGGTATTATGTAAAGTTTCACTTCCATGCCTTGGGGTCTGTACTCAAGATAGTGATACGCAACAATGCAAGACTCGTACCGGAGGAGAAGCGGAGAATTCTGGAAAAATTCAGAATTGCAAAGAGTGCGTGTAATCTTGCAGATGCCTATGGAGCTGCCGAAGATTACTCGGAAGGAGCGGGGCTCGGAATTGTCATGCTCCACGTAATGCTTGGGAACATGGGTTTTAGAGATCGCAGCTTCCGGGTTTATGGAAAAGACGGAGAGACTATCTCCTTTTTACGCCTCGATGTAAAGGATCTGGAGCTGTTCGAAAGCCCCTATCTTGTAGACGAGGTTGAGGAAATCTAAAGGCATCGGCATCTGCTCCATTTTTTATAGCAAGTGCTTCAAGCGGCCCGCGATTGATGACAATACCGAAATAATTCCGTACAATACAGGGGTAGCGCAGTTATTGCTACTGGAGGTATTTTTCATGTTTCCGAGACTATTGGCTCTTTTTATTCTGCTCCCGCTCGCGGAGCTCTATCTTATCATTAAAATCGGCACCGCTATTGGTGCTCTTAACACTGTTCTTATTATAGTGGGAACCGGGGTTCTTGGAGCCTGGCTTGCCCGCAGTCAGGGTTTTGCGGTCTGGCTGCGAATACAGCGCGAGATGAGTATGGGTGTTTTCCCCGCCGACGATATGCTCGACGGATTATTGATATTTGCTGCCGGCGCTGTGCTCCTTACACCGGGTGTAATTACCGATGTGCTGGGCTTTATCCTTCTCATTCCCCCTAGCCGGGCAAAGATAAGAGAATGGGTAAAGCGCCGGCTTCAGCGTATGAACGAGAGAGGCAGCGTTACATTTCGCGACTTTATAAGATAAAATCAGGCAGTCGGCTGACTTCCCTCCGTAAAGCTGCCTTTCTCTCTAAATGGTTGCCAAGGTTGCCCCAAACTCTAGGAGTTGTCCCAGATGTAGTGCTCCATCTGATCAATTATAAAGTCCTTTTCGTGGATAACCGCCTTTACCACATCTCCAATGGAGATGAGTCCTCCAATTTTATCTTCGTGCAGTACGGGAAGATGGCGCAGTCTTTTATCGGTCATAATTGCCATGCACTGGTCTACCGTTTGGTTATCTTTAATATACACTACGCTCTTTGTCATAAGAGCGTCCACATTTTCATCTGCGGGGCATGAGCCCTCGGCATGATAGGTATCGGTTTTACGGGCATAATCCCGTTCGGAGAAAATTCCCTGCAGCTCTTCGTTTTTGTCCACCACAAGAAGGGCACCAATGTTCTTCTCCTTCATAAGTTTTAAGGCGTCCCTTACTTTTGTATCCGGGTTAACCGCCCATACGTCGGTACCTTTGTGAGAAAGAATGTCTTTTACCGTTTCCATACAAAAACCTCCTCGGTCTGTTCTCTTCCTGTATTATAAAACGGTTTTGCCCTCGAGGAAACAATAGTTTGTATTATTTGACAAAAAAAACCGAAGGAAGGTAACTTGCCTTTACCAATAATTCGCGTTAAGATAGGAGAAGCCAATATATCCCGGAGGAGAGGATCTATGATAAATCAGATGTATCCGTTCTATGTAAAGGTGAAAGAGGATCTTAATAAGGCTTTTCAGGACTTCTTCCCCCACATGTCTTCAAACTATATAAGTACCGCAAAACTTTTTAAAAAGAACAAAACCTATCCGGTGTTGGCGGTAGAGAGCGTAACCGTATTTACCAAGGATGGGGATGAGGTGGAGTCGGCCCGTTTTCTCGTACCTTCGGAGAACAACAATTTTATCTGGATCCAGTGCGAGTTGTTCGAGTACGCGGGTTTTACCGACCCCGGCCTCGGGGAGGGATCAAAATAAAGGTTGTTACCACCAGCGCACCAAAGCCGAGATAGATTAATCCGAACACCCAGGGCGGAAAGTCGTAAAAAATAATAGATCGAATAAGTCTGCCCACAAAGGTTATCTCCTGGTCGACGTGTTGTCCTGCAGCGGTGCGAAGGCTGTTTTCGAGGGCGGTAAGAGGACACAGTTTGCCCAGAAGAAACTGCGCGGCCACCAGGAGCACCGCTGCAAGGTGGAGTATCCGGAAGACTGTGTTGCGTACCCAGCCCCAGTCTAACAGTCCTCCCAAGAGTATAAGACACTCTCCGCCAAGGGCAAAAAGAACATAGGCAAAATGAATTGCCACCACCATATCCGCCAATACCCCTGGATCAATCATACCGCTTCGTCAGCCTCCATTATTCAACTAAAAACTCCTGCAGGCGTCCCCGTATTTTTTTGGAGACCTTTGCTTTAATCTCCACCACAGAGCCGTCGTAACGCTCGGAGATAACGCTGCCCCCCCGGTGGAGAAACGCCGCTATATCGTAACGGGAGAGGGGAAGCCGGAAAAGCGAAGTTTTATCCCCCCGAAAGGCGAGTTTTTCCACTGCTTTTGAAAAATTTTCAAGCCCCGCTCCGTTTTTTAGAGATATAAAAAGCGCCTCGGGATAATCCTTTCGAAGCGATTCGAGATGGTATGTATCCTTGCAGAGGTCGATCTTGTTAAAAACGTAGAGGGTGGGAGTATCTATTACTCCGAGCTCCGCCAAAACCTCTTTTGTAGTCTCTATGTGGTGCAGGGCTTCCGAATTGGATGCATCGACCACGTGAACAAGAAAATCCGCCAACACCGCCTCCTCAAGGGTAGAGTGAAACGCGTCGACAAGGTCGTGGGGCAGCTTGCGTATAAAGCCTACGGTATCCGTAAGCAGAATTTCCGCTCCCCCGGGGAGGGCCATCTTTTTGGTAGAGGGGTCGAGGGTCGCAAAAAGCCGGTTGCCTACGGTGACCGAAGCATCGGTAAGGGTGTTTAACAGGGAAGATTTTCCCGCGTTGGTGTAGCCCACAATTGCGCCGGTGGGGAGGGGCACTCCCATTCTCTGCTTGCGACGCACTTCTCTCTGAGATTCGAGCTTGGCAAGTTCTCTCTTGAGCTTGGTAATTTTCTTCAGCACCACCCTGCGGTCGTTCTCCAGCTGAGTCTCTCCCTCTCCTCTGGTACCCCGGGTGCCTCCCCGCTGGCGGGAGAGGTGAGTCCACGCCCGGGTAAGTCTGGGCAGACTGTACTCCATTCGTGCCAGAGCCACCTGCAGGATAGCCTCTCTGGTCCGTGCCCTACGGCTGAATATCTCCAGGATAACCTCCTGCCTGTCTATAACGCATCTGTCTGTCAGCTGTTCCCAGTTTCTCTGCTGAGCGGGGCTTATAGTGTCGTCGAAAACTACGCATTCGACCTCATGAGCCTCCGCAAGGTGCTGTATCTCCACCGCTTTTCCCGAACCGACAAGGTATTTGGGTGAAATTTTCTTTACAGGGACCACCATACTGTCGGCGGTGGTAAATCCGAGGGTGTCCGCAAGGTTTTTGAGCTCTTCGAGGTAGAGTTCGGCCTGGCTGTGGGAAAGCTCCGGCGGCTTGATTATTACAAGCAAGACCCTTCCCGATTCTGCGGGCAGGGTGTCTTCGGAATGAGAAAAGAGTTCTTTCATATACGGCAGCTACTGTTCATAGGAGAGTACATCTCTTTTTATCGTATCCGCCCACTCTTGTAAATCCCGTAAAATGAGCTTGTCCCTGGGAGAGGACTCGCGGCTTTGCGAATATTCGGCTATTTTTCGGGTAAAGAAGTGAAAGTCGTTGATCATCCTCTCCGGGGGAAAGAGAAGTCTTCCTGCGCAGAAGCTCCTCCACTCTTTTTGGGTTTGTGCATCGAGAGTTTCGGGATAGTTACGGCATACCATTCTCCACACGAGGGGAGGAATTCTCGGATCATCGAATTCAAAGCGTCGTGCGAGCATCTTTTGCGGTTTTTCCGAACGCAAAGACGCCATTCTGTCTCTGTCGGAATCGGAAAAAAAGCCGCCGTAGATCTCGAGCTCCGGGTCTTTGCGGCGGGGCGGCTCATCTTTGCGGAAAACCTCCATGAGCTTCTGGGTCAAATCGTGACGGCTGCGCACAAACTGCGCCTTCTTCTCTACTGTATTGGTGTTGATATGGAGTCTATGCGCCGTATCTTCATCGAGTACGGAGATGGGAGCAAGGGCCGGGGACTTGTTTACATGCAATTTTACCAGGGGAATACGGACTGCCTCCGCCGGCAGCTGGTTAGCCGGTGTAAACAATTTCTCCTTTATTTGGTCGACCGAGAGTTCCGCGAGTTCTGAGGGGTTCCCCCTCAAATCTACGCAGAGAACCGCGTTGTGGTTATGAGGATCTGCGGACACAGGAATTATTGGGGCAGTGCAGCCGAAGGGACTGGTAAATGTTTCGGAAGTGTAGAGAAGAATCGGCTTTTTATGAAGGTCTATAAGCGCCTTTACCTGCTCCTTTCTTCTCAGGTCGAAAAGGTAGTTGAAGAGTTTGGGCTGTGTTGTGGAGAGGAGCTTTGCCAGTGCAATTGTTGCATATACGTCGGAGAGTGCATCGTGAGCCCCTTCGTGGGGAATTCCGTTGGCTTTAGTAAGTGTCTCGAGCTTAAAAGAGGGAGTCTTGTCCTCTTTCACGGGCCAGTTAATGCCCTCGGGGCGCAGATCCCGGGCGGCCCTTAAGACGTTTATTATATCCCAGCGGCTGTTTCCCCCGGCCCACTCCCTGTAAAAGGGGTCGTAGAGGTTCCTGTAGAGGGTATTGCGTATAAATTCGTCGTCAAACTGAATATTGTTATACCCGGCTACACAGGTGCCCGGGCGGGCAAATTGTTCGTGGATTTTTCCTGTAAATTCGAGCTCCGGAAACCCCTTCTCCAGGGTCGTTTTGGGGGTAATGCCGGTAAGAAGACAGGCCATTGGGTCGGGAACGTAGTCCGGGGTAATTTTAGAGTAGAGAACCACAGGATCTTCGACCGGATTCAGATCCGTGTCGGTGCGGAGGGCGGCAAACTGCGCAATCCTGTCGAGTGAGCGATGAAGTCCGAATGTTTCCAGGTCGTACCATAGCAGTGTGGGTCCCATACTTTTACAGCATATCATATTCTGCAAAACGCTTCCACGGGGAGACGGGGAGGAGAGGGCAAGAGTGAGGGGTAGGGCGTTGGTAGAGCGGCGGCGTGGCCCGCCTTGAAATACTGCCCCTCTGCGGGGTAGGGTAAGAGATCGGAGTTTTGCCGCGGTGGTACGAGGCATTACGGCAGGGCCCGATAAGGGAGGGGACTATGGAGCGAGAGGAGCTGTT
>JBKHFZ010000115.1:0-8867 GCA_046539925.1 Spirochaetaceae bacterium
AGCCATAGCGGCGCTCATGCTCTCGTAGGGCTGCATGCTCAGCTCGGGGGGCTCTTCCCTGGGGGCTTCTTCCCTGGGCGGCTCTTCCGCTTTCTCCTCTTCGGGTATTCCTGCACATCCCCATACAAGTAGTAGGCCGATAAAAAGAAAAATATAGACGGGAGTAGAACTGGTTCGCATATAATCCACCGTTTGCAAAATGTTTGGTATGCGTTACTATACAGATTCATATGGAATTAAGCAATTCCCATTTCGAATTTCAAAAGCTTGAATTTTTATAAAGGTGTTGGTACGATATGTCGCTTATGAACAGTAAAGTTCCAAAATGGTTGTTCCTCGCTCCCCTTATCTATCTTGGGATAATTGGGTTTTTTATTAATCTCCATTTTGCAGACGGCGAGAGTGTGTTTTCTCAGAGTGTTGGTCCCCTGCATGTTGAGGCCGGCACTTCCGGCGGGGTAGACAGAGAGTACGAGTCTGTAGAGGTCTCCTTTTTCGGCTTTACCCTGGACTTTCCCGGGGGAATTCCCGTCGAGGGGGAAGATGGTGAGAGTAGGGTTATCCCCGTGGTGACGGTGGAGGTGCTGGACTCTTCTATTCGTCTTCAGGGTAAAAATGGGGCGTCCCTCAATTTTTCCCTCGGTTCCACCCTCGGAGCAGGGGTGTTTCAATTTCCCGATGCCTACCCGAAGGAGGAAGGGACTGCCGGCGTTTTAATAGACTGGAATCCTCCGGAGGATGAGGGGGGTGCGGCGGCACGGTTTTCTCTTCTCAGCAGTTACCGGACCCAAAGGATAGACGAGGAGATTCCTCTTTACTCGTTGGTCGGCGAAAGCGAATCTTACCTCTGTACAGCCGGCGGTTCTCCGGAGGTAGAGGCAAAGTTAGACGAAGAGGGACAGCTCAACCTCCGGCTCGGCGGAGATAATGCGGAGGGGCGGGCCTCCGGCTGCATCATCGCTCCCTACGAGGGAGACAATCCTCTGCGGCACTGGTTTTTCGGCGACTCGGAAGCGGAAGGTGCAACGGCTTATAACGAGCTCTTCGAACAGTGGCGGGAGGGCTCCTTTGAGGGGTGGGAGAGCAGATACGACTCGGGGGAGAGCTCCTGGCGTAAAGGGGACAGCGGAATGAGCAGTTTCGAGTCCATAATAACCGCCTACGCGGCGGAGTCCATGAGGCGTAACTCCACTACGGGCATAGACAATTTCTCCGAGGCGATGGACGCCTACGGCGGGAGGCACGCTTTTTTCTCGAGCCCCTACCTGGGTAATATCATGAGCACCGACGAGGAACATTCGAGACTCGAAGAGACGAGAGCGGGGGATATTCGAGAGTATGTGGACAATAACTCGCCCGAACTTTTTGCGGAAGAGGAAAATCTGATTCGTTTTTTTATCTGGTACGGAGACGAATCTCTTGCAAACGACTTTGACGAGTATGCCGCCGCCCTGGAGCTCTCCTCCTTTGAGGAGTCGGACTTTGAGGAATCTGAAGCGGTGGTGCGTTTCTTCTCTACCGCCGTGGAGGCGGCGGATAAGTATCCGGAAAGGTTCCCGGGGCTTTCCGGCAGGATTGACGATATATATTCCCATGTGCTCGGTCGGCTCGTGAGAGTAGGTAATACTCCCCTGTTGCCGACTGCGGAGAGCGATATAGACGCGGAGCTTACCCTTGTTCTTGCCCATACCCTTATGAGCTACGGCGAGATGACGGAGAATTCCCTTGCTCTAGACCTCGGATCGACAATGGGGGTGAAGGTATTGGAAGAGATGGAGGAGGACGGTTTTTTACCCTCCTCTTTCGATATAGAGGGGGGAGATGTTCTCCCCCGGCGGGCGGAGCTTGCCCCCGAAAAAGTGTACCCCCTGCTTGCTTCCAACAGGTTTTATCCCCATCTCGTCTCCCTTTCCGACGAGCTCGACTCCGATGTGAGGCTGTGGACTTCTGCCCAGTCTGTTGGAGCGAGCAGAGACGGAGACGAGATTACCATAACTCTTAACTTTGTCGATGGAGAGACTCACTATGTGGCTGTGCGGGGCATTCCCTCCTTTTCCAGGTTTGACCTCTACGGCATGAGATGGGGTTCGGACAGACGGTTTCAGACCTACGCGGTAGGAGGCTGGTACTACGAGGAGGATCGACGGACACTCTACGCAAAGCTTCGGCACAAGGATCAAACTGAGAGTCTGGAGATGGAGGGGGCAGACAGCTGAATGCTGCCTGCCGCGGATTTATCGGTCGAAATTAGCGGCTGCACACCAGGCAGAAGCTGCCGGTCCTCTACTGTATCAGCCCTCTGTGCATCAGTTGCAGACCGGAGATTACCGGTCGCAGAGTTTTGCAAGCGCCTCGGCAGTATACCCCAGATGAGCGGCCACTTCGGCCCCCGCACCGGATTCTCCAAAGCGGTTTATGGTAAACAGGTCCTCTTTATTGTCGACGTACAGCCCCCAGTCTCCTGAGACTCCCGCCTCGGCTACTACCGTCCGAACGCCCGAGGGGATAAGCTGCTCCATCTCTTTGCGGCTCATTCTGTCGAAGGCGCCCTTGTCCATAACCGATACTACCCTCACCTGCTTGCTGCTCTTCTTTGCCGCTTCTACAGCGAGGGAGACCTCCGATCCCGTTGCCAGGATTACCACTTCCGGGCTGCCCTCCGGTTCCACAACAGTGTAGGCGCCGCTGCGTACCGACTCCTTCCAGTGTACATCGGCTTTTGCCAAGGTTGGAAGTTTCTGGCGGGTAAGTATGAGGCATGTCGGCCCTTCGGTGTGTTCCATTGCCATTTTCCAGGCCTCCACGGTCTCCTGCGGCCCCGCGGGGCGGAGCACTTTCATGCCCGGAATGGAGCGAAGTCCGGCCAGGTGCTCCACGGGCTGATGGGTAGGACCGTCTTCGCCTATATAGATGGAGTCGTGGGTAAATATAAAGATTACCGGGAGTTTCATGAGCGCGGCAAGCCTGAGGGCCGGCCTCATGTAGTCGGAGAAGACGAGAAAGGTTGCCCCAAAGACTCGCAGCCCTCCGTGGATAGTCATCCCGTTTATCACACCGCCCATGGCGTGTTCGCGAACACCGAAGTGCATGTTCCGCCCGGCGCGATCCTCTTTTGTGTAGTCGCTGTACTTCTTGAGGGCTGTGTTATTGCTCGGGGCCAGATCCGCGGAACCTCCCACGAGGTTTGGTACCGCTTCCGCCAGCTCCTGCAGAACAGCGCCGCTTACCTTGCGGGTGGCTTCGGATTCTCCCTCCGGATATACGGGAAGGTCCGCCTCTACCGGGATCTCTCCGGCTGCTTTCCCTTTGGAGAAATAGCTGTCCCAGAGTTTTTTCAGTTCCGGGTTTTCCGCGGCCCACTCGGCAAATGTGGTATTCCACCGTTCGTACTCTTTGTCCCAGGAGGCCGAGCGCTCCTCAAAGTATTTAAGGGCTTCAGGTGCCACGTAAAAGTCCTCGTTTTCGGGAATTCCGAGCTCCCGGCGTGCCGCTTTTACCTCCTCCTCGCCCAGGGGAGCCCCGTGAACTCCATGGGTTCCGGCCTTATTTGGACTGCCCTTTCCTATGGTCGAGGTGAGAGTAATGAGGGTCGGTTTTTCGGTTTCGCCCTTGGCCTGCTCAATAAGCTCGGCCATACCGTCAAAGTCGTAGGCGTCTCCGGATAGGGTCTGCCACCCGTAAGCTCTGTAGCGGGCAGCTACATCTTCGGTAAAGGCGAGTTCCGTGGAGCCCTCTATGGAAATTTTATTGGAGTCGTATAGTACCACCAGTTTGCCGAGGCCCAGGTGCCCGGCAAGAGAAGCCGCTTCGGAGCTTATTCCCTCCATCATACAGCCGTCTCCGGCGAGGGTGTAGGTGTAGTGGTCGATAACGGTGTGTTTTGGGGTGTTGAATTGCGCTGCAAGCATGGTCTCTGCTATGGCCATTCCCACGGAGTTGGATATTCCCGCTCCCAGGGGGCCTGTGGTTGTCTCCACCCCTTCGGTTACACCGTATTCCGGATGGCCGGGGGTTTTTGACCCTACGCTGCGGAATGAGGCAAGATCATCCCTGGATACGTTGTAACCGCAGAGGTGAAGAAGCGAGTAGAGGAGCATGGAGCCGTGCCCGGCGGAGAGGACGAAGCGGTCCCTGTCTATCCACGATGGATCCTTTGGAGTGTGTGTGAGCACCTCTCCGTACATAAGCGAACCCAACTCCGCGCAGCCCATGGGCAAACCGGGATGACCGGAGTTTGCCTTTTGTACGGCGTCCATAGAGAGGGCTCTTACTGTTTTGGCTGTTCCTTCCAGACCCTTTGTATTCATTTTCACAACCTCCAATATGTGTAAATGTTTTATTGACAATATTCTTGAGTCCCTATTATCTCATTGAGAATCCTCGGGTTCAAGTACCTGCAGAGCTGTAGCGAGTCTGCCGAAGGGCGGACTTACCTGTACTCCGTCTATATATTCTCTTACCTGGTTAATTATCTCCCGGGCGATAAGGGTTCCCTCGGCCCTTGCCTCCTCTTTATCGCTGTGCCGCTTCATCCTCTCCTGTATTTCCATTGGAATGGATACTCCCGGTACTTCGTTATCGAGAAAGAGGGCGTTGCGGTAGCTCGCGAGGGGCCAAATGCCGGCTATAACCGGCTTTCCGGTCCTTTTTATCTTTTGGAGAAAGGAGACGAGAAGTTCTATATCGAAGATGGGTTGGGTGATAAAAAACTCCGCTCCCGCTTCTGCTTTTTTGAATACCCGGTCTACCTCCTTCTGGAGGTTGGGAGCGGTTGGGTTTGCGCCGGCTCCAAGGACAAGCTCGCTTGGTGGATTGATTTTCTTGCCCGCTAGATCAACTCCCCTGTTGAGGTTGTAGGCGAGGCTCAGAAGTCCCAGGGAGTCGATGTCGAATACTCCGGCAGCCTCTGGGTAGTCTCCCGTTTTTGGAGGGTCTCCGGTAAGCAGCAGCAGATTGCGCAGCCCCGCTGCCTGAGCTCCGAGAAGTTCCGACTGCATACCGATAATGTTTTTGTCCCTGCAGCAGATGTGGGCGATGGTCTCTACTCCGGTATGCCTCTCTATCTCCATGGCGGTAACCAGCGCGGATATTCGGGAAGAGGCCCGCGGGCCGTCGGGTATGTTAATTGCGTGTATTCCCGCTTCGGCGAGTCGGCCGCTTTTTTCCAGCACCTTCTCAAGGCTCGTGCCGAGGGGAGGGACGAGTTCGACCACCTGAACCCACTCGCCCCTGGAGAGGGCTTTGCCCAAGCTGGACCGTCTAGAGAGAGGTGTGGGCTCTACCGCCTCGATCTCCCTCTTTCTTCGATCTATGAGTTTTGTGGCGGGTTTTACCGCGGCAAAGTTGAGTACCCCCTGAGCCATCTTTTTAATGTGTGCCGGGGTGGTTCCGCAGCATCCGCCTAGTATGGAGGCCCCCGCTTCTACAAAGTGTATGGCGTATTCGGCAAAGTACTCGGGACTGGCAAGGTAAATCTGGCGCTCCTCGTAGTCCCGGGGAAAGCCCGCGTTCGGCATGATGGAGACGGGCTTGGAGACCGTTTGCGCTATAGTGCTGAGGGCGTCGAGCATGTAGGCAGGGCCGGTGGAGCAGTTTAGCCCGAGTATGTCCACGGCCTCCTCCTGTTCGAGGGTGCCGAAGATGTCGATTACGGTCTCCTTGGGGCTCTGTTCGGTCCTGTGGGGACGAAAGCTGTATTGAGCCTGGATGGGAATGTCTCTGGAGAGCGTGCGGCCGGCGCGCAGGGCGAGCAGCAGTTCGTCGAGGTTTTTGAAGGTCTCGAAGAGGAGGATGTCGACTCCGCCGTCGAGAAGGGCCCGGATCTGCTCTGTAAAGGCCTCCTCCGCCTCTTCTTGGGACAGTTCACCGAGGGGGGCCAGAATTTTGCCCAAGGGGCCGACGGAACCGGCTACGTAGAGTTCCTCCCCCGCTACCTCCCTGGCGAGCTCTACGGAGCGGTAGTTTATATCGTAACACTTCTCCTTGAGAGAGTAGCCGGAGAGTCTGATGGGGTGTGCTCCGAAGCTGTTTGTGGTGAGGGCCTGGGCTCCGGCTCGGGCCATCTCCCGGTGGATCTCCAGGACCTTGTCAGGTGCCGTGAGATTGGTGTTTTCAAAACACTGGTTGAGAAAAATACCCTTTTCGTAGAGCATGGTGCCCATTGCTCCGTCGAACAGCAGTACTCCTTCTTTGAGTCTTTCCAAGTAGGGTTTTCGCATTGTGTACCTCGCGGTTATTCCCGGTTTTCCGCCCGCTGTGAAAGTTCGCCGCACACGGCGGAGAAGGGGATGTCGCGGAAAGCGAGAAGGACCATGAGGTGGTAGATAAAGTCCGCGGCTTCCGAGACTATCCGCTCGTCCTCCGAGGCGAGGATGAGTTCCACCGCCTCCTCCCCGGTTTTTTTACGTATCTTCTCCTCTCCGGCGTTAAAGAGGTGTGTGGTGTAGGAGCCCTCCGGGAGGGTGTATTTTCTCTCCATAACGGTCTGTTCGAGCTCTTCGAAGACGGAGCCGCAGCCTTCTTCGGGGTTCCCCTCTCTATTGTATACCGGTCCTTCCCTCCGGACGAAGGCGGATATGTTCGAGTCCTCTTCAAATGAGCCCTCTTCAGAAGAGTCCTCTTCAAATGAGTCCTCCCGGGGAGGGCCAAAGCGAAGGGCCGCCGGTTCCTGGGAAAAATCGGAGATGTTATCTCTTCTCTCCGATCTCTCCGATTTTTCTGCCTGGGGGCCTTTTCCCCGGACATCCCCGCTTACCTCCGCTTCGTACCAGGTGTGTCCCCTTTTGAGGGTTTCCATTTCCAGGGCTTCGTTATAGGGGAGTATCCTGCCTGTCTCCCTGTGCAGATGCCACAGCTCTCCCCTCTCGCGGCTTTTAGTATAGGCTTTTTCGTTCATCAGAGACACGTCGACTATATTTCCGTCCTCCCCCTTAATTACAAGGGGAAACACTTCTTCCATTGCCATTTTTACACCTCACTATTACGAAATAGCCGCACCCGGCTATTTTCGTTGTTTAGGCTGCCGCAAAGCGGCACGCTAAAACTTGCTCACGAAAACTCTTTAATTGCCGAGGGGAGGTCGAAGGCGCCCTCGTAGAGGGCTTTGCCTGCTATTATCCCCACAATTCCCTCGGCCTCTCTTTCGGCGGCGGCGGAGAAATCCTCTCTGCCCCTCACACCTCCGGAGACTATAACCGGAAGGCCCGAAGTACGCGCCATGAGAACACTGCGCTCGATGTCCGGCCCCTCGAGGGTCCCGTCTTTATCTATATTTGTGTAGATAATTTCTACCGCTTCCGCCCTGGCCGCCGCGAGGGCCGCATCGGTATCGGAGAGCTGCGACCCCATCTCCCAGCCGGAGACGCGGACCATCGCCCCCCGTGCATCGATCCCCGCGACTATTTTACCAGGGTAATCCTGGGCCCACCTTCGCACACTCTCGGGGTCCTGTACCAGGCTTGTGCCGACTATCAGGCGGTCGATTCCCATCTCTGCGAGTTCCCGAACATCCTCTTCCCTGCGGATTCCCCCTCCCACTTCGAGGGTAACGGGAACAGCTGTGCGAATTTTCCTGATGGTCTCTCGGTTACTCGAGCCGTCCCCCCTCGCCGCGTTTAGGTCGACAATGTGGATCCGCTGGGCTCCCGCTTCTACAAAACTGCGGGCGGTTTCCACGGGGTCCCGGGGATACACTGTCGATTTTGAGTAATCCCCCTGATAGAGGCGTACGCATTTTCCGTCGAGCAGATCGATTGCGGGAATAATTATCATAAGGCCAGTATATAGAGAAGACCGGGAGAGTTCAACGAGCCCGAGGCTGCGGACTCGAAGCGGAGCCCGTGGGGCGGTCCCTGGTGTTGTAACCGGAGAAAGCAATGGTGTAGAGTGATCGGCATGGAGACACTTACGGGATTGTTGGTCATCTTTGGTTTTCTTGCGGCGGGAATGATAGCGGAGCGGCTTCGCCTGGTGCCGAGATACGGCTCTTTTTCCTTCGTAATGAACAGCGCCCTGGCGCTGCTGCTCTTCTCTATGGGGCTTCGGATCGGGCTGATGGAGTCGGTAACGAGCAGACTGCTGCAGATAGGCTTTCTCTCCATCGGCTTTGCCGCGGCTACGGTAGCGGGGACGGCTTTTGCTATAGCGGTGGTGTTGGCGGTTACCGGGAGGCTTCATGTCCTTATGGACAGAAGAAGGAGTGCCGGAATATCGGCGGGGAGTGCGGCGGTGTATCTCGAGCCGCTGCGTCTTTTTGCGTGTGTGGCCGCCGGGTTTTTGGGGGGCTACTTTCTGCCGATTTTCGGCTGGTTCCGGGAGGACTTTACCAGCTGGCTGTTGTACCTTTTGCTCTTTCTTATAGGGATTCAGCTGGTGCGGGACGAGATAGATCTCAAGAAAACGGTGCTGCATCCGGCGACCTTTTTTGTACCCGCGGCGGCTGTGGTCGGCTCACTGGCCGGCGGGCTTGCGGTGGCGGGGTTTTTTGGAGTCTCTCCGGGAAAGGCGATGGCCCTTGCCTCCGGTTTTGGGTGGTACTCCCTCTCGGGGGTGTTGATAACGGATATGGGAAGTCCCGTTCTGGGGGCGGCGGGGTTTTTGATCAACCTTATACGGGAGATTATTGCGCTGCTTCTCCTGCCTCTCTTCGGGCGGCTGCATCTGCCCCACATCGCCATTGGAGTTGCAGGTGCGACGAGTATGGATGTGACCCTTCCCCTGGTGGAGAGAAGCTGCGGAGGCGAGTATGTTCCTCTCTCCATTGCAAACGGCGCGGTGCTTTCGCTGCTCGTCCCCTTTCTGGTGCCCCTTTTTTATCATCTTGGCTAGTTTCGGTTCAAATCTTGGGGGATTTCGGAGAACTCAAAGGA
>JBKHFZ010000116.1:0-8857 GCA_046539925.1 Spirochaetaceae bacterium
GAAGCAGCTCCGCCTTTCCCCCGGATACTATCTTTCCCGCGGCGGATTCTCCCAAGACCGCTTCTATCAGAAGGGTATCGGGGTCGTAGAGTACACACATCGGGTGGCCGGTTTCGACAAACTCTCCCCTCTGCACATATACCGATTCAACAACACCGGATATAGGCGCACGGACTGCCGCGCTCTCTATTTTGTCTTTTACCGACTGTATGGTATTTTCCACCTCCTCGACCTCCGCCTCTGCGATATGTATAAAGGTGGTGTTTTTTTTCGCGGTCTCCAGGATCAAACTCATCTTCTCCTCCTCTGTAAAGATTTTTTCGAGGCTCTTCAGGCCCTCTATGCTCTGGTGCTCCTCGAGGACCTGCGGATCGATTTTCTTGGGGTTGATTTCCGGAGTGTTGAACTCCTGAATGTTAAAACCCGCAACGGCTTCCTCCAGGAGCAGAGCGAGCCGCTCTATCTCGTGCTCCCCCTGCTCGACCCGCTTTTCACTCTCCTTGACGGTACTCCTCGAGACTCCCCCGGCTTCGTAAAGCTCCCTGTCGTCTGCAGCGGCAGAGAGCGCCTCCATCAAACTCTTCTCCGCCTGCTGCAGCTCAAGAAGAATCCGACGGGCACTGCTCCAGCGTCTTTCCGCTTCCTGCACCGCTTCTTCAAGGGCGTATTCACGGGTTTTCAGTTCCTGTCTTTTAATTTCGAGGCGGTTTTGAAGCCGAAGCAGCTCCCTTTCCAGAAAATCCGTGTCGAGCTCGACTATAATCTCTCCTTTTTCGACGCAGGAGCCTGCACGGACGGGAAAGCCGGCAAGCTCGGCAGAGAAGGGAGAGGAGACGGTTATTTTCTTCGAGGTAACAAAAGTTCCGGGGGCATCGGTATACGGTGCATACACCCCGGGCAATGCTCGGACAAGTTCAAGGGAGGGGAACCCTCCCGAGTCTTCCCTCGGAGGGGTACCTTTTGAATACTCGCCGGAGCACGCGGATATAATAAAAAGGGATAAGAGAAAGAGACGTTGATACACCGCTTTATTTGTCAATTGTCCTCTCCTTGCGTGTATTTTTTGTGGGTATTTTCCTTCTCCGGCTTTTCCGTTTTCCCGGGGGGACGGAAAAACTCCTCGGCGCATCTATCGGCTCTCCTCTCCATACCGCAAAAAAGAAGAAGCCCGTACTCCGAGAGAAAAAGAGAAGCGGCTGTTTTGAGAAGTTCTATACGAAGTGCCGTAAGTTCCCTCCTGGAATCGAGTAGTTCCCCTAAAGGGGCGTGTCCTTTTCGGTAGCGGAGCTCAACCGTGCCGTGCTCCCTCTCCCGGAGAGCGATGCTTGTCTTGAGAATATCCCTCTCGCTCTCGATGAGTCTGGTCTTTCTGTAACGCTCCTCTATAAGGTGTTCAAGGTTCTGCTGCAGTTTAGAGTTTTCCCTTCTCTGAGCTGCGAGCTCGAGCTCCCTTAACTGCCGGGTCTCCTGGGATCTGTAGAGGGGAAAGCCGACGGAGAGAGAATCCCGCCCGCCCCCTCCGTAGTGGTGGGATACTGCCGAGCCGGTATAGGAGATGCTTCCGCTCTCCCCACGGGAGAGTATGGTAAAACCCAGAGTAACCTCCGGGGTTACCGGAGGAAATTTGGAGCCGGTAAAGGTGATGGAAGAGAAGAGCGAGAGAGAGGGAAGAAAACTTCTTCTCTCTCCGGCGGCAGCCAGTTCGGCTCTTTCGAGGGAGATGGAGGATTCAACAGAGTCGGGAGAAGTAATCTGGGCATGCTCCGAAAGCTCTCCCACGGACAGCTCCGATGTGGAAATGAGGGGAAGGTAGTCTGCATTAATTGTTCCCTGGGGAATTGCCGAAACTCCGCCGCTAAGGGAGAGGAGAGAGTTGCGGTGCTCGAGGAGGGATAGTTCCGCTTTTCGCAGAGAGAGGCCGAGTTCCCTCACCTTCAGGGAGATTTTCGAAAGCTCGTCTCGGGTAATCTTACCCTGGGAGAGCCTTTTTCGTGCCGATTCGAGGTGTCTAAAGGCGGAGAGATAGGAGCTTTCCAGAAGAGAGAGCTGCTCTTTGGCTATGAGGATGGAGGAGAAGATCTTCGCGGCACTTTCTGCAAGAGCTTTTTCCACTTTTCTCAGCTCGAGCCGGGCTTCGGAGATTCCAAGGTCTCTTAAGCGGCTTTTGAGCTGTGTACGGCCGCCGTCTATAAGCACCATCTCTGCTCCGACGGACATACTGTGCCGGGGAGAGGCGGGTATCCCCGCCTCATACTCGTCTCTGCTCGAGTAGGAAAAGGAGAGAGAAGGAAGGCGGTCTGTAATAAAGGGGGATATGTGCGACGAAGTAACGCGGAGCGCCGAGCGGGCAAAGCCGAGTTCTGAGGAGGCCGAGAGGATAAGCTCCTTCGCCTCCTCAAAAGAGATCGTGTGTATCTCGCTATAGGCAGAGTGTTCCCCTCCGGTATTTCGAAGGTCGGAACCGGCAGGCCCTTCGGCTGCAACTGTAGGTAAAGGGCACGGGAGGGTGCAGAGCAGCACCAAGAACGGCACCAAGAAGGGCACCAAGAAGAGCTTCCACATAAAATCCTTCAACATAAAAAGCGGCATCCCTCTTCCTGCCCCCGGGGCTCTTGCGGAGAATAGATACTTTCCGATAGATAAAGCTGTCATTTTCAAATCCCTCTTCCGCCTCTTAATAGGCCTATACCAAACTTTCTGATTTTTTTTTCTGAATTTAAAAGCAGGAGAACCGGTAAGGCGATAGTACCGGGTAAGGAGGCCTTTATGAGAGACTTTTTTATTCGGGTTTTAACGGTGGTTGTAATTGCGGGACACGTTTTTCCTCTGCCCCCCTCGAGTATTTACGAGTTGAGTTCCGCCGGAGGAGAGCCCCGGCGGGTGTTGAGTTTTCTCTCCGAGGAGAAGAGAAAGCTCGATCAGGGGGGAGTGGAGGGAGCAGCCCTTGCAGAGGAGCTGCGGAAGAGAAGCGGAGAGGAGTTCGGTGTCTCGGACGGCCCGGGGAGGGGAGCGGAACTTCTCTCGGAACTCTACATTCGCCAGTATGTAGAGAGAGAACACCTCGCGGCGGAGAGCTTCGAACTGGAGGAGGAGCTTTTTGGCGGAAATTTCTCCTTCAAGGATCTGCGGGAAGCGGCACGCGGCTCTCATGGGGGGGATGAAGATGAGATGGATCGGCTTTTGGCGCAGGAGAAGAGGCTTATAGAGGAGCGTCTTGCCTGGGAGAAGAGTAAGGATGAGGAGTATGAGCGTCGGATAGATGAGAAAAGGGAGGAGTATAAGAGGCTGCAGGATAATCGCGAGAGTTGGTACGACCAGGTACACGCCCTTGTAGAGGAGGGGGATGAGGTATGGCTCGAAGAGTTGGAAAAGACCGGCATGGAGTGGGGGAAAAGAGAGTTCGCATCGCAAGAGTGGAACAGGATACACCGAGAGCCTTTTGTCGCATCCATAGAAGACACCCTTCGTTTGAGACAGGAGAGCCTTGCCATGATAGAGAAGTCGGAGCTCGAGCTGCACCGTGGGGAGGATGAGGAGTATTGGAGCGGAAAAAAGCTCGAGTTTGAAGAGTATCTGGAAAAAAGCGAGCAGAAGTTCGAGGAACTTGTGAGAGGAGAATTGGAGAAAATTCAAACCCCCGGAGAACTGGCTCACTCTAAGGCGGAAGCGGCGGAGAGGAAAGCACGGAGGAAGACGGAGTTCCTCTCGCACCTTAGAGCCGCGGCAAAAGGGGAGACGGTGGATGCGGAGACGCTTGATGGACCGGATGCTCTCCATTTTACCCTGGTGAATTTGGAACTCCAGGGCGGCGGGTATGCGCTGGAGAGCCTGCAGGATGACTACCGCCTCGCCGCAGAGGAACATGCCGATGCCGGAAGGGAGCTTGGGGAGATCGAGGAGGAGAAAAAAGACTCCCTTGTCACTCTGCCCATAGTCTCGGAAGGTCTAAAGGAGGCATTTAGAGAGGAGGATGAGTCCCTCGAACTGCTTCAGGCCTTCAGACGGGGTTCCGATTTTCTGGAAGCTGAAATAGAAACGAGACAGAAGAAGTATGAAAAGAGCGGAGAGAGCCTGCGCGGCTATCTTCACGACCTCTTCCTCCTGCCTGCCGGCTCCTTCGAACAAAACCTCGAGGGTTCTCGTAGCGGGGGGCTCCGCAGTCTTGCCGAAAGGAGAGACAGAGAACTCTACAGGGATAATGAGGAATACTTTCTCCTTAGTGCGGATATGTGGCTCTCGGAGCTGGAAGAAGAGAGATCCGAGGGAAGGTTGAAACCACTTTTAAGAGATTTTGCCCTCGCCTATGGGCACGAGAGCGATGATATAGACCCCGGTTATGCCTCGGGCAATGCCGCGTATCAATCGCTAAAAGACAAGCTTAATGAGGACGGGATGGAAGTCCTGGAGGAGAGGCAAAAAAGTGTGTACAACAGAGTTGTATCCGATAAGCGATCGAGAATCTTGTATGAGTTCTACAAAGACTATCTGGAGGTCAGGCCGGATTCTGCAGAAAACTCCCTTCTGTGGAGAGCGGCCGTGGAAGATCAGGGGAGAGTGCTTTTTGATGGTATAGATAAAGCTGCCGGAGATAAGCTTTCTACATTGAAGACAGCGGAGAAACTGTTTAATGCGGAGGCTGTCGCTGCAGCTGCGGGTGCAGCGACAGCTGCAGCGCTCCTCAATTTTCCCCTCGCCGCCACCCTCACCGCTACCGCCATTGCGGCCAGGGTTTCCGCGTCAAAGGCGCATACGGAAGCCGAGGACATAAATGTGCTCAGAGACAGCTTGAAGAGCTCCGCTATGTCCGGGAAGAACGAGCGAAGTGAGTTTGCGGGTATTCTTGCAGACTATTCCACAACCCGTGCACAAGAGGGAGCCCTGAAGGAGGATTTGCTTTTTCTTACCGAAGAGACTCGGAGCGCGGAAGAGTGGATGGATGAATGGAGAGAGGGGGAGGGGGCGTTCAACTTTGCGCATATCCTCCTCCCAGGAGAAAAAGGGGAGGAGATCGGTTTTAACGATCTAGTGCAGCCGGAGGATGGTATAGACGCAGGGGAGTTTCTCGATGTGGCGGAAAAATTTGCTCTGGGGAGGCTGTATAATGCCCGCGACAGGAGGATCCGGAGGTGGAACGAGGAGTATGGAGAGGCTGGATGGGCGGAACAGGCTTCTATGCTTCGGTATGCCCTTACCTCTTCGAAGGCGGGAATGGACTCCGAATACGCGGATGAGCTTTTTGCGCTCCGGGCCGAGAGAGAACGCAAACTGATGGAAGCCGATAGAACGGCAGGTACGGAAGAGTTATCCCAAAGACGACGGTTTTGGGAAGAGAGAACAGAAGAGGTCTTATCGGTGGGCAACTCCTTTTGGGAGAGTGAGGTAGACGCTGTTAAAGATGATGTAGAAAGGTGGGAACGGAGCTTTCGTGAGAACTATGCAGCGGCGCAGGGGGTATGGCAGGGTAAGCTCACGAGTTTTCAGGAACTTGGTGAGCGGATCCGCCGGGAGAGCATTATCTTCGAGGCTGAGCGTGCATCTACCCTGGATTTAAGAGACAAGAGCATGGATATAGATGAGAATATGCGGCTGCATCTTCCCGCCTTCTCGGAGAATAGTCGGACTCTCGAGGACTCTCCGGATGTACAGACCCTTTTAACCGCAGATATGGATGGGGGATTTGCCGGGTATAACAGGAGAGTTTCGGAAGCCTACAGCACCTACCTCGGCGGGCTTCCGGATATGTACAGGAGCCTGGAAAAATCGAAGAGCGAGGCGGAGCTTAATTTGATGGTCAATGGTCTCGAAGAGCTTCTGGGAAGAGAGTCCAGGGAGCTGGAGAGCACTTTACGAAGGGCAAACGAATCTGTCTCGAGGAGTGTGGAGACGAGTCTCCGCGGTGCGGGTTATAACAGAGAAGGTGGTATATACAGAAGAGAGGCTGTGGCGGATGTTACTCTATTTAACCACGAAATGGAGAGACAACAGGTAAGGGACTATACTTTTTACGAGGAGCCGGAACTTCTCCGGGAAGAGAAACTCAACAGCCTTAAAAGAGAAGGTTCTGCCGCAGAGGCTCGGCAGGAGTTCAAGAGAACCCTCGATGAGATAACCGGGCGGCGGGAGCTGGTCTTCGGCAGTTATGAGGGGGACGGCTCTTCCCTCTTTTCGTCGGTCTGGGGAGATACGGAAAGGAGATTTACCAAAGCGAGGGACGAATTTAAATCCGCGGCTACTGTGGATGCAAGAGATACCGAAGGGCTTTTCTTTTTCCATGTGGGATACGCTCCTGTAATGGACGATGAGGACTTTAGTGTAACCGAGGAAGAGGGGTATGGCGAGCTCGGGAGGATATATTCTGAATTTTATTCCCAGGAATCCGCCTACCGAGAGGGTATGGCAATGCTGGAGATTCCCTCATGGGATCGCCGCCTATGGGATGACGATGCGGATAACGACGGAGAGAGCGACGGATGGTTTTCCGCTCCTACCACCAGGGGGGTTGTCGACTTGGCAGTTACCGCAGCCGCCTCTACGCTCCTGTCCCCCGGAGCCGGTCGGCTGCTTGCCAATTTGGGAGACGACATTCTGTTTGCCGCCGCCGATGTTGGATCGGGCAGCCGAACATTAGGCGAAGCGGGTTTGGCTCTGGGTAAAAACGCCGCGGTCTCTTCCGCAGCGCTGGCCTCTTCATCCTTTTTGGGCGGAGCGGAAGCTGCTCCCATCGGCGGAGGAGAGAAGAATCTCTTTGACAACGTGTTTTCCGCCGGCGGTCGATCGGCTGCCAACGTGGGAGCTCGTTCGGGAATCTCCGCAATTACCTACGATGCCGGTAACGGTTTAGGGTACGACCTGGAGGGGCTAAAGTCCGGACTCCTGAGCGGGAGCTCTATTGCCTCCCTTGCCGACGGTTTTTGGGGTACCCTGGGGCGGAACGCTTTTCATAACACCTTTCTGCAGGATGCGAAGAGTTTCGGTTTTTCCACAGGAGATACCCTTAATTTGGAGTCGGCGGGAGAACTGGGAATCGATCTTGCAAAAGGGGCAGTGCATTACGGGATAGACGGAGAGGTTTCCCTGAATATTCTCGGGATAGACGATATCGCGAGAGACCTTGGTTCGCACACCGGGCTTCTGCAGCTGAATCTTTCGGGAGAGGGGCATACCGGTTTGTCCTTTGGGAACGGCGGAATCGATCTCTCCCCGGGAAGAGTGGGAGAAGCCCTTGAGGGTATACAGACAATGGCTCTGCAGCATCGTATAGCCTCCATGGTGGAAGACAGAGGCTTCGAGCCGTCCATGGAGAGAGTATTACGTTTTCAGCACTCCTTTGGCGATAAAGCGGCGGCGGAGACGCTGGAGAATATATTTAAGGGGACAGATACACTCAGCTTCGATAAAACCTACGATTATCTCGGATTAACCCGGAGCAGCTCTCCAGGGGAGAGGGCCATTAGTATAGGAGTTGCGGATAGGGACGTCTCTGAAGCAGCGCAGGCAAAAATGCTCGCTCTGGTGCTGCAGCACGAGGCCCACAGAGATGGAATAAGCGGTATAGAAGATGGATGGACCGAGGAGCTCGAAAGAGCGGTAGCGGCTCATGCCCAAATGGCTGCGGGTATTGCCTCCGATTCGAGGTACTCGAAAGACTTTATAAGGGACAATCCCGGCCTCTTTCTTGACATGGCGGCACACGGCAGCGGGGATCCTCTGTCTATCTCGAAGCTCGCCGGTGTGTATGACAATTCGAAGGATTACTGGCGTCTTACCGAAGACGGTTTCGTCGATTGGGACGGTTCCCACCATCTGTGGGGTCCCGACGGCAGGCTCATGGCCGTGCATGACCGAGGCTCCTTCAGCCAAAGTCTGGCTTCCCATCTGAATACAAGCCGCGACGAGGCGCTGGATATTATGGAACAGGCGGGCCTTCGCTGGAGTAGTAAGGAGGGGACATATATCCAGGGAGAGTCGGACTACGGTATTCCGGCCCCCTACAAGTTGACGGCGGAATATGAGATTATGAGCCGGTACGGAAGCTTTCATCAGGGCGAGATGGAATTTACTGGAATAGATGAGAGTGCCACCCTGCATCATTATTCCCAGCAGCGGCTGGAGACGGCGGTAACAGGGGCGCCTCTTAATGCTTCCGAAGGTAAAGGCTATTGTCTCGCAGAGTCCTACGCCTTTGCCTATGTAGATTCCTTTCCCTCCGTGAACTGGGAGAGCATTACCGAGGTATTTAAAAGTGCACATTGGGACGGCCATTTTGATCCCGATACGGGCTATGTGGGGGATAAAACCGAGTTTACCCGTATTCTCTCGAGAGAGCTGGACATTCCTGCAGCTGCAGTTGAACGGCGGTACGACAGTGTGGAAGCACTGCAGACAGCTCTCTCCGGCATGGCTGGAGAGACCGGGGAATACCCGGATTACAGGGTGGTAGCCGATTACGGCAGCCACTTTACCCATGTAAGGCCGGACGGCCTGGAGATCAATACATACTCGGGATGGGATTCCGCCGGAAAAGAACCCGAAGGATGGAGGCTTATTACCTGGGAGGCCTCCGCTCACGGGTATTAATAAATGGAGGAGAAAATTGTTTTACATTTTCTTCCATAGTGTCGAAAAATATGGTAGAGTGGAGCCATTAACAATATTTTTTAGAAGGGGTTTTACGGTGAGTCCATCAGATACTCTTGTTTCTATTGCACATGCGGTTATTTTCTTTGCTACAGTGGGAGTTATTGTCTTTGGGCTTGTGCAGTGGAACAGGGAAAAAAGTGCCGCTGCGGAAGCGGAAGACCATAAGTAGTTATACTCCCTCTGTTGTTATCACGCTTTATTTTGATCATGGGACATC
>JBKHFZ010000117.1:0-8745 GCA_046539925.1 Spirochaetaceae bacterium
CCAAGGCCGTATTCCATGGAAGTATACCAGTTTAGAGGGCAGGGGTCTATATTCTGTGGAAGTGGTTCAAAGCTTGGGTAAAAGGTGGTTGGAGAGCGCATGAGACCCCCTTTTTCAAACTTTTACCCAAGCTTTGAACCACTCTGAAATCTTTTCCCGGACAAATAGTTCTCAAACTATAGATTAAATTTTATCGATATTTTATATTATGAGTGTTATGAAAACAATTATTGATAGATACTCCTTTGTGCCCGGCTTTGCAGTACTCACTTTTTTTGTACTCCTTCTTGTGAGTTTGAGCTTTGTGGAGACCTTTAACCATGCCCTTACATTGTCCCTGTTAAAGGGAATTGTCCTCCTCGGTCTTTTGGGAGGAGTGTATAGTGAGTGGAAACATACTCTTGAACATTATAAAGGGTGGAGCTTATTGGCAAAGACAGACGTGTATACCTTTTTCGCTGTCTTTGGCGGAGCGGTTGTTACATTTTTTATAAATGTGGAGCTTGCTCATGGTGCTGTAATTGCTTCGGGTATAGTAGGAATACTTGCGGCTGCGGTATTTGGGAAAAAGGCGGTTCCCGTTTTTTGCGGCTCCTTTGTGGGTATGGCATCTCCGTCGGTATTCTCCGCCTATCCCTGTATTATTATCGCGGGCACCATCGCCGGTATAGTCTTTGTATTGAGCAGACACATTTTTAACGGTTATGGGGGGAAGCTCGGGACAATTGCGTTTAGCGCATGTATAATGTCCTCTCTTATGCTTGATTCTCCTCTACAGCGGCTCTCTCCTCCCGGCTGGAATGTAGGATGGATAATTCTTGTATACTCAATTATGGGGGCTGTTATAACCTTTTCTATAAATGTGAGGCTTGGACACGGACCAGTTATGGCGTCGGCTATAGTCGGCCTTACCGCAGGTTTGATTCTTCCCGCGCTGCATGGCCCGGAGCTGGGAGAAACTCTTGCTGTTATGGTTTTTTGTGCCTCCTTTGCAGGAATGAGCGGTACCGGCCGGTTTGAAAACGAGCTTCCCATCGCAGCGGCAGGCTTTCTCTGCGGCATAATCTTTATCTATTCCGCCCCCTACATGGGAGGTGCTGGAGGTAAACTCGGGACTATAGCTTTAGCCTCGGTGGTCTGTGTGCGGGGATGGATGGATATTCTTCCGCGCTACCTGGGGCGTCGCAGCTTTCTTACGTAGTATGTATGATCTCCGTAGGTAACTTCCACCAACTCCTCTTCATCAAGAAGATTCTGCAGAACATCAGTTTCGGCTTGGTCCTTCTTGAGGAGTTCTTCTACCGCATCCCGCCGCATCGGATGTACGGCAGTAATGCCCAAAAGATCCTGACGGGCGTCTCCGGAGGCGTTAAACTCGTTTCCTTCATAGCCGATAAGATTCTCTACAAAGGGAATTACAGAGGCACACTTGCCGTAGGCGTAGGCAATAGCCTCCTCATCGGCGGGGGCAACCCAGGATTCCGCGGGTGGTCGGGTTGGAATAGAGATATAAGCCTTTGCCGGTTCGAGGGTCTCGATAAAATCTGCAACTCCGTCTATCTGTTTCCTCGAATCGTTAACTCCCTCCACCAGCATAGTCTCGGTGGTAAGTACACCCTTAAAAGTCTCCGCCAGGAACTTTATACCTGCACGCATATGGCTGAAGTCGATTTTTTTGTGAGGACGGTCGGTACGACGCCAAGTCTCCTCGTCCGCAGCGTCCACCTTTATGGACAACCAGTCTAAAGCCATGAGTTCTTCCCTGAGTTGGGGGTCCGCCATAAGGGAGCCGTTGCTTATAAGAGCTACGGGAATCCCGAACTGCCGAAGACCATCGATGAGCTCTCCCACATGTATATCCAGAGTCGGCTCTCCATCGGGGACGATAGTCAAATAATTGATTTTTTCGTCTTTTTGCCGGAGCTCTTCTATACGCCTGCCCGCAGCTTCTACGAGTTCGGAGGGTTTGTAAAATTCCCTGCGCTCAGCGGCCATCTCTATGGCCCTGCCTAATTGACAGTAAACACAGGAATAGCTGCATACCTTTGGTGGAATGTTATTAATTCCTATACTCCGCCCTAATCTCCGGGACGGAACGGGTCCGAATATATTTTCCATATTAAAAATATACTACTTAATAGAGAAAACAAACAGGAAGTGTTTTTGTCGGAAATCCAGGTACCCCACAGCAGCATCATGAAACCTGCTCTGTTGAAAAAAACCGTATCTCGTGAGAAAGTGCGCTATGGCCATAAAGAGAGAACTCAAGAGAGAAGTGGAAAGAACTTTAAAAAACGTCTTCGGGTTTAACTCGTTCAAACCCAATCAGCGGGAGGTTGTGGAGGCTATTCTCGAAGACCGGGATGTGTTTGTTTCCATGCCCACGGGAGGGGGAAAATCCCTCTGTTATCAGCTCTCAGCGCTCCTTCTCGATTCTCTTACCGTTGTGGTGAGTCCCCTTATCGCACTAATGCAGGACCAGGTTGGGGCGGCAAGAGAGCTTGGAATATCGGCGGAATTTATAAACAGCTCCCTCGAGCCGGAGGATGCAAGAGATATATACCGGCGACTCTTCTCCGGTAAAATTACTCTCCTCTATATAAGCCCGGAACGCTTCTCTCTACCCCGGTTCCAGAGTCTGCTCGAAGAGCTCAAACCGAGTCTCTTTGTAATAGACGAGGCCCACTGTATTAGCGAGTGGGGCCATGACTTCAGGCCGGACTACCTCTCCCTCTCCCTTATTCGTAAAAGATTTCCCGATGCCGGGCTTGCCGCCTTTACCGCAACTGCTACCAAAAAAGTGCAGAAGGATATCGTGGGCAAGCTCAAGATGAAGGAGCCCTTTGTACTCAGGGCAAGCTTCGACCGTCCCGAGTTGTTCTACAGAGTCCGGAGAAAAGAGAAACCCCTCGATCAGATACTATCCTTTGTTTTAGACCGTCCGGGGAAGGCCGGTATTATTTACCGCACCCGTCGTAAGGATGTGGAGGAGACCGGTAAATTTCTTCGAAGCCATGGAATAAGAGCTCTTCCCTATCACGCGGGGCTGCCTGATATCGAGCGGAAGAGAAACCAGGAGCGTTTTGTAAAGGACGAGGCGGATGTAATAGTGGCAACAATTGCCTTTGGAATGGGTATCGACAAATCGAACATACGATTTGTGGTGCATGGAGATCTGCCGAAAAGTCTGGAGGCCTATTACCAGGAGACCGGAAGGGCCGGCAGGGACGGTCTGCTCTCCCACTGTCTTCTGCTTTACACTCCCGGAGATATAGGAAAGATACGCTACTTTATCGATCAGATAGAAGATGCAGAGGAGGCGAGCAGAAGCACACGGAATCTGGAGACAATGGTGGGCTACGCCGAATCGGGGACCTGCCGGAGGAAAGTGCTTCTTAACCATTTTGATGAGAAGCATTCGGGTGAGTGCAGCGGCTGCGATATCTGTACAGACGCGTCGAGCACCGAAGATATGACGGTGGATGCCCAAAAACTGCTTTCCGCGGTTGCCCGTACCGGGGAGCGCTTCGGCAGCGGACAAATAGTAGATATTGTAAAAGGTGCGGATACGCAAAAAATCAGGCAGTGGGGTCACAACCGTCTGCGCACCTACGGGGTAGGGGGGGATAAGCCCAAGAAGCACTGGAGCGTTCTTGTGGAGGAACTGGTCGGAGGTGGTGCCCTTGTTCAGGGAGAGGGAAAGTATCCAACTCTTGAGCTTTCCGATACGGGGAGGGATATTCTTTTTGGCAGGAAGCCTTTTATGGTGGTTCGTCGCCGGGAGAGAAAGGAAAAGACCATTCTTCTAAAGAAAAGAATGCACGGGGAGGGGGAGCTCTTCGCCCTGTTGAGAAAAAAACGTCTCGAAATTTCCCATCGCATTGGGAATGCGCCGTATATGGTTTTTTCCGATGCCACCCTCGAAGAAATTGCCGAAAAAATGCCCCGTTCTCCATCGGAGTTTCTTTCGGTTACCGGAGTAGGACGGAAGAAGCTCAAACAGTACGGAGATGAGTTTCTGGAAGTTGTAAATGAGTATCTCGGCGGATAGTACAGCAATTCCAGATATAAAAAAGTGTGCTTTTTCACATTTCGAGTTCCTGCAGATAGTTACCCTTTGCGTACAGCTGTGCCTGGAGGAAATGCATCCTCCCGCTTCTCTTGGAGTTTGAGAATCTTGCCCCGGAGATTCGCAGGGGAGGCGAAGAGACTCATCGAGGTAGACGGGCGAGGGTGGTTTATTTAGTATAGGGTTATGATACCTTTCGATCCGCAATCTCACGCATATCCTTCGAGACGAAATATGGTCGTGTCCCGGGACGGCATGGTAGCCGCGTCCCATCCCCTCGCCGCGCAGATAGGCAGGGACATCCTCAAGAGAGGGGGAAATGCCGTGGATGCGGCAATTTCCACCGCCGCCGCTTTGACAATGGTTGAGCCCACATCCAACGGAATTGGGGGCGACTGCTTTGCCCTGGTCTGGAAGGACGGCAGCCTCTATAGTCTAAACGCCTCGGGTTGGGCTCCATCGGCACTGGCGCCTGACCATCCAGGCTTGTCCGGAGCGGATGAGGTGCCGCGCTACGGTTGGCTTCCGGTTACTGTTCCGGGAGCTCCTGCGGGGTGGAGTGCTTTGTCCCGGCGTCTGGGGCGGCTACCCTTTGGGGAGCTCTTTGAGGAGGTTATTGAGCTCGCCGAAAGGGGATTCCCCATTGCACCCACCGTGGGCGCCTCCTGGAGCAGGGCTTTCGAGATTTACTCCACACAGTGCCGGGGTGCGGAGTTCGAACCGTGGTTCGAGCTCTTTGCCCCAGAGGGCAGGCCGCCGCGGGTAGGGGAGAAGTGGAAGCCCTCTTATTTTGCCGATACCTTCCGTGCAATTGCGGGAAGCGGGGGAGAAGACTTTTATAGAGGTGAACTGGCGGAGAAGCTGCTCCGTTTCTCCGGCGAGACCGGGGGGCTGTTAAGCCGGGAGGATCTCTCCTCCTATCGACCCGAATGGGTGGAGCCGGTTTCGGTCTCCTACAAGGGCTATGAAATATGGGAACCGCCGCCAAACGGCCAGGGGCTTACGGCGCTTATGGCTCTGGGAATGCTTGCGAAGGATGACCTTGGAAAGCTGCTCCCTGCTGAGGCGGTGCATCTGCAGGTGGAGGCGATGAAGCTCGCATTTGCCGATACTCGTGCCCACATTGCAGACCCTGATTATATGAAAGTACCCTCCGGGGCTATGCTCGATCCTGCATACCTGAAAATGCGCCGAGAGACTATCGGTAGTAAAGCTGAAGTTCGTGCCCCCGGGACGCCGGAGCACGGCGGTACGGTCTACTTTGCCGTTGCGGATGCCGAGGGAACCATGGTCTCCTTTATCCAGAGCAACTACATGGGCTTTGGTTCGGGTCTCGTCGTCCCGGAAACGGGTATTTCCCTTCATAACCGCGGTTGCAACTTTTCACTTCTCCCCGATCATCCGAACCGTATCGGCCCCCGCAAACGCCCCTACCATACCATTATGCCGGGTTTTATTACCCGCAACGGAGAAGCTCTCGGTCCTTTTGGAGTGATGGGCGGGTTTATGCAGCCCCAGGGACATCTGCAGGTGGCCTGCCATATGATTGACTATAACTCAAACCCCCAGGAAGCTCTGGACGCGCCCCGCTGGCAGTGGAGCGGTGCGAACAGGCTCCTCCTCGAAGAGGGGTTTGCAGAGGATGTAGCCGCGGGGTTGGCCAGGCGAGGGCATGAGACCCTTGTGGATACAGCTTCCTCTTCCTTCGGCAGAGGTCAGGTCATCCTCCGAGATGAAGAGGGCGTGCTGTGGGGTGCTACGGAGAAACGGTGTGACGGTGCCATAGGGGTGTGCTGATATTTATCCGAGTATAACACACGGCTCCCTTTACTATACTCCAATGCCCCGCTATCCTGTCTGTTAGAGACAACGAAATATGGAGGAAAAAAAATGATGCGAGTAATAATTAACGGATGCAACGGACGTATGGGACAGGCAGTAGCTGAGACAATAGGAGAGTTCGATGATATTCAGATCGCCGCGGGAATAGATGTAACCGGGAAAACCGGTAACGAAGGGTTTCCCGTCTATGCCGCACTTGGAGACTGCAAAGAAGATGCCGACGTGTGTATAGATTTCTCCCACCACGAGGGCCTTCCCGATCTTTTAGTAGAACTGGAAAAGAGGAAGCTTCCCGCGGTTATTGCCACTACAGGTTTTTCCGAGGATGTGAAGGCACAGATAGAGAGAGTTTCCGAATCTGTTGCGCTCTTTCAGGCGGCAAATATGTCTATGGGGGTAAATCTCATTAAGCATCTTGTTGCAGAGGCGGCAAAGGTGTTATTGCACGGCTTCGATATCGAGATAGTGGAGAAGCACCACAATAAGAAAAAAGACGCCCCCAGCGGAACGGCCCTGGCTCTTGCCGACTCTATAAACGAGGCCAGGGGTAAAGACCTGTCGTACGTGTTCGGTCGGAAGGAAAAGAACAAGCTGCGAGAGACTAAAGAGTTGGGTATTCATGCCGTACGCGGAGGGAGTATAGTGGGAGACCACGATGTGCTTTTTGCCGGAAAAGATGAGGTTGTTACCATTAGCCACAGGGCTTACTCAAGGAGAGTGTTTGCCGCGGGGGCAGTAGGGGCGGCACGTTTTCTCGTAGGTAAGGAGCCGGGACTCTACTCGATGGATCAGGTGATTTCGGGAGAGTGAACTTCTTTCAAATAACCTTTTTGATGTTCTCCCATTAAAAAACCTGTGCGGTAAGGGTAACGGCTGCAATAGAGATTATCACTACAAGTACCAGGTGGAGTTTTAGGTATGCCGCCCCCGCTGCGACGAGGCCTCCTATAATACCGTATAAGATGTTGTCGTTTATAGAGAGGATACCCGGGAAAATGAGCGCTCCCAGGGCCGCGTAGGGAATATTCTTGAGCATACGGACCAGGCGTGCCGGGAGCTTTTCCGCGTTAACCGCTACCATGGGCGCCATTCTGGGCAGATACGTGACAAGCCCCATAGCCACGATAACTGCCCACAGCTCTGTACTCGTAAGTCCAGGCATCTATTCTTCTCCTTCTTCGGTATCTCCGGAAGATGTGTCTCCAATAAATTCAAAAAGAAGAACCGCAACAATAACCGCAGAGATTATCGCCCAGCCGGTGGGGAGAAACAGGCCGAACAGAGAATTGAGAACAGCCGCCGCGGCGGCGAGGAAAAAGGCCTTTCTATACACGTGTACCGCCGGTACAAGCAGACCGATAAACATCGCGTAGAGTGCCACACCCATCCCCTCCTGCAGGTTTACCGGGAGAAAAGTGCCTGCCACATAACCGATTCCCGTGTGTATCGTCCATCCAAGATAGGCCATTATTCCGAGGCCGTATATATAGGTGGACTGCACTTCCCCCTCTCGTGTGGATGCTACGGCAAAGACTTCGTCGGTAACAAAAAAAGCGGCAAACGCCTTTCGTGGTTTACTCTCCCGGGGTATTCGTTCATGGAGGGACATGCTCATAAGCAGATGCCGTATATTTACCATAAAGGTGGAGAAGACGATCTCCACATGACCCGTACCTATTGCGATAAGCTCGAGGGCCATAAACTGGGATGCCCCTGCAAAGACGATAAGGCTCATCCCCGTGGTATGTGCGAGGGAGAGACCGGTGTTTTTTGACAGTAGACCGAATGCCAGGGCAATGGGCATATATCCGATAAAGATGCCTATACCCTCTTTTAATCCTCCGGCAAATCCGGCTTTTGGTGGATGATGAGGTGTATTCCAGGGGGCCTTACTCATCCGTCTTTTGTAGCATGGTGCGGGCCTGTTCTGCAATCTCGGTTGGTACAGGTTTTTCTTCAAAATTGTAGGTTTCCGGATTATAGCCGCCGCCGGGGGAAGCGCGGTAACGCTGCTCTATATACTCCAGGTCTGCACGGCCGAGATTCAGGGAGTCCTTTTTAATTTTCCTTACCAGAAATATTCCAGGAAGTTCGGTTCCAACCTCAAAAAGCGTTGTACCCCTGAGAAATCTCGTCAGCCAGTCGGGATGATCCTCGGGAATCGATGTCATAATCGAGTGCATCTTTTTTAGTTGGGAAAGCCCAAAGGTTCTGCGAATTTCGGCAATAAAGGAGTAGGCCATTCCAAGATGCACTTTGAAGAGCTTCGAATGGCCGAATTCCTTTTCAATCTCCTCTAACAGTTCGAGAGCGCGGTATGCATCCTCTTCCTTTTGTTCTTTTGAGCGTATACAGCGGTAGATGTGCAGTACTCCGAGGGAGTAGCGCACATGAGCTTCTTCGGAGGACCCGGAGGGGCTCTTTTCGAGCTCTTCGGAAAGACGGCGTATCTCTGCATCGATATCTTCATCTTCCTCGCTTAGTAAAAAAGTAAGTATATATTCAGTAGAGAGTCCTTCGGCCTCGGGTCCGGTGTTGTCCCCATATGCCGCGGGTAACGGCAGAACCGCGCACAGCAGTATACAAATAGAAGTATAGACTCCCCTCATGCCTCTATTGTATACGGAAGATGAACGGAATCAATGGTGGCTTTTCAAAATTATCATTTTTAAAGCACTTCGACGGGCTGTTTAGTCGGGCGCGGTTTTCATCCAGGGTTTTTCATTTGCATCTTACGGGAGGAGGAGATATTATGGGTGTATGGTGAAAAGCGGATTTGCCACGGATACGCTACAGAGAAAACGGGTTGCTATAGTCGGGGCAGGTCTCGGCGG
>JBKHFZ010000118.1:0-8362 GCA_046539925.1 Spirochaetaceae bacterium
CGATAACGGAGACGACGATATAGAAACAGAGGGCAGCTAGTACACAGGATAGCCTTCGAAGCCCTCTTCTTTTAATTTAATCATAATACTCTGGGCCTCTGTGTCTTCCGGTATGGGAACGATAACCTGGTGGTACTTGGTTTCGTTTACCGTTTTTTCTTCCACCCGTGGGGTAAAGCCTTTTTTTTCGAGTTCCGCCGCCATGTAGTCGGCATTCTCTATATCCCGGAAAGAACCGGTCTGCACTCCCCTCGCCTTCTGTTGCTCCTGGGTGGTCCCTTGTGTCTCCTCCTGCTGCGGCTGTTCCCGGGTCTCCACCGAATCGGATTCCCGTATTTCCGCCGTTTCCACGGGGATTTCTCCGGCACCGCCGAGGAGACCGAAGACCTTCTCCATACTCGGCGCCTCTTCGGCCAATCCCTGTACCAGTTGGGCTTCCGGTGATTTTGGAAACTTCTCTATGAGTCTCTGTCTGGCGGCCTGCGCCTGCTCTTCCATTTTAAGATGCGAGGAGACGGCGTACACAAGATAGTAGATCTCGGCGCCTCCATCCTCCTCCCCCATCTCATCCTCTTCCATAATACCGGCAACAGCGCTTTCCGCTTGTTCGTTTTTTCCGGAAAGCGCGTAAAGCCGCGCGAGATTGAGCTGTGCTTTGCGCATTAGCTCCGCGGAATCGGTATTCTCGTGTATTCGTCTAAGCTGTACTTCGGCCAAGGAGAATTCACCCTGCTCTATAAGCAGCAGCGCGGAGTGAAACAGGGCATTATAGTCGCGTTCTCCCCTCCGTACAAAGGCCGCCGACTGGTAGTAGGTTTGGGCATTTCCATAGTTTCCGAGGCTCTCCTCCATGCGCGCAAGATTCAGCAGCACTTTGTATCGCTCTTCCGGCTTATCGAGAAGAGGGAGATAGCCCTCGAGAATTTGTTTTGAGCGTGAGGGCTCCTCGAAAGCCTCCGCGGTATTGAGAAGTCTGTCGTAAAAATGCGGATCTTCCCTGTTTTCGGCCAGCCAATCAGTCTTCTCCTCCGCGGATAAAGAGTTCCACTGTTCACCGTCGTTCTCGCCGTAGCTTGTGGTGATGGCGATTATAGAGAAAATACACACGAACAAAAGTATACCGTAAGAGAAAGGCCGTATAAAAATAGTGCCCATGTGTCTCATTTTATGCCCTCCGTAGTCGCACCGGCAAGGGTGCCCTTAAATGTGGTACCTGCAAGACCTTCGAGCTTTACAGGTACAAGAGAACCGATTAAACCCTTCTCTCCCGGAAATACAACGGGTTCATCCTTTTCCGTATGACCGCGCATCTCCTTATCGTTCTTTTTCGAGACACTGTCTACCATTACCGGTTCCCGGGACCCGATTCGTTTTTGACGATTCTCGAGGCTTATAGAACGCTGCAGCGCAATTACCTCGGACAGTCTCTCGAGTTTCAGCTCCCGCGGTACCTGATGCTCGAACTGAGCTGCCGGTGTTCCCTCCCGGGGGTTAAAGTAGTACATAAAGGCATCGTCAAATCTTGCCTCCTTCATAAGAGAGAGGAGAGCTTCAAAATCTTCCTGCTTTTCTCCCGGAAAGCCCACCAGGATATCCGTGGTAAGAGAGATGTCGGGTACTTGCTCCCTCAATTCTTTTACAAGGGTAAGATAATCCCTTCGACTGTACCGTCGGTTCATGGACCTCAGTATTTTATCGGAACCGTGTTGGACCGGCAGATGAAAGTGTCTGCAGAGTTTCTCCTCTTCTGCAATCAGGGCAATAAGCCGGGGAGAAACATCCTTGGGATGGGAGGTGACAAACCGGAGCCATTCGATTCTATCGAGTGTGCCTAGAATAAGAGAGAGGAGCTGGGGAAAATCTCTCCTGCTGCCGTTCTCTTCGAATGCATAGGAGTTGACATTTTGTCCGAGCAGTGTAACTTCTCTAACCCCCACCTCTTCGGCATGCTCTATCTCCCCCATAATCTCCGAAGGGGAGCGGGAAATCTCCCTTCCCCGCACGTAGGGAACAATGCAGTAGGTGCAGTAGTTGCTGCAACCGTGCATAATGGGAATATAAGAGTGAAACGAGCCCTCCTTTGCGTGGGCGGGGGAAAAACGGAACTCTCCATTTTCCTCCATCAGGAGTTTGTGCTCCTTCGAGAGGTCTGTGTTGAGGGTATCGAGTGCATTGAGCTCGTCTACTATCGAATGCTTGGCAAAGTTCCCCACAACAAGATCGACCTCCGGAGAGCTGCGAATTATCTCTTCCTTCAGCCTCTCCGCCATGCAGCCCATAACCAGGAGGGTGAATTTTCTGTTCTGTTTAACATGTCTATAATAGCCTATTCTGCCCCAAATCCTGTCTTCCGCCGTCTGTCTTACCGAGCAGGTGTGGAGAATTACCGCGTCGGCCGCCTCTTCGGAGGGGGCTTTTTTCCAGCCGGATTGTAAAAGTTCGAGTTCCAGAGCCTCCGCTTCGGCTACATTCATCTGGCATCCGTAGGTCTCTATCCAGTAATATTTCATCTGTTCTATTGCTTCTGCTCCTCTGTGGATCTTTCCTTCGTCTTTTCCGACATCCCGAAGCTCCTCTGCACAAACCACTCAATAGCTCTCCAATCGTCCTCCTCCGGCAAAAGTATCCACGCCCCCTTTGGAAAATCCTCATCCACCTCGTCCATCTCCTTGCCGAGACGGTGGAGGTTGCTGTAGGTGACGTAGAGAACGTTTTCGGAGGACAGTCCCTCTAAGGAGGCTATGGGTACATCGTGGTAGGAGGAGAAAAGCTGTACCGCCTCCATTAGGGAGTAATTGGTATGAATATAGTTTAGAAGAGCTTCAAAAATGTCTTTGAGTTTAGAGATGTCCCCCGCGTGGAGAGAATTCAGTTTCTCCTTTAAGGCAGCAAGAATAAGATGCTGCCTTTTTCCTCTGTCGAAATCGTCGGAGGTGTGGCGGGAGCGGGCAACTCTAAGCGCCTCTATTCCGTTGAGCTTGTGACTGCCCTCGGAATAATGGAGGGTGCTCCACTTTCCGTCTTCTTTTATCCGATAGGTAGGGTCAACTAGAGCCTCCTCGAGGGTAACTTCTATGCCCCCCAATATATCTACTACTTCGATAAAGGCGTACATATCCACACTGATGTACCCGTCTATCCTTACTCCGGTTATCTTGGAAATTACCCGGCGGAGCTCTTCGGGCCCGTAGACACGGTAGTAGGAGGCAAGTTTTCGCTCTTGGTAATAGATATCCCGGGGAACGCTCAAAAGCGCTATGTTTTCGCCGGAGAGTCGGGCGAGCATTATGGTGTCTGCATTGTTTTCGTGGATACCGCACAAAAGAATTACCTTATCGTGTTGATCCTCGGAGGAGACTCCCGACCAGGATGAAAAATTATCGGGGAGGCGTGCTCCCGATGGCGAGCCGGTGGAGTGAAACGCCTCTCCCCTGTCTATGTTTCGCAGAGAGCTGATTATTACCTCGTCCGAATCGACAATATAGATAGTTCCCTCTTCCTTATGAACCGCGAAGGCGCCCTTTCTCCCTTCGCCGCTGTTCCCGGAGGGAGTATCCTTGGAGAGCAGGTCGAAATAGATGTGGTCCGCTCCCTCCCTCGGCTCGTCGTCAAGTTCAAGATCTTTCTGCGATAGATACTCCTTGAAGGCCTCGTCCTCCGCCATGTGACGGATCCTCTCGATGGATCTGTCTACTGCTTTCTCCGTTTTCGTTCTCGTGTCTACCGCGGAGAGTGTCTCTCTCAGGGCTTCAGAGAATGTATCCAGAGCGTCAAAGCGCATCTTCTCCCCATTCTTCTCTTCCCCTGCAACAATGAAGAAATTACCCTGTTCTTTCTCTATACCAAAAGAGACGGAATCCTCAAAACCGGAGCCGCTAGGGGTCCACTCTACAGTGGAGGCTGTGTTTTCTGCCTCTCCCGGGCTCAATTGTTTTTCCGCACATACCTCTTCCACGGGAGGAGAGGAGACAAGTTCTTCCACCTCCCTCACTCTCTCCTCGATCCGCAGGAGATGCTCCTCCAACTTGTGCTGGGTTTTTGCGATAAAGCTTTTAAGCTCTTCTCTCCCGTCGGAGGAGAGGGAGTAGGAGTTACGGGAGAGGGGGAGTTCGATCCCTTCCCGGTTCCCGTGGCCGTGGGGCGGAGAAAGGGCAAGTACGTACTCACGGGAGGATTTTTTTTGAGCCTCCACTTTGCAGGTCGAGCCCAGGAGCTGTTCTCCGTCTCCTCCTCCCGCCTTGGGTGCAAGCTCCCAAGTGAGTGTGTCTGTTTTTTCCAAGGCAAGATTCCTCTCTTCAAGAAAAGAGGAGAGATCACCGGATTCTTCGAAGAGCCCGGCGACCGATTGTTGAACACTGTTTATCTCATCTTCCGAAATTAATCTGTCTAAAGCCTTAAAAAAAGAGACGTTCTCGTCTTGTGAATCCTCGGTGTCGGTCTCTTCCTCCTCTTCGAAGATGTTCTCCTCGAGGCCGTAACTTCCCGGCGAGATATTGAGTGTTCTCTGAAGTCTCTGCACATCCTCGGCCATAAGAGTAGTACTCGAATAGAGATTCTGCAGGGCCGAATAATGTGTCTCCACCTCGTGAAAAATCGAGCTGCGGAGTCTGTCTATTTTGCTGTGTGACGATTCGATTTTACGCCCGAGGTAGAATAGAGAACCCGATATAACAAGGGCTATAACTACAGCCGAGACGAGGGCAATAATAAAGGGGCGCCGATTTTTTGAGGTTGATGTCATAGTATTAGTGTCGGAAACTCCTCTCCCCGGTAAAAACCATAGCAGCCGAATATTTGTTGCATGCCTCGATAACTTCCCAATCTCTTACAGATCCCCCCGGCTGCACAACAGCGCTCACCCCTTCCTTGAGGCCTACCTCCACCCCGTCTCGAAAGGGGAAAAAGCCGTCGGATATCATCACTGCCCCTTTGAGAATATCAGGCTTGCCGGTTTGAGTAAAACTCTCCGGCGTGTTTTGGGAAGAGCCGCCTGCTGTGCGTGCCTGGTAGTTCCTGTAGGCCTTTTCCGCTGCAATCCGGGCAACTCCAACCCTGTCCTGCTCCCCCGTACCGATTCCCAGGGTTGTTCTATCCTTTACATAGACAACCGAGTTGCTGGTTATACCCGTCTCTACCCTCCATCCGAAGAGCAGATCCTCCAACTCTTTCTTGGAGGGAGCTCTGTTGCAGCGGTAATCCTTGCCCTTGTGGTGTGCTTCCGCGGGAAGGAAATCCTTTACCCCCTGAATTTTTGTCTCGTAGGATTTCTGCAGGATAAGCCCGCCGTCCATAAGAGAGGTAATATCCACATAAGGGTGGAAGAGGTATTCCGATAGACGGTCCATACGGGGAACGCGGAATATTCGTATATTTTTTCGTTTTTGCAGAATTTCGAGGGCACCTTCGGCGTATTCCGGTGCGGCGGCCACCTCGGTGTATCTGGATGCGATTTCTCCGGCGGTTTCCCTGTCCATCTCCCTGTTGCATACCACGGCACCGCCAAAGGCGGCAATCGGGTCGGCATCGAAGGCCGCTCTGTAGCTCTCGGCCAGGGAATCCTTTTGCGACACCCCGCAGGGGTTGTTGTGTTTGACAATAACCGTTGCAGGGGAATCCGGGAGATGTTTGAGGATCCCCAGAGCGGAATCCACATCGGTAATATTGATCTTGCCAGGGTGCTTTCCCCCCTGCAGCAGCTCGGCTTCCGTTACAAGGCCCTTTTGGGGGCCGATATACTCGGTCCCCGCAAGGGTAATATTGCCGTTTACCAGTTTGTAAAGCCCCGCCTCCTGATGAGGGTTCTCTCCGTACCTCAAGCCCCGTGTTTCCCCTTCCACGCTCCATTCCACCTTCTTGAAGAGGAGCTCCGTTAGAGAAGAGTTCTCCCCGAATTCGAAGGAGAGGCGAACAGTCCGAGGAAACGGGTCCGAGTGAAGGGTGCTGTACTGCGACTGCAGACTGTTTTTCTTCTTCATACCTGCGGGTTGTGTCTTCGAGCCGATTCGAGGGTGTTGTAGAGGAGCATGGTAATTGTCATTGGGCCTACTCCTCCGGGAACCGGGGTAATTTTGGAGGCTTTCTCCTTTACCCCCTCGAAATCCACATCGCCGACGAGCCTGTAGCCCTTCTTTTTACTGGAGTCTTCTACCCTGTTTACTCCCACATCGATAACTACAGCGCCCTCTTTTATCATATCCGCCGTTATCATCTCCGGCTTTCCCGCCGCGGCAATTACGATATCCCCCTGTCGAGTGAGGGAGGCCATATCCTTTGTCGCGGAGTGACACACCGTAACCGTCGCGTTTCTCCCCTCCACTTTTTGCAGCAGCAGGTTTGCCAGGGGTTTGCCCACAATATTGCTCCGTCCAACTATAACCGCGTGGGCGCCTTTTACATCTACCCCGGAGCGGTTGAGTATCTGCACAACCCCGTGGGGTGTACAGGGCAAATAGGCCTCCTGTCCGAGCATCATTTTGCCCACATTGTAGGGATGAAACCCGTCTACGTCTTTCTCCGGATTTATCCGCAGGAGCACCTTCTCCTCGTCGATATGCTTGGGCAGGGGAAGCTGCACGAGAATCCCGTGTATCTTTGGATCCTCGTTCATCCTGTCTATAAGGGCGAGCAGGTCTTCTTCCTTGGTGTCCGCGGGAAGTTTGTTGTCGTCGGAGTATATTCCCGCTTTCTCGCAGGCTTTCTCCTTTGCCCGTACATAGGAGGCGCTCGCGGGGTCCTCCCCAACCAGAACAACGCCCAGGCCGGGGGTTACTCCCCTTTGCACGAGTTTCTCCACTTCCTCTTTGATCTCTTCGCGCATAGTCTGTGCTATCTCTTTTCCGCTTACAATTTCTGCCGACATATATATTCTCCTTTTCGCTATTCTTGTGCGGAGGTAGTATACTAAAAAACAGATCCTTTTCCCACCCTTCTATCTAGGCGTTTTGGGGTGGTTCAAAGGGTGGGTAAACCAAATTTCTCTACTTCCTCTCGAACCCTCCTCCCGAGACTAGTTGATAAAGAGAAGTACAAGTGCTACTATTGGGCTCGTAGCATGAGGCGAGTGCCCGGCCGATACTTTTTTTTTAGGGAACTACAGGATACTATGAATTATTTGAATTATAAATTAACTGTTTTGGTTTTTCTGCTCCTGCTGGTGCTTGGTTTGCCCCTGAGTGCTCAAGCCGGTATTGATAACGGCGACGGCAACAACGACGGCAACGGTAATGGAGAGGAGCTGCCGGAAGATGCTCCGGAACCTTCTATGCCGGAGACTGAGGAGCCTCCGGAGGAGGAAGAGCAGTTTATTGAGCCGTACGAGCTCGGCAGCCAGCACTTTACTATAAATGGAGGTTTTTTCAGGCCCCTTTTCTTCCATTTTCCCGGGAATAATGATGATACCGATACATTCGAATCCTCCTTTGGGCAGTTGAGCCTCGGCGGCAGCGGCTCCCTTGCCTGGGGTAGCTACGTGAACAACAGGTTCTCCCTGGGTGTCGAACTGGCGGGGACATTCTCCTTCGATCCAAACGGCGCTACCCACAGTCTTATTCCCATTACCATGAGTGTGGAGTATATGTTTCGAAATGCCGGTTTCGAGTTCCCCGTGAGTTTACACGGCGGCGTGGTGTTTAACCGGTATAAAGACCAGCTCTACTTCGGGCCTGTTGTAAAGCCCGGTATTTCCGGGTATTACAATCTAAACGCCGAATGGGGCTTGGGGCTCTCCCTCAACTACTGGTGGGTTCCCGAGATTTACTTTGGCGAGCATGGGGATAATTCGAGCTTCGGCAATATGCTCGATTTGAGTTTTTCCGCCCGATATCACTTTTCATAGGGATACACAAAATGCGTACACACAGACATATATACGGATTGATCATTCTTTCTCTCTCGACATTCGGCTTCATTCTCTCCTGCAACGCCGACGGCCCGGGAATCTTCTACTCCATAGACCAACAGATAAAGCTCAACGACTCGGATATCTCCGAGTTGCAAGTACGCCAGGTTCTGGAAGTTGGCGAAAGGGTGTACGCAAGGACGGGAGGAATCGTCTGGGAATACGACTCTAACGATGAAGATTGGAAAAAAATCGCCGACAGCAAAGCCGGTTCAATAACAAACGACGATACAGATCTCTACGCGCTTTTTTATACAGAGGATCTGACGGAGAGCTCGCTTAAAAAGCACGGTGGCAGCGATAAATGGAATGAAGAAGAATCTTTTGACGCCGACGGCACCTCCTTTAACGCGGGAGACGCGGTGGTGGTGTGTTACGATAAAGACGATTACAAAACGGAAACCACTACAAATTTCTCCGACTTTTATACTGAAGGCAACTTATCGGAAGATCTGGTTTTTGACG
>JBKHFZ010000119.1:0-8341 GCA_046539925.1 Spirochaetaceae bacterium
AACGTCCTCGGCTCCGCGGGAAGAGCTTAGCCGCGCCCCTGCAGGCCTTGAGAGCTCAGACCGGGGCTTGGGTCATGGATTGGCTCAGACCGGGGCTTAGATCTCCGGGGAGTCCGAATCTGTTCCCGGGGAAACTGTAGAGTTTTCCGGGGAACAGTTTTTCTTGAGGGTGTGGGTTTTATGAAACTGGGGGAAGAATCTCTCTACAGTATATACTCCCGCAGCCCCGGCGGCTGCAAGAAAAATGAAAAACAGATAACCCCATAGATGATAATGTACGGAAAAAAAGTAGGGAACCAGCGCCGCGGCAAGGGTAAAGACCGTTCCCGCGAGGGGTGCAAGAATCTTTGTTAACAGTTTCTCCGAATTGTACGTGAGAAAAGAAGCCGCCGAGCTCACCCAGAAAAGGATAAGCAGCAAAACAGGAAAAAGAAACAACGTGTAGGGAGAGTAGGAGGGATACTCCACTATAGCGATGCAGATACCGACGGGTATGAGAAATCCGGTCCAAAAGCCCGCACTTTCGGCCCATCTCCCCTCCTCTGTAAAAAGCTTGAAGACTCTCCGTCGCATTAAAGTCAAAAGGAGAAGGCCGGCAATCCAGTAGACGAGAAACTCTTTGAGCCACGCGTTGACATAAAGACTCGAAGGGGTATAGGAGAAAGGCACCAGGGTATGGACCAGAAAAACAGGTCCGAGGGCGATAATATATGCCGCTGCTCCATATAAGAGAGAGCCCTTTATCTCGTCGGTAAAAAAGGATCTCTTATATAAAAGACGGATATATAAAATTCCTGCGCAGGGCATTGTCAAAATTAAAAATAGAGTCATAGCGCTGCAAGATTAGCACTTAAGAGAAATTGATGCAACATGCACACAGCAATTCCAAAATTGCTCACTACATAAGAGATTCCAGATCGTAACGATCCTTTACAAGAGCCAGATGACGTTTCTCCTCGTCGTAAAGGCTCTTGAAAATCGATGAAAACTCGCTGTTGTCGTTACAACAATCAAGGACTTTTTTATAGAGGTTCATCGTCTGCTCTTCCATCTCCGCTGCATGGGAGAGGAAGTCCAATTTGTCCATAGAGGCAACCTCTTTCTCCGGAGGCGGGTCTCCCAGCTCTTTTGTTACTTCTTCGGCCCTCTGCATAGTTGCCTTGTGAGCAGCATGTTCCCTCTTCTTTTCCTTTAGAAACTGGATATGCGAGACCTCCTGCTCTCCCATCGAAGAGAAGAACTTTCTTAACCCCTCATCTACTACCGCTTTTGAGTACTCGGAGTACATTTTTTTCAGTCTTCTTGCACAGTCAATTGAATAATCAAACGCATCCATAGATTGCATCTCCTTGATTTTACTACTTAATACTACTATCGCACATTTTGGACAATTTAGCACATACTTTTTTTATTTTCCGGTAAGACGGCAATTCAGATAACGATTCTACCATTTGACTCTTTTTATCCTGAATGCTATATTTACACTCACTTTGTACTTATATACACGCCACTGTGGTGTGTAACTTATAGGAGGAATATTGGCTGCAAAAGATTTGCGGATTAACGAACAAATCCGCGTCCGAGAGGTTCGAGTAATTGACGATGAGGGTAAACAGAGAGGGGTAATGAGTACACCGAAAGCCCTCGAACTTGCCCAAGAAGCGGGTTCCGATCTTGTAGAGGTTGCGCCTCAGGGAAACCCTCCGGTGTGCAAAGTTCTCGATTACGGTAAATACAAGTTCGAACAGGAAAAGAAGCGCAAAGAGGCAAAAAAGAAGCAGACACAGGTCAAGCTCAAAGAGATAAGAATGCAGCCTAAAATAGAGAAGCACGATCTCGAGTTCAAGACGGATCACGTAAAAAGCTTCCTCGAAGAGGGCAACAAGGTAAAGGTTACCATAAGGTTCCGCGGCAGAGAGATGGCCCATACCGAGATAGGAAGGCAAGTCCTCGAGCTGATCCTGGTAAAACTCGACGAATTAGAGGCAAAATACAATGTCGACAGAAAACCCCAAATGGAAGGCCGATTCATGTCGATGATTTTAAGTCCAAAAAGCATAAAGAAATAGACACATAGAGAGGAACAGTCATGTCGAAAATGAAAACTCGCAAATCCGCGGCAAAGCGTTTCCGGGTAACTGGAAACGGAAAGATCAAGTACAAAAAAATGGGTCTGCGCCATATCCTCACCAAAAAATCGAGGAAGACGAAGCGAAACCTGCGAAAAGCCGGTACTCTGAGTGCAGAAGAGACAAAGAAGGCAAAACGGCTGTTGCCCTACAGTTTTTAAGGCCGTTATCCGAAAGCTTAATTTTTTTGAAGATATTACCTAAAGAGGAAGGAGCGAATACATATGCCACGCGCAACAGATGGAAAAAGGCGTCTGCAACGCCGTAAAAAGATACTCAAAGAGGCAAAAGGGTTTTGGGGCCGCAGGAGCACTAACTTTCGGGCTGCAAAAGATGCGGTTACAAAGGCAGGTCAGTATGCCTATAGGGACAGAAAAAGAAGAAAGAGAGATTTCCGGCGTCTCTGGATAGCTCGCATATCCGCCGCCTGCCGCAATGAGGGGATAAGTTACTCTCAATTTATGCACGGTCTCGACAAGGCTCAGATCAAACTAAACAGGAAAGCCCTATCCAACCTCGCAATTGAAGACAAACAGGCGTTCTCCGAGCTGGTCGCGAGCTCCAAATCCGCACTGGCAAAATAAAACAGGGTATAACAGCATGATTACGATTGAGCAGATAAAACTCCTGGACGAGAAAGTACGAAAAGCCGTATCCGCTATCGATACTCTTAAGAAGGAGAACAGCTCGCTCAAAACAAAGCTGGAGACCTACAATAAAAGGATTCAAGAGCTTGAAAAGCTCATTGAATCCTTTAAAAAAGATCAAGGTGACATCGAGAAGGGCATAAAGAACGCTATAGATCAATTAAACATGCTCGATGACGACTTGAACCCTGAAGCCGAAATAGCCGGAGCCGGTTTTGGACCGTCAACAGACTCCGGGCACTCCTCGCACCCGGGGCACACCTCCCCTACCGATACGCCGGAGACCCATGTCCATGAATCACATGAACATGGGTCACATGAAGCGCAAAACCAAGCCGCCGATGAAGCCGAGGAAATAGAGGCCGAAGAAACAGAGGAAGAGCCGCAGGAAAAAGCACCGGAACCGCACAGCGGGGAGCTTGACATCTTTTAGGAGGGCTTAGCTCCGGGATATTCAAGCCAAAAGGGTGCCATTATGGACAATCAACCGATACGTGTACATTTACTCGGTACCTCTTTTACAATTCGCACCAGCGAAGATCCGGAGTATTTCTCCTCTGTTCTGCGCAGCGTCGAGAACAGATTTGAAGAAATTCGCCGGGATATGGGTATAAGCGATCCTTTACGTATCGCCATAATTTCAAGTATACTGGTAACAGATGAGCTCTTTAAGAGAACGCAGGATAATTCTCAACTCGAGGCAATAACGCACAGGATGATCGAGTTGATTGACAAGAATCTTGAATAGTAGACATAGACAGCAATTTTTCCTGCGGTGTTCGGGAGGGGGAAAAAATCTCTTGGGTCAAAATAACGAATCGGGATTCCAAAATAGCGGAGTTGAATTGCTCGGCCCTCGAGGTCGAACAGGATGCTCCGCCGCGGAAACCCACTTGAACCGTAGAGTTCAAGAGATACGCCCCGAGCGGCACCGCGGGTTATTCTACTGGCAAGAAGATAGCCGGACACGGCTATTTTCGTCGTTTCGGTAGCCGTGCAGCGACATACCAAACTATTGCTAAAAGGCGGTTATGGGAAGAGGATGCCTATCTTAACTAATCAGCAGATCAGCAACTACTACGAGCAATACCGGGATGTGGAGGTAACCTTTACCAAAGAGGTAATCAGGGCAACCGGTCTTCTTACCAAAATGATCTACCTTAAGGGGCTAGGATACCAATGGCCGTGCATAGTCTACAGCTGCTCCATGAGCGGCGCCAAGGTTGTTGCCAATATAACTCCGGAAATATACGAGCAAATAAGGGAAGCCAACAACCTGGTTTCTCTGCGCTTCGCCTTTAAGGACGCCGATAAAAACGATCCCGTTCTCTTCTTCGTCTCTGCAAAGGTAAACGGGTACAACCCCTACGACAAGGACAAGCCGAACCTCAATTTTGTAAGCCTGGAGTTTACCAAACGACCGGCTAACGACCTCATAGCCATCCTGGGACAAATACTCGAAGCGGCCAGCAATTCAAAAAAAAGGTCGGAAGAACGCATAACCCTCGACGTGCAAACAGTAAAAAAAATGGGTTTGAAGAATAAGGGTGCAAAGCTTTTTGTACAGGAAGTGCCGAGAAACTGCATAGTAAGGGATGTATCCTTCTCCGGGGCAAAGGTAATAATTGCGGGGGTAGCTAAATTTTTAATCGAAAAAGAGGTTGTTCTCCAGTTAGAAACTGTTAACAACGATATTATCGCCATAGAAGGAGAGTCCGTCCGCTACGAAGCGGTTGAGGGGAGAAAAGACCTCGCCGCAATAGCGGTTAAATATCACGAAAACAGAGTTCCCATGGAATACAAGATGCTGATAAACGACTACCTCAAACAAAGGAAAAAGAAGCATGTTTCCGGGGAAAACAACGAAAATAACAATGAGCAGGAGTAATATGCCCCCTACTTCAGAAGATCTTGTTTTCCCTGCAGACACCTCCCCCCTCGAACGAATATCCTACTTCTCCCTTCCCCGGGAGATGGAGAGAGAAATAGGAGACGTTACGCTGGACCCCGATATCCCCTTGCCGGTAGAGCCGCCTCCGGGGCAGGAAAATTTTCAACTGGAAAACCTCTCCTGGGAGATGATAATCTCTGCGATGCTGAAAATATTTGCCTACAAGCCCGATCACGAACACATCGAATACTACAGAAGTTTTGTTCACAGCGTGCAGCCGAATATCGTTGCGGAAATGACTCAGACAGGAATAGTAAAAGCCAAAGAGAAGGAGTTCGAACTGGCCGAAGAGATTTTCCGCTCTATGGTGAATTTTGCTCCGGAACACCCCGGCTCTTGGGTAAATCTCGCCCTTGTACTCGAACAAAAAGGCGAAGACTTGGAAAAACACTACAAGCAGGAGGAGGCGGAAGAGTATCTGGACACCGCCTTTACCGTGTACTCGAAAGCCCTTGAATACCACCCCAATTCAGCCGATGTGCACTACAACGCTGGACACTTCTTTATAAAAAGGGGTAACATCTACAGGGCAAAGCAGGAGCTCTCCCGGTTTTTACAACTCTCCGATTCCACGGAGCATCGGTCGGAGGTGGAAGAGCTGCTGCAGCGGATGGATTCCCACAACCGCGAGGATAAAACCTTTGCAGAGGCCTACGACTTTATCCGTATAGGAGAGGAGGATCGCGGCATTACCCTTATTCGCGAGTTTCTTCAGTCGAACCCGGAGGTATGGAACGGATGGTTTCTTCTTGGATGGGGACTTCGCAAGAAAGAGGAATGGAAGGGGGCAAAAGAGGCTTTTATCCGCAGCCTCGAGCTGAATCCCGAACACACGGACACTCTGAACGAACTCGGAATATGCAGTATGGAGACCGGAGAACACGAGGCCTCGAGGAAATATCTGGAGAAGGCCCTCCAGCTCGAGCCGGAGAACACCAAGATAATATCCAATTTGGCGGTGCTGTCCCTTAAAAAGGGAGATATAGAGATGGCTACGCGTTTTTTCAGAACTGTCCTGGAGCTCGATCCGGAAGATCCGGTTGCAGCCCGTTTTATAAAAGATATAGACGGAGAAACATATAAATGAAGGGTGGTAAAACATCGGATATGCGTTTTTATTCCAGAAAAACACGGATTTTGATACAAGTCTTACTTATTTTCACGGTAGTGCTCACCGCCGGAATCGGAGTCTCCACCGGTGTCGTTCTGGCCGGTCTACACAACAGCGACATAAGATCGGATCTGCGAGAGTACCAGCCTGCCATTCCCACTCAAATACTCGACAGAGACGGAGAGCTGATTGCGGAGATATTCTCCGATGTAAAGCGCGATATAGTCCCTGTAAACAATTTACCGAAACACCTGATTTTTGCCTTGCTAAGCCGGGAAGATGCATCCTTCTTCGACCATAAGGGCTTTAGCATACGCGGTACGGTAAGGGCTGCCTGGAACCTGATACGGGGAACCTACTTTTCCGGAGGAAGCACCCTTACGCAACAGGTTTCCGGGAGACTCTATGCGGACCGAAGCAAAAAAACAATAGAACGCAAGCTCATAGAACTGTGGTTCGCCTTCCAGATGGAACGCGAGCTTTCCAAATACGAAATTCTCGAAATTTACATGAACGAAATGTATTTCGGGCATAACACGTACGGGGTCGAGGCTGCCAGCCAATTCTACTTTAACCATCCCGCGGAAGAGATAACGGTAGCCGAGGCGGCAATTCTTGTTATACAGCTTGCCAGCCCGTCGGCGTACTCCCCTATCAATCATCCGGAGCGGGCACGGGCCAGACAGCAGAATGTCCTCGAGCATATGATCTCCCTCGGCTATATAACAGCGGAGGAGGCGGATATATCTTACCAGCGCTACTGGGACTCATACAATTACGGTCGCACAAATATAGCCAGCGCATATTTTGATAACACAAGCAAAGCACCATATTTCTCGGAGTACGTCCGACTTCAACTGAACGACATGCTCTATGGGGCGGTAAATATTAACCAGGATGGGTTTATAGTTCATACCTCCCTGGATTTGGACATTCAAAAAATCGCCCAGGAGATCATGGAAAAGTCCTACCGTCGCGTCAACGAGCAGTACAACAGCAAAAGGAAGGAACGGCTCGATATTGTCGAAGATTCCTATATTCCCATTATCGACCTTCTCTCCCTCTCTTTTGATATTCCGGATATTAGAGTATCCGGTGCAAAGGCAAAAAAAGATTCCCTCGATGTATACTACAATACAATTAACCCCGCTTTGGAGATGCTGTCGGGAATGTTCGGGTCAAACAAAATCAACACAGTATCCAAATATTCCGTCGAGAAAGAGCGTGACAGGTCGAGCCGTTCCCAGGTAGAAGGGGCTCTTGTTACCCTGGATAACAAGAGCGGGCACATACTCGCTATGGTCGGGGGGAGCGAATTCGAGACAAAGCGGTACAATCGTGCCGTGGATGCAAAGGTACAACCCGGCTCGAGCTTTAAGCCTTTCTACTACTCCGCGGCTATTTCCTCGGGTGAGTACACTCCCGCCAGCCGCATATACGACGGACCAATTGTGTTCTTTGACGACCAGGGCCGCGACTACACACCCATGAACTACCTTGGGTCGTGGCAAGGCTCCGTTCTGCTGCGGGATGCACTTGCTAACAGCATGAACGTACCGAGCCTGCAGATACTCGACGGTGTGGGTTTTGAACCTGCAATCGATAGAGCCGCCGATATGCTTGACATGGCGGACAGAAAGGACGACAAGGATCTCTTTCCCCGCAGTTTCCCCCTCGGTCTGGGTGTTACTTCCGTTGCCCCAATCGATATGGCCAGGGCCTACACTACCTTTCCCAACCTTGGGCGTCCCTCCGAGCCTCTTGCTATAACCAGGGTAATGAGTCGTCAGGGGGAGGACATACTTAACCCCGAGCAGGAGAGATTGAGAAAGCAGAGACACGAAGAAAAGCAGGAAGATAGAGTAATGTCTCCACAAGCCGCATACGTGATGCTGGATATACTGCAGAGCACAGTCGATTACGGAACCCTCAGATGGAGAAGAATTAACGTAGGCGGATTCGACGGCATGCCTATGGGAGGTAAGACAGGAACAACTCAGAATTGGGGAGACGCCTGGACCCTGGGATTTTCACCCTACTATACCACTGCAGTGTGGTTCGGCTTCGACACTCCGGGGAATTCCCTGGGAAGGGAACTGACCGGTGCTACCGCCGCAGGGCCTACCTGGGCGGAATATATGAAAAGAATTCACAAGGGAATGGAGATTAAAGAGTTTGATAAGCCGGAGAGCGGCCTGGTAAACATGGAAGTGTGCATTAAATCCGGTCTGCTTCCCACACAGCAATGCGATAAGACTAAAGAAGAGCTGTTTATTGCCGGTACCGAACCAAAGCAGTTCTGCGATGTTCATCCTTTTGAACAGCAGAGGGATACCGAAATGACTCAGAGACTCCAGAGTTCTTTTGAGATGGAGAGTTTCGATATAGACATGAGCGGCAGCGCTTTTGACGGTCTTTCTTCAGATTCACTTGACTCGGATCACGATTTTGACGATTTTGATATAGACGACTTTTCATCCGAGGAAGAAGATCTCGATTTTGA
>JBKHFZ010000120.1:0-8279 GCA_046539925.1 Spirochaetaceae bacterium
GCTTATTTTTCCCTCTGAATCGGTAAAAAAAAACAGATCGTAAGAGTTCTTGAAAAGAAGCTGATACTTGTTTTCAGGTTCTTCCATACATATTCACCATAATGTATTATCTACTGCCTTTCAATGGATTCGTAAAACTGGGAAACCACGCGTGCGAGTTCAAAACGCGACTGCACTGAACACTTAGAAAAAATATGGGTAAGGTGTTTCTTTACGGTTACCTCCGCTATGTGCAGGAAGGAAGCTATTTCCTTATTCTGCAGCCCCTCCATTATGTGGTTCATCACCTGCATCTCCCGATTCGATAAACCGTATTTTGTTTGAAATTGTTCTTTAAGATACCTCTTGTCTCTCTTAACTTGCGAGCTTTCTACCCAGGAGGCTATCTCCTCTGGAGGATAGAGACTTTGAGGGAGGATAAAGTAGAGGTGCAGTTCTGTAGAATATATCGTCTGTATTGATTGACGTTTCAAATGGACTCGAATACTTTTTCCATTAGCTGTTGTCATAGAGAGGTTCCGCCTCTCCCCTTGTTTTTCGGTATTTTCACGAAGCTTTCCGAGAAAACTGGAATACTCCGTCCATGATACCGATTCACCGGGAGTTTTCGGCTCTCGGTACCAGAGTTTTTCAAAGCCGGGTATATTTCGATTGGTGGCTGAAATTCCCTTGAGTTTTCTGAAGAATGTGTTTATGAATTGGATATTTCCATTTGCATCAGTAAGGACGACTCCAATGGGCATCTCGTCCCAAAGCGTCTCCCACTTCTCTCTTAGAGTCTCCTGGGAAAAGGTAAGCAGCTTTTCCTCAGCGCTCCCTGGCCGGCTTATTCCCATAAAACCTACCGCTTGTTTGTCGAGGACCAAGGGATAGACAATGTGTTCCATTTCGACCCGGTTTCCAGAGCTGTCTTTTAAGGAGGAGTAGAACCTCCTGTATACCTTCTCCTCCGGATTTTTTGCGACGATATCCGAAATCTCCTGAATGGTGATATCAAGTTTTTCGTATCCCTCTGGAGTAAGGAACCCGCGAATCCTACGATTTACAAGAGATGACGGAGCACAACCGAGGAGATCTTGCACTCTCGGGCTCACATATTTAAAGGTAAGGGTATTGTCGATCAACCATATTATCTCATTAATCGTTCTGAGAAAGGGAGAGAAGGTGAGCTCCAGCCCTTTTCTTCTTTTGTTCATTAAGGTGCTCCAGTTATTCGGTTCCAGGAGCACTAGGGCGGCAAATCCATCATCCAAGTTTTCCGCCATGCCCCCCTCTTGACAGGTGGAGGGGGCCTCTATGTGGGAATAGAGGAGGGATTCCGAAAGACGAATTTCGTTGTGGCTCTTTTTGAGCGGTCCGATAAGATCGGCAGAGAGGCTTTCATAGAAGTAGATACACATCCCCTTAGCTCGGTGGGTTTCGTAGAACCGATCGAGTTGACTCTCGGTAGAGAGAATATCTTCGTATTGGACGAAGGAGAGGAGAAAACCCATGTCGACCATTATATGAAGAGCTGTATATCCCTTTTCTATAGCCCGTGTGTAGGTGTCTTCGAAAAGGTCGAGCACCGTTTTGCCTATATTCTCTCTGAGCGAGAAGAAGCGTTCGGCCGGTACGAAGGAGGAGCACTCTTCTAAATTGGGTATGTTGAGTTGAGTGGCGATCTGTTTAGCCGGTGATAGAGCTTTCGAGTCGAGGAGAAAGAGATAGAAGACCTCCTCCTCAGAAAACTGACATACTTGAAGGAGGGCTTTTAGTTTGTCCGCCCTGCTCTTATAGATGTACATAGTGTGGGAGTGAAGTTTCGTACAACCGGCCGACGACATTCAGATATCTCCCCTTGTTATATTAATAATGGTAACCATAATATAAGCCTGAATCCGTATAAAAAATAGGGATTTTTAAAAATAACCCCTTTGGTATAATGGTTTACGACAAAACAAACCAACACCAAAGGGGGGAACATAGTGTTCGAGATACATACTACCACAGAGCACATTCAAAGTACAGCGGGATTGGCCCTGGCGGGAGAAATCGCCGCCAAAATCGGCCTGCTCGGTTACACCACACAAGACAAACGAGTGCTGAGACACCCGGAGATATTGTCATCGCTCTTCGGGATCTACATCCAGGGACGAAGCAGATATGAAGAGATAAATCTGTTCCTCCATGACGAACTGTTAAAAAGATACTCCCGTGTATCCCCGGCAAAACATCAGGACCCTAAAAATGCCGGTACCGATAAGGTATAGATATACTTTTTAGGATCAAAAATTCCACTACAACTATACTTAGGTATACTACCGCTAAGGACATGTTTTATTACACTTATTCCACATAATGATATGGGAAAACCAATGGGGAAAAAATGTCTATCGGAATAAACAGTTTTTGGGGAAAAAAATCAATCTCCTTTGACGAGGAGCTCTTCCGCAACCTCCTCTCAAATTTTCCAGACGGCGTTGTGGGCATGTTCGATCGAAGTTTGACACTTGTCTCCATCGGAGGTGAGTTGCTGCACAACATGAATCTGTCTCCGAGGGTACTGGAGGGAAGAAAAATTTACGAACTCTTCGAAGAAGAACATCTTAGACCCTTGATTCCCGCCTGCGAAGCAGCACTTGGGAATGAACGGAGAAGCTTCGTGCTGAGCTATGAGAATAGAACCTTCGAAGTAACAGTGAGCCCCATCTCCCAGTGGGGGAGGGTTACCGGGTGTATTGCCTCAGGACACAACATTAGTCACCACCTCTCTCAGTACCAAAGGTTAGAGAGAGAACACGAACGATCGGAATATACCCTCCGAGAGTACGAGCGGCTTTTATCCAGCACTTTCAAAGCTATTGAAGACACACTCCTTGTCGTCGACGGTAAGTACACAGTGGTAATGAGCAATATTCAAAGAGAAACGGTAGTGCCATATGAGAGATGCTACGGTATCCTCGCCGGAAGAGAAACACCATGCCCCGAGTGCCAGTTAATGGATGTCTTCCGCACAGGCGAGCACCATGTCTCCGATTTTTTTCTCGAAGAGACGAGGAAACACAAGAGAGTGCTTATGCATCCCATATATGATGAAGGAGGAGCAACGGAGCTGGTGGTAGTACATCAGCAGGATATTACCGAACAGAGGGAGAACGAGAAGAATCTACGCCGTCTAACCGAAACGTTAGAGTCACAGATAGATGAGAGGACCTATGAACTCGAACGGACTATCTACCAACTGGAGAACGAGATAGCTCAACGAAAAAAGATAGAAGAAAAGAGGAAATTCCTACTCAAGGATCTCAAACTCGCCAATAAAGAACTGGAAAGCTTTAGTTATACCATCTCCCACGATTTACGAGCACCTCTGCGCAATATAAAAGGGTACAGCGCCGTACTCAGAGAGGACTTCATGCAACAACTAGGAGAGGAGGGAAGAGAGTACGTGAGGCGAATAGAAGCCGGAAGTCAAAAGATGGAGGGGCTCATCGAGGCAATTCTTACCCTCTCGAGGTTAGACAGGCGTAAGATTAATTTCGTCTCTGTAGACCTTTCTGAATTATTTGCTAAGAGTGCGGAGGGTCTGCATGAGGAGAATCCCGAGAGAGAGGTTCAGAGTTATATAGAGCCGGGACTCAAAGTATGGGGAGATAAGGGGCTGCTCTCTATCTTGGCTAGAAATTTGATGGAAAATGCGTGGAAATACACATCCCACGAGAAGGCTGCAGAGATTCGTTTTGGTCTCATAAGGAGGGATAAGAAAAAAATATTTTATCTCTCCGACAATGGGGTTGGTTTCGATATGGAGTCCGCTAATCAACTCTTCCAACCCTTTAGGCGACTCCATTCCGAGAGTGAGTTTCCCGGTATAGGCGTAGGTCTTGCCACGGTAAGGCGTATCATCCTACGTCATGGAGGGGATGTGTGGGCAATAGGTCGTAAAGACAGGGGGGCGACCTTCTACTTTACCATATTCCCTAAGAGTGAGGGCGAGAACGATGAATAACAGCCCTATAAACATCCTACTCGTAGAAGACTCTCCGGATGATGTCTTTTTCATTAAGCGAGAATTGGAAAAGCTGGATAACACTTCCGATACAGTACACATAAGTCGAGCTAAACAGCTAAAAAAAATTCTTGAATCCAAACACTCTTTCGATATTGTCTTAACCGACTATAACCTGGGCAGCTGGACAGGATTGAATGTACTGGAGGAAGTACTCTTCTTTGATCCGCTGCTGCCGGTAATTCTCGTCTCCGGTCGTGTGGGCGAAGAGCGGGCGGTAGAAGTTATTCGGAGGGGAGCTCGAGACTATGTCTCCAAGGACGATCTAAAACGACTACCTGAAGTCATTTACAGAGAAGTTCGAAATGCTAAATCCGAACGAAGAGAACTCGAAATGGCCGAGAAGCTGCAGGAGAGCGAGGCGCGGTTCGAGCAGGTTTTCCGCGTAAGTCCCGACCCCATGGTTATTACCGATCCCGAGGCACAGTATATACGAGATGTAAACAAGGCATTCTGTGATCTTACCGGTTACTCGGCCCATGATTTAGTTGGCAACAAATTGGAGAGTTTGGACCGATGGACAAGGCTTGAGAAAGTGTTAGAAGCCCGACAGATAGTAGCCTTGGGGGGAACACTAAAGAATCGAGAATTGTCCCTCAACGACAAAGAAGGAGGTCAGCATACCATTCTTTGGTCTGCGGAGGGGAGGTCGGAAAGCGGTAGTGCGGGGGTAACTGCGGCTGTTCTCTGGCTTGGTAAAGATATTACCACTACTCTGCAGATGGAGAAAAACTTAAGAGACTCCGAGAGGCTGCGTTCACTGGGGACTCTTTCCGGCGGGATAGCCCACGATTTCAACAACATCCTTATGGTAATGATGGGTTACACAGAGATGGCCATGGCTAAGGTTGAAGAGCCTCGAATAAGCCGCTACCTAAACGAGGTATACCAGGCGGTGCAACGGGCTCGAGAGCTGATTAAGCAAATCCTCGCTTTTAGCAGGGGAGATGAGGGAGTGCGACGGGAAATCCGTCCCGCCGCTGTAGTAAAAGAGGTTCTCAAACTCATCCGCCCCTCTATTCCCTCCTATATTACGATTCGAGAAAGAATCTCCGCAAAAAAATACATATACGGAGATCCCAGCCATGTCCATCAGATAGTGATGAATCTCTGCACAAACTCCTACCACGCGATGAAGGATACTCCCGGAACTCTTACCGTGAGCCTTTCGGATCTGTCTTCGCAAGAGGGAGACTATGTGGTGCTAGAGGTAGTAGATACGGGTAAAGGTATAGACGAGGAGACATTGGATAGAATCTTTGAACCCTTCTACACCACCAAGGCGGTAGGAGAAGGAACGGGACTCGGACTGTCGGTAGTCCATGGATTAGTAGAGAGCTATGGCGGAAGCATACACGTAAAAAGCAGAGAGGGTGAAGGAACAAGAGTTATCATATATCTACCGGCAAAAACTGCTCATGGAAGGGGGGATGAAAACGAAACTGAGGCAGAAGATAATCCTATCGGCCGGGGACACATTCTCATTGTCGACGACGAGGAGGAGGTGGCAAATATTCTCAGCCTTATGGCGGGAGACCTCGGGTATAGCCCCAAGGTATGCCTCTCCTCCGAGGCCGCTCTAAAAGAGTTTATACGTGCTGCCGAGGAGGGAAAACCCTACGACGGAGTGGTGACGGATCTCACTATGCCCGGTATGACAGGCAGACAGCTTGCGGAAAAGATAAAAATACTTAGTCCGAATACACCGGTGCTTCTATGCTCCGGTTACTACGAAAGCAGTTCGGAGGAGGAGGTTTACAGCTACATAGATGATTATTTATCAAAACCGATTGAAAAAAAGGTGTTCGCTCAAAAAATAACTACATATATTGGAGAGAAAAAGGGAGATCGAAAATGAGTAAAAGAGTTTTGGTTATAGACGATGACGATTATGTGAGAAACCTTTACAGGGAGGCCCTGGAGGAGCAGAATTTTGCAGTGGAGACAGCAGAGAATGGAAAGGTGGGTGTGAAGAAGTATCTATCCTTTACCCCCGATACAGTGATTCTCGATGTGCTCATGCCCGATCAAGAAGGGGTAGAGACCATCCGGGAGCTACGAAAACTGGACGCTGCGGCAAAGGTTATCGCGGTCTCCGGAGGAGGAAAAATCGAGGCAAAAAACTATCTCGATATGATGCGCCACTTTGGTGCGGTGGAGACTTTTGAAAAACCGGTGAGCATGGAACAACTCATTGCATCTATAGAGGATCACTCATGAAAGAAAGAAACGAGAGAAAAGTCGCCGTGATCGATGATGAACGGCATGTATTATTTATGCTCGAAGAGATGTTCGAGGACAACGGCTTCTCGGTGGATGCCTTCGAGAAGCCGGAAGAGTTTTTAGCGAATGTTGCCGGTAATATGTATGAGGTAATCATCCTCGACTATAATATGCCGAGTATGACCGGCGAGGAGGTGGTAGCACAGCTACTCGAAAAGGAAGTAATGAGGACTACCCCCGTTATTCTCATATCCGGATTTCTGGAAGACACTATCGAGCTTCCTCCCCGTGAGGAGGGGCGGTATCTGGCAATAGAGTATATGAAAAAACCCGCAAAGCTCCAGTGGATGATAGAGACCGTCCATAATCTTGCGGCACTACGCCACTGGTTTCTACGAGCACAACAAGGGGAATGACCTATGGCCCACTATGAAGATGTCATTATGTGCGATGTGTGGTCCCTTCAGGAAGGAATGACGGTTGCCGCCCCGGTGGAGGTAGAGGGTAATGTCTTGGTTCAGAAGGGAAACAGTCTCTCCGATAAGCGCATAAAGGCCCTTCGGCAGCGAGTGCTGCAGGGTAAGGATATTACCGTTTTTATCTTTATAGACAATAAAGAGAAACTTATTCGAGGCCTCGTCAAATCTCTCATGGGATACCTCGACAGAGATGTGTACTATCCTATCGCGGAGGGTGGAATGCTTGAGAAACGGGTCGAAAAGGTGATGATCCGTATATTTCAAAGGACAGGTTCCCTCTTCGACTACTACAACGACTACGTAAGCGACGCGAACAGGAAGAAAGCCTTCTCTGAGGAGGCGCTCTTTGAACCCTTCGAAATAGTCATGCACAACGTCGGCACGGCGGTCCTCGCCATAGCCGCCGAGATTGCGGCAACGAAAATTTTCGATGAAGAGGCCCTTGTCGAGCTCGGTACAGCCGCCATACTCCACGATGCGGCCCTCGAATATGTCGAGCGAAGCGACAGAGGGCTGCTCAAGATCCATCCCCACGAGGCGGCGGAGAACTTCAAAGCCCTCGGAGAGAAGATATACTACGGCATTCGACACCACCACGAGGTCGACGACGGCAGCGGGTATCCGGAGAAGCTCAAGGGAGAAGAGATTAGCGACATAGCAAAGTCTATTCGCACCTTCTGCGCCTTTGATACCCTCAACCACAAGTTCTATAAGGATGTGAGACCGGAATTCGATTTACGGGATCCAAAGATACGAGGGATATCTCTCTTTTATTCCCTTCTCGAGATTTCCCATCTCTACAGCATCGGCAAGTATAGTCACTCTTCGGTGGAGAAGCTGCTCAAACTCTACAACCTGCAGGAATTATCGGCGAACCCCCTGCTGTTGGAGGATCTACGAAAGATTCCCAGGCTCTGTCCGGGGGGCTACTCCACAGCTGTGGTCGATTTTACTCCCGGGAAGCGGCCAACGGTGGTCCGATGTCTCGATGCGTTTATAGAATGCAATGCGGCTCAAAAAATGGGCTATAACATGAAGGATCCAAGGAGCAACCATGGGATCTACCGCGGAAAAGAGTCCTACCGTTGCGTTCCCTTAACAAAATTCCTCAACGACGTCTACGATTCGAAGTGAGACCCGTGCACTTCCGGTGAGCATATTCTCCGGAAGTGTTTGATAGTCCATAGAACCAATCTGTTGCCCAGAGCCTGCGGGCGTGGTAGTATCCGAGGCAATGAATCCCCAAAACGGCCTGTTGGAACTGCTTATTCTGCTTGGCGGCTCTACCCTTCCCATGATTATTCTCATTGGGCTGGGGTATCTCTCCCGGAAAACGGCGGTTTTCCGGGATGGCGATGTACGGGTATTCAGCTCCTACGTGTACTACTTTGCCCTGCCCAGCCTCTTTATAAGCAACCTCAAGAGTATTCCCATTACCGCAGACAGCCTTATGTTTATCTGCACGGCCTTTGGAAGTGTGGTCTTCTTCGGAATACCCTATATTACCTTTACCTTCCCCTCGCAGG
>JBKHFZ010000121.1:0-8242 GCA_046539925.1 Spirochaetaceae bacterium
CGGGGCGGGGGTCTCCTCGATAATCTTCTGGTTCTTCCTCTGCACGGAGCAGTCCCGCACGCCGAAGGTGTGCACGTTTCCGTGGAGATCTGCAAGAACCTGTACCTCCAGGTGCCTCCCCCTCTCGACCAGGTACTCGATAAAGACAACGTCGCCCCCCGTAATTCGGACCGTCTCCTCCTGTGCAGACTTATATTGCCCCTCCAGTTCCTCCGGCCGATGGACAAAGCGTATGCCCCTGCCTCCGCCGGCGTGTGCCGCCTTTACAATTACCGGGTAGCCTATCTCCTCTGATACGCGCTTCGCCTCTTCGTAGCTGCGCACCGCTTTTTTACTCCACGGCAGAATGGGGACATCGGATCTCTCGGCCAAGTCTTTTGCCGCGATTTTGTCGCCCAGCAGTGCCATAGCCTCGCTCGAGGGGCCGAGGAATACGAGCCCCGCCTCTTCCAGCTTTTTGGCAAATACCGCATCCTCGGAGATAAAGCCCCAGCCGACCCATACGGCATCGCATTCGCTGCGGCGCAGGGCCTGCAGAAGCAGTTCGTGATTCATATAGCTGGAAAGTGAAAAAGCCTCGTCGGCCATTTTTACAAAGGGGGCGTACTCCTCCTTCTCCGTAAAAAAAGCGGCGGTTGTAAGGCTGCTGCCGTGTAATGTGTTGTACTCTTTTACCGCGCGGACAAAGCGCAGGGCTGCCTCGCCGCGGTTGAGAATACCGATTTTACTGTCCTTGGTGAGATAGTGCCCGGTGTTAGTCATCTGGATACCCGTCCTTTAGGGTGTTCTTGTTCATTTCGGTCCATGACCGAAATAATTGCCGGTAGTGTACACGATTGTCCTTCTTCAGAAAAGAGGGCCGCTTGGTATATGTCCGGTTTATTTACCGTGCTGCATTATTCACAGTACTGCAGCTGCTCCCGCAGATCCTCGATCTCTTTACTCCAGAAGGCGCCGCTTCCCCAGTAGGGGTGTTCCTCCTTGAACCTGCGGTCCTCGCGCTGCCTGGCGGACCACGCCAGGTAATAGAGCATCCGCATGGCTCTAAGCGGTTCTATCAGCCTCTTTTGGGAGTAGTCGAAGGGGCGAAACCGCTCATAGCCCTCCACAACCAGGTTGAACTCTCCGGGACACTCCTCCGCCCGTTCCGGCAGAAGAAGCCACAGATCCTGTACGGAGGGTCCGACCATCATGTCGTCAAAATCGATGAGCAGAAGCCCCTCTCCGGGCCGTTCGAGAATGTTTCCCCTATGGCAGTCTCCGTGGACGCGCTGCAGCGGTACTCCCCGGAAGAAGGGCTCTGTACGTTCTCGGATTTCCCCTGCCAGCTCGAAAAACTCCTGCCTGTGCTCCGGATGCACCGCATCTCCATCTTCCAACTCCTGCAGGCACTTTTGTATAACAGGAGAGGGCAGACAGTACTGCCTTTGTTCGGCACTCCTCTTCTGTGCGGCCATGTGCATACGGCCGACCAGAGATCCAAGTCGCAGCCAGTCCTCTTCCCCCTCTGCCTCGAAGTTTCTCCCGCCCCTTTTGGGAAAGAGGGCAAAGTAATACTCCTTCGTGTATCCGGAGGGAGCCGCCGCCTCGACGATAGGCAGAGTGTCTCCATCCTGGGCAGCAATGGGTGCCGGCGTGGGAATCTCCATCTCCACGCAATCGGTAATAAAGGTGTGCTCCTCGAGAATCGCCTCTTCGCTCCAGCGGCCGGGGCGGTAGAACTTTGCCATGTAGACCTGTCCATCTTCATCGTGGAGCGCGTAGACCCGGTTTATGTAGCTGTTGTAGGGGGTAATATTACCGGTTAAACGGAGTCCGAAGGCGCCTTCTACCGCCTTGATTATGAGTTCCGGTGTCAAATAGTCGAAATCGCCTGGATGTATTGAGTTTTTCATGTTCTTTGTCCCCTGTATAGATACCTTGCCGGCACAAGAGGCCTTGAGCAGTTTTCTCATGCCGCAAGATTTCATCCACTAAGCTTTTTTTTCAGAGCCGCAGCTGCGGAATCGAGTCGCTGGAAAACATCCGGACGTCTCTCTTTCTTGCAAAGATGGGGGTCTTGGGTGGAAAGAGAGGGAGCTTGGAAGGTGTGCGGGGAAACTCCCTTAGAATCCTTTTTTTTCGATTCCGAGTCGGCCTCCGTCAAAGCACCCGACACTTTCTCTATCTCTGTATCTCTATGATAAATATCCCACAAGCCGGCAACCTCACACACCGGGCCAAAGCCGCATTTGAAACACGCGTAGGTTCCCTGAATATCGACCGTATCGACAATGGTAATGCGCGCATCCTCAAAAAAAGCCGAGAGATCCCTGATCGCTGCAGATGCGTCCCCGTGTCCGCTTATTCCCAAAATTACACCATAGAGGTGTCGGAGAGGAAAAGATTCGTTGTGCCGCCCCATAAAGCAGACCCTTTCCCAGAACGCCCGGGCTTTGCCGTGTACACCGTCCCAATATTCCGGTGCGGCAAAGACTACAGCGGAAGCTTGCGTGAGGGCATCCACAATCTCATTTACCCCATCGTCCTTTACACATCGATGGGTAGTCAGACATCCCAGGCAGGCGTCGCATGTCTCGAGTTTTACATCCCTCAAGGCGATGAGTCGATATTCGATTCCCGTATGCTCGAGAAGGTATGTGAGAGACTCCTCTGATACCTTGCCCTTTCGGCCCGAGTGTATTCCGATTACGGTTTTTTTCAAAACTCCTCCCTCGTTGCGTGTGCTCGATGCATGGATCGACTCCCGGTAAAGAGCCGATTTTACCTGCAATCTTCCACTGCCCTTATAGGCCTTTGTTGACCCGTATTAAGCTTACTATTTTTATTACACTTAGGAAAGTAACTTTACCGGGGTGTTGCCCGCCGAAATAGGGACGAATACGATGTAGAGTGGAGAACTATCGAAAATAATTTGCAAATACAAGAATATATGTTATTATGAAAGTATACAGAGTATTAGCTTTGTGCTTTGCGTTATTGTTACAGGTTACATTTTATTGTGAATAAAAATGATTTTTCATAATAACTTCGGTACCTTTAACAAAAAAGCTATGCTGCTGTAAAGCACTGCACATGGTGCTTATATACGACACACATCGGCCTCCCACCATCGAATCTCACAACAGCCTTTTCTCTTGCGCCATCTCTGCGGTGACGTTTTCAAGAGGAGGCATAAAAATGGATTTACCTTCGCCCATTACCCGGTACACACCTCGTAAAGAGAACATTCTTCTCATGTTTCATGCACTTCAGGAGGAACACCGGGAGAGCTCGTATATACCTACGGAGGATATTGCCGCCGTGGGTAAGTATCTGAATATGTCGATGTCGGAGGTTGAGGGAGTACTCACTTTTTATCAGGCCTTTAGCCGAACACCCCGCGGACGCTACGTTCTGCGGCTCTGCGATTCCCTCAGTTGCAGGATTTGCGGTTCCCTCGATCTCTACCACTACCTACGGAAGAGGCTCGGTATCCAGAAAGGGGAGACCACCGGAGACGGTCTGTTTACCCTGGAACTGGTTAATTGTCTAGGCTGCTGCGACACAGCCCCAAACATTATGATTAACGACACGCTTATGCCTATACACACGGTGGAGGAACTCGATGCAGCCCTGCAAGAGTTGACAGAGGGAGGTGCTTATGAAGGAGAGTAATTATCTTCTCCGCTACACTCGTACGGAAGATCCCCTCGACCTCGATGGCTACACCAAAAGCGGAGGCTTTAACGGACTGCGCTCCGCGGTTGCCATGGACAGGAGAGAGGCGGTCGAAGAGATAAAGAGAGCCAAACTCGCCGGCCGCGGCGGCGCCGGGGTAGATGCCGGTTTTAAATGGAGTACGGTTCCCGAGGATGAGGAATCCTACGTGGTGTGCAACACCGACGAAGGAGAGCCCGGGACTTTTAAGGACAGGTTTTTGATGGAGAAGGCTCCCTATCTGCTTATCGAAGGGATGCTTATAGCCGGTTATACCACGAACTCTTCTATGGGTTACATCTATGTTCGCGGTGAGTATCCCGAAGTTATACGGCTCCTCGAACAGGCTCTGCAGCGGGTTCGCGAGAAAAACCTGCTGGGGAATAATATTTTAGATTCCGGATTCAACTTCGAGATCGATGTAAAACGAGGCGGCGGTTCCTATGTAGTGGGCGACGAGACGGCCCTCCTGAGCTCTCTTATGGGAAATCGAGGGCACCCCTGGTACAAACCGCCGTATCCTACCCAGGAGGGATTATGGAAAAAACCGACGCTGGTAAACAATGTGGAGACCCTCTCGTGTGTTCCGGTCATTTTCTCTGAAGGTTCAAAAACTTTTGCGTCTATAGGCAGTCCCGACAATCCGGGTCCAAAACTCTATTCGGTGAGCGGTCACGTGGAGAGCCCGGGAGTCTACGAGTTTCCCATGGGAATTGAACTAAAGGAGCTTATAGAGGCCGCCGGGGGAGTCAGGGGTACCCTCAAGGCGGTACAGATAGGCGGAACCGCCGGGCCTGTTTACGATCTTAGAGCTCTCTCCTACACGCTCGACTTCAAATCCATGAAGGAAAGCGGGGGAAGCCTCGGCTCCGGAGCAATAGTTGTAATGAATACCAGCGTCAATATGGCTCAGGTTCTGCAGGTGACGATGAGGTTTTTCTCGGAAGAGTCCTGCGGACAGTGCTTTCCCTGCCGCTACGGTACGCGGCAGCTGGAGTATATGGCAAATCGCATTGCATCGGGGGGAGGACGACTCGAGTACCTGGATTATATGAAGAGTATCGTAGACACCATGAAGGATTCCTCTTTTTGTCCCTTCGGTCAGTCGATTAGAGCTCCCCTAACCAGCATGCTCGATCAGTTCGGCGATGAGATTCGCAGTTTTATAAAAGAACAAGAGTACATGAAGGAGGTTGTCTAATGCCTGCTATAACGATTAACGATACCATAGTCCGCGCGAAAGAGGGGGCCACAATTCTAGAGGCGGCGCAGCAGGCGGGTATAGAGATACCGACCCTCTGTTATCATGAAGACCTCAACCCCCGCGGTTCCTGCGGAATGTGCGTGGTGGAGATCGAAGGAGCTCCAGAGCCAAAACGCTCCTGCATTACCGAGGTTAAAGACGGAATGATCATACGGACAAATACCGCCCGTCTGCGGTCGGTACGTCGAGAGATCCTGCAGCTGGTCCTTGCCGCCCACCCGGCGGAGTGCTTGCAGTGTATAAAACACGGTAAATGCGAGCTTCAACAGTTGGCCGAACGGCTTGAGGTAAGGGAACAGCCCCTGGAGAGCTATACCCGCGGTCTTCCCCTGGATAACACCTCCCCCAGTATTGTTCGGGACATGAACAAGTGCATAGGATGCGGCCGATGCGTGGACGTCTGCAATACGGTTCAATCCGTCGGTTCCATCTTTTTTCAGGGGCGCGGTTCTCACACCATTGTCGCACCACCGAGGGAACAGCAGATGGCCGGGAGTGTCTGCGTAAACTGCGGTCAATGTGTAGTCTACTGCCCGGTAGGTGCGCTCTATGAAAAGGAGGATCTGGATCAAGTGTGGACACGCCTCGACGATCCTCAACAGACGGTAGTAGCACAGATAGCGCCGGCGGTGCGAGTCTCTCTGGGAGAAGAGTTCGGCATGGATCCGGGGGAGCTGAGTATAGGTAAAATCTACGCGGCTCTGAGAAAACTCGGAGTAGACACGATTTTCGATACCAACTTCTCCGCGGACCTTACCATCAACGAGGAGGGTGCGGAACTGCTCGAACGGATAGGATCCGAAGGAGAACTGCCGCTTATTACCTCCTGTTCGCCGGGGTGGATAAAGTTCGGGGAGACATACTTTCCCGATCTGCTTCCCAACGTATCTACCTGCAAATCCCCCCAGCAGATGCTCGGCTCTCTTATCAAAACCTATTACGCGGAGAAGGAGTCCCTCGATCCCGGAGCGATTACGAGTCTGTCTATTATGCCCTGTACCGCGAAGAAGTACGAAGCACGCCGTCCCGAGATGAACGCAAGCGGCTGTCGCGATGTGGACTATGTGCTTACCACTCGCGAATTCGCACGGATGATCCGGCAGGCGGGTATCCGCTTCGAAGATCTGGAGGATGAAAAAGCGGACCCGCTCATGTCCAGTTACTCCGGTGCAGCCACCATCTTCGGTGCCTCCGGGGGAGTGATGGAAGCAGCCCTCCGCTCGGCCTACGAACTCGCTACGGGTGAGCCGATGCCGGACATCGATTTTACTCCGGTACGCGGGCAGAAGGGGATCAAGGAAGCCTCGGTGGATATGAAGGGAACAACCGTGAACGTGGCGGTTGCCCATGGTCTTGCCAACGCTCGGCAGCTGCTCGAAGATGTGCAGAGGGCTAAGGAGCGCGGAGAGCTGCCGTACCACTTTATAGAGATTATGGCGTGTCCAGGAGGCTGTGTGGGCGGAGGGGGGCAACCCCTGGAAAATACGATGGCAGCCAGGGCTCGCCGGGGAGAGGGTTTGTACAAGGAGGATTCGGGTCTTTCTGTTCGACGCTCCCACGAAAACCCGGAGGTTCTGGCCCTCTACGAGCAGTTTCTCGGCTCCCGCGGCAGCCATCGCGCCCATGAACTTCTGCACACCACATATACAAGGCGGGATCCCTACGAAATTAAGCGGAAGGCGGTGTAACTGCGGAATCACTTCGATTCCTCTTATTCCATCTTTAACAGAACCCGGAGGGGTGTGCCGCCTTTATTGGTTTGCAGTTTTCGCTATACATTATCTAAATACTCTTTTATATGGTTAACTATTTTTAACGCTCTGGATAGATCGGCTTCCGCTGTTTTCTTATCAATAAGTTTGAGGATATCATAGTCACCGCTTTGTCTATCATCAAACAGAATTTGAATGTCTTTAGAAAAAGCCGTTGGAAATATACCGGATTTTATAAATTCCTTGTTAAATGCACCTATGACTTGACTGTGTGACGAGAAAGACTTGTCTATTGTCAGAAGGCATGCTGTTAAGGCATGGAAAACTGCATAGTACGCTCTGGAAACAGCGTCATCGTATTGACCACTTTTTAGATCAATGTGCGCTGTTTTCAGCTTGCTCTCGGCTTTTTGAAGAATAAGGCTGCAATCTTCATTCATAAAGCAAAACCTTCCCGTAAAATATTCCTCCCAAAGGGAAGTGTCTTTCTTCTTTGCCACCCCTCTTCCGAGATAATAATCGCATTTACCAAGACATCAAAGGTATTGAGAATATGAACTTCTGCATCCCGGATGCCGTCTACCATATATGTATTCTCATATTCCAGGATGATAAGAAAATCATAATCGGAATAGGCCTTATTATCTCCCCTTGCTCGAGAACCAAATAAAACAAAGCCCTTTAGGTGTTTTCCTGCAACTTTTTGAACTTTATTATAAAAAGTACGAATGACCGGATCCTTTTCCAGAAAATCGGCTTTCTCGAAATCTTTATCAACCATTCTTTTGCTCATTAGACATATCCCACACTACAGAATAGTACCAACATACCAATTTCATTGTACACCGAAAGAAAATTTTTGTCGATCGAATACGGTTATTTGCCTAATCGCACACCCATGACCGGAGGGGTGTGCTTCTATTACATCGTCTTCTTTGGTGCCTTTTCGGAGAGCTGGTAGGCGAGTTTCCGTACGGCCACATCCATCGCCTCGTTTATGAGGGCTTCTTGATTCCTCTAAGAGACTACCCTTCCGCTGCAGGAAAATTGATGACAAATATCGGGTGAGGATGCCTTTGCTGCAGCTCGATAGAACCGTCTAATTGATGTACAAGAGAAGAGACAATCTGCAGGCCCGTAGTTTCCGGATTCTTCAGACTTATTTCCGGTGGGAAGGGGTTTCCCGAATTAAGGATTTTCAGAGAATATGCAGTATCTTGAACCCCTTCCTCCTCCTCCATGGTTATGGAAAACCGGGGCTCCTCTTTGCTGTTAAACCCGTGCTTTATGGCGTTTGTAGCCATCTCGTTTACTATTAGCCCCAGGGGTACAGCTTTTCTTGAACTTATCGAGATATCCTCTATCTCTATCTCTAATGCCGCCCTACCGTAGGATGAGAATATGGACTTCAGTAAATCCTCCAGGTACCCTCTTAAGCGTATGGAATTGGTGTCTTCGGACTTATACAGTTTCTCGTGCAAAAGGCTTATGGTGTCGATCTGGCGGGACAGGTCCGTTAGATCGGCGTCCTTATCAAAGGAAGAAGCTTTTAAATTGATGAGAGAAG
>JBKHFZ010000122.1:0-8223 GCA_046539925.1 Spirochaetaceae bacterium
CCGAGGAGTATGGAAAGCAGAAATCCAGACCTCCGGAAAAGACCCAGGATCGACCCCAGGAGAAAGCTCAGGAAGACAAAGTTCAGGAGGAGAAGAAAAAAATTCTCGAAAGTGTAAGGGGAGACTCAACACTCCAGCAAGTCCTCGAAGAGGTGCAGTCCCTAAAAAAGCATATGGAAACTCAGCAGGAGCCGGTTCTGCAAAGACAGGAGCATCCCGCCTTTGAGAATATAGAGAACTTGCTCTCGGAGAACGACTTCTCCCATGGGTTTATCTCCATGATTATAAAGAAGATGAGAAGCGAACTCTCCCTGGATGTGCTCGAAGATGAGGAGTATGTGCAGGAGAAGGTTTTGGAGTGGATTAGTGAAAATATTCCACTCTACGAGAATGACAATAATAACAACAAAAAGAAAAAAATCCTTATCCTTGTAGGTCCAACAGGGGTGGGTAAGACCACCACAATCGCCAAACTCGCGGCGATACACAGCATTGGGGCGAAGGGAGAGCAGGCAAAGGATGTCCGTATTATCACCATAGACAACTACAGAATCGGCGCAAGACAGCAGATGAAAACCTACGCAGATATCCTGGAAGTACCCTTCGCGGGAGTGGAAAACAGCGAGGATCTAAAGAACAAGATTGCTCTCTACAAGGATGCGGATCTTATTCTGGTAGACACTATTGGAAAGAGCCCGAAGGATTATATGAACCTTGCCAAAATGCGGGAGGTACTGGAGGCGTGCGGGGGTAAGGCGGAGATACACCTTGCCCTGAGCTCCACCACCAAGGCTTCGGATATAAAAGAGGTGCTTCAGCAGTTCGAACCCTTCGGCTACTCCTCGGTGGTCCTTACAAAACTCGACGAGACCATGCGGGTGGGAAATGTCATAAGTGTTCTCTGGGAACGTGGTAAGAGTGTAAGTTATATTACAAACGGACAGGGTGTACCCGACGACATCGAGAGAGCGGGGGTTGTGAGGTTTCTCAAGACATTGGAGGGTTTTTCTCTCTCCCCGGAAACATTGAGGAACAAATTTGCAAATATGTATGCCTCGACACCTGCAGACGGTACAGCTGCAGAGAGGGGAGATAACAATGAGGGGATAACCGAATATGAACACAGGTATCTCTACTCGTACGGGGGCCATAACTCATCAGAAACAACGTGGGGTAAAAAATGACGGACCAAGCGGAACAGTTGCGGGAGATGATGAAGAGCAGGGAAAACGGGACCTCGGGGGAAAACGGCAAAAAGACCCGGATAATTGCGGTTTCCAGCGGAAAGGGAGGAGTGGGAAAGACCAATATATCCATTAATCTTGCCATAGCCTACGCCCAGCTCGGGAAAAAAGTAATAGTAATGGATGCGGACCTGGGACTTGCCAATGTAAACGTCATTCTTGGGCTTATTCCCAAATTCAATCTCTACCATCTTATAAGACGCCAGAAAACCATGAGCGATATAATAATGGACACCGACTACGGCATAAGAATAGTGGCGGGGGCATCGGGTTTTTCCAAAATTGCAAATCTCTCCGACGAGGAGCGGGATTACTTTATCAACGAACTCTCTTCCCTCTCCGACGCTGATGTAATAATTATAGATACGAGCGCCGGGGTCTCCCACAACGTCCTTGGTTTTATTGCTGCCGCCGACGATGCAATTATAGTAACCACCCCGGAACCGACGGCTATAACAGACGCGTATGGAATAATTAAAATTATTGCTACGGAAATTGATAATCTCAATCTCGGGCTTAAACTTATAGTTAACAGGGTAAAAAGCGTTACCGAGGGGAAAAAGGTTGCCGAGAGGGTCATCAACATAGCAGGACAGTTTCTCAACCTCAAGGTCGATTATCTTGGTTATGTGTATGACGATCAGGGTGTAGGTTCGGCGGTGCTGCACCAGAAACCGTTTATTGTTGCCGAACCCAATGGAAAGGCGGCAATCTGTGTAAAGCATATTGCGGGTCGTCTCGAGAAAGTCGAGTTTCGGGAAGGCAGCGGGATTGGCAGCTTTTTAAAGCGGTTGATAGGAAAAACTTGACGGGTTACCATTATTCTCATACTCTCTAGGGTGAGGGGTTAGGTATTAATTTTATGCCGAATATAAAAATTATTGGTGCATGCAGTATATTTGCCTTCGTTATTTCTCTTTTTTCAGGTATTATAGGGGGGGTGGGGTTTCTTACCATACTCTTTAGAGCTTTTTTGGGGGCTGTAATTTTCGGCCTTCTCGGCGGCGCGCTATTGATGCTGCTTGAGCGGATGATACCCGAACTGTTCGAAACAGCCGGTACGGAAGATGCCGAGGATGTAGAGACGGAACAGGGAGAGAGCGGGTCTAATGTGGACATAACCCTGGACGAGGAGGCGGAGAGTTACAGCCCCACTCCCGACGCTTCCGGGGGTATGGAAGCAGGGGGTCTGGAAACAGGGGGTATGGGATCGGCCTCCCCGGAAACCGCTTCAGCGGAAACTGAAGCCGAGGGGGATAGACAGCAGAATGATTTCCGGGAAGAGGATGACCAGTTTGTGGAAGAAGTGGCGGAAAACACCGCCGGGGAAGAATCCGGAGATTCTTTTCTGCCCCATGAAGGAGGAGAACATGAGCCGGGGGGAGCAGAAGGTTTCGAAGAGGTGGATACCCTGCCGGATCTGGAAGACTTTGCAGACTCCTTTGAGGGAGTGGCGGCTTCCCAGGAAGAAGGAAACGAAGGCACCTTCTCTTCGAACTCCGCCGCCGGTTCTTCCGGCGGTTTGAGCAATTTAGGCGGCGGTGCTTCATCTTCCAGTGTAGAGGTAAATGGGGATCAGCACGATCCGGCTACCGTGGCCAAAGCGGTTCGTACTCTTATGAAAAAAGATCAGGAAGGATGATATATGGGGGAAAAGCTGTTAGAGGAAAAAACAGAAGAGGAACTCTGGGAGATATACCACAAGACAAAGGACCCGGAGATACGGGATATGTTTGTGCGGCAGTACTCTCCTCTTGTTAAGTATGTTGCAGGAAAGGTAGCTATCGGAATGCCCCATAATGTAGATTTTGACGATCTGGTGGGCTTTGGCGTGTTCGGCCTTATCGATGCTATTGAAAAATTCGACCCGAACAAGCATGTCAAGTTCAAGACATACGCGGTAACCCGTATTAGGGGTGCAATTTTCGACGAATTGCGTTCGATTGATTGGGTTCCTCGTTCCGTACGGCAGAAATCCAGGGAGATCGAGGATACGGTTCACCGCCTGGAAGCCTCTCTTGGCAGATCCGCTTCGGATAAAGAGATTGCCCGCGAGATGGGAATGAGCGAAGACGACTTTCAAAAGACCATGATGAAAGTAAGCGGCACTTCAATTCTCTCTTTAAACGATGTGTGGTATACCGGCGAGGACAACGACAAAGTCTCAATTGTCGACAGTATTGAATCTCCCCAGAGCCTCAATCCGGATACAATTGTGGAGAAAGAGGAGATAAAACGGGTAATTGTCCAGGCCATAAGCGAGTTGCCGGAAAAGGAGAAAAAGGTACTCGTGCTGTACTACTACGAGGATCTTACCCTAAAAGAGATCGGGAAGGTGCTGGAGGTTACCGAGTCCAGAATCAGTCAACTCCATACCAAGGCAATAATGAGGCTTCGCTCCAAGCTCACCAATATAAAGAAGGGGATTTTTTAGAGGCCTGCTATATCTACTATCGGTCGAACCGGAGGATTACATTTTGGTGGAATTACAGAAGCTTCGGGAGTTTATGAGAGCCCAGGTCGAGGAAGACCGCAAGAGAAAATGGGTGCAGGTCGAGGGAGAGGATCTTGACGATGCACTCAGACAGGCGGCGATAGAACTCTCCTTGCCTGTAAAAAAAATTGAATACGAGATACGGGATCCCGGCAAAAAAGGTGCTTTGGGAGTGGGAAAGCGCAACTGTATAATTGTCGCGTATCCACAAGTCGAAACAGCCGAAGTAGATTTGGGAGAAGATTCCTTCGACCTCGGTTTTGGAGAGGAAGAAGCCAAAATAAGGGATATCGACGGCGCGGGGATTGTCCGGTTTTTTTCGGAAGGGGTCTTTGTCAAGGTGCGTCCCCCCCAGGGAGACGGGGTACCTGCAACTGCAAAAGATGTTTTTGAAAAGCTCAAGGAGCGGGGGGTAGAGGATTACGACAAGAAGATGGTGCAGCAGGCGGTGCAGGAAGCCGACGGCAGCTTTATAAAAGTGGGAGACTTTCCCTACAATCCGGCTAACGATGCTGTTATAACAGTGGATATAACCGACTTCGATATGAAAGCCTACATTGTAACAAAACCGCCGGGGAAGAACGGAGCCGATGTCTCCTTCGATTCTGTTGTGGGCTTTCTTAAGAGCAACGGCGTTGTCTACGGCATAAAGGAGGATGTTGTACGAGATTTTGTGGACTTTCCAAAACACAACGAAGCTGTGCTTGTCGCGGAGGGAACAAATCCGGTAAACGGTGCGGACGCCAGAATAGTGTATAACTTCGAAGTAGACCGCAGTAATATCAAATTAAAAGAGAAAAACGGCAGGGTAGACTTCAGAGAGTCCAACCTTATCCAAAATGTGGTAGAGGGACAGGCCCTTGCCAAGAAAATTCCCGCCGAAGAGGGCAAGCCCGGTCGAACTGTAACCGGCAAGTACCTTCAGGCCAGGGGCGGCAAGGATACGGAGCTGCAGATAGGCAAGAATGTAAAGATTTCCGACGACGGCAATACGGCCATTGCAACCATAAACGGACAGGTTGTGCTGCAGGCGGGAAAACTCAATGTGGAACCGGTCTATGTAGTGGATGGAGATGTAAATCTTAAAACCGGCGGTAACGTAACTTTCCTCGGAACTGTAATGGTAAAGGGGAGTGTCGAAGACGGCTTTAAGGTTAAAGCCTCCGGTAATATAGAGGTAACAGGTACCGTCGGCAAGGCGGAACTCGATGCGGAGGGGGACATTCTCGTGCATCAGGGTGTTGCCGGTAAAAATGAGGGTTTTGTCCATGCCGGAAAGGGGGTATGGGCCAAGTTTTTTGAAAACGCCAGAATTGAAGCAGGGGAGATTGTAGTTGCTTCCGACGGAATTGTTAACTCTCACGTAGATGCTAACCAGCGGATTATCTGCCAGGGAAAACGGGCCACTATTGTTGGAGGCAGACTGAGGGCTGCTGAGGAAATTCACGCCAAAACTCTGGGTTCTATGACCGGTTCGGAAACTATTCTGGAAGTCGGCTACGATCCAAAGAGTACAGAGCGTATTGCCGAGCTCAACGAGAGGCTGGAAGAGATACAGGGAGAGTTGGACAAGATCAAACAGGATATTGCAACTATCCAGGCGCTCAAGAAGAAGAATAAAAACAAACTGCCCAAGGAAAAGATCCGATATCTTAAAGAAGTGGCGGGAAAGAGAAAAGAGTTGGAAGAGGAGAAGGGGGAGAAAGAGCAGGAGCTCGAAGAGATCCACAACTACCTCGCCGGACTTAAGGTGAAGGGGCGGGTATCCGCCTCGGAGAGGGTTTTTCCGGGAGTCAAGATTATAATAAAAGACCAGAGTTTGACGGTACGACAGGAGCAGCGTCAGCTCTCCTATATTCTCGAGAAGAATCTTGTGGTAACGACAAAGTATATTCCACTAGAGGAGGACTTTTCCAGGAAAGATCATGTCGCTTCAACCGATTGATCTACAGACCCTATTTGTTAGACTCAGCCAGATAGGCAAAGAGCAAGCCGCCCGCAAGGACAGCGCCGTCCTCGAGCAGGAGGCCCGGGGAAATCAAATGGCCAAGCAGGCTATGCTCAACGACGAGACGGTAAGCAGAACAAAGGAGATGCAGGAGGAGAGTTCGAAGGTTAAAGAGCGTAAAGAGGGTAAAGAGAGAGAGAAACCGGAGGGGCGGGAAGAGATGGAAAAAGGTTCTCAGGGTACGAGTGATGACGAAGAAAAAGAGGAGAGAAAGAGGCGTAATATATTCGAGGACCCCGCGCTGGGAAAAAATATAGACATCTCGGGATAATACAATGCAGCTGCTTTTTATCGGTGTGGGCATAAACCTCCTTGTTATAGCCCTTGTATATATACACTTAAACGGAAAAATTAAAAAAAGAGAGAGTTCCGACCATATCATTTCGGAAATCCGCAGGGAGGTAGACGAGCTGCTTGTGGAGCTGAACCAGACAACCGACAGAAATGTGGGGATTATCGAAGACCGGATAAAGCGAGTCTCGAGAAGCGTGGAAGAGGCGGACAAACGTATCAGGCTTCTGCAAAAATCCACCGATACATTTACTATGAGCAACGCCACGTACAGCAATGTTCGCCCGACTACATCGTATGCAAGAGAGACATCGGTAAGAGGCACGGAGCCTAAGCCCAACGGCGAAGAGCCGGCAAAACCGGCTGAACGGGAGGAGCCCTACGGCAAGGAGCCTGCAAAACCGGCTGAACGGGAGGAGCCCTACGGCGAAGAGTCGGAATATACTCCCGAGGAGAAGCGGAAAAAGGTGAGAGAGCTCTACAGGCAGGGCTTATCTCCAGAACTAATTGCATCTAACCTCGATTCTACCGTAGGCGAGATCGAGTTTATGATTACTTTGATGGAGGAAAGGAACAGATGAGCGGTATAATCGGAATAGATTTGGGAACTACCAACTCGGCAGCCTCCTTTATGGAGGATGGAGAGGCCAAAATAATTCCCAACGACAGAGGAAGCCGCCTCACTCCATCTATTGTGGCCTTTTCCGAGGATAATGAACTTCTTGTGGGAGAGGCGGCAAAAAATCAGGGGATGGTAAATTCCCAGGGGACCGTAAGATCGGTAAAGAGGAAGATGGGTGGAGGCGAGCCGATCTACTGTCATGGACAGCGCTATTCCCCCCAGGAGATAAGCAGTTTTATCCTCAATAAAATCAAAAAAGACTCCGAGGATTACCTCGGTAAGGATATAAGGGAAGCGGTAATTTCGGTACCCGCTTACTTTAACGAAAAGCAGCGACGGGCAACCCGGGAGGCGGGCAGACTCGCCGGTTTCAAGGTACGCAGAATTATTAATGAACCCACCGCCGCCGCCCTTGCCTACGCCTCTACGGTAGAAGGAAACAAAAATGTCCTCGTGTACGATCTTGGGGGAGGAACCTTCGATGTAACTGTGCTGCGCTCGGAGGGAAAGCGGTTTACCGTCCTCTCTACCGCCGGAGACAACAGGCTAGGTGGGAACGATTTCGACAGAATCCTCTTCGAAAGGGTAAACAGCCGATTCTCCGAGGAGTCGGGGATGGATATAGGCGAAGACGCGATGCTCCGTCAGCAGCTCATGGAACAGGTGGAGAGAGCAAAGATAGAGCTCTCCGGGCGGGAGACCGCATTAATAGCGCTTCCCTTTATTGGAGGAGACAGAAAACCGGTGCACTTGAGTTATACCCTTAAGAGAAAAGAACTCGACGAGATGATACGCCCCCTTATAGAGCGGACTATAGAGCTTAGCCGGCAGGCGGTAGACGAGGCGGCGGTAGAGATAGACACGCTTATTTTCTCGGGAGGTTCGAGCAGAATTGCCCTGGTCCATACCCTCATGGAGGAGGAGTTTCGGGTAAAGCCGGAAGGAAAAATTAATCCCGACGAAGTGGTCGCTCTAGGTGCGGCGGTGCAGTCTTCCCTTCTGGAGTTTGAAGAGGGGACGGTGGTTACTTTTCAGGACGTAACACCCCTTCCCCTGGGAGTGGAAATAGACGGAGGCGAGTTCCAGTGTGTTGTAGCAAAAAATTCTCCTATTCCCTCTGAAAAAACACAGGTGTTTACCACGGTAGCGGATAATCAAAGTACCGTGGAGGTGCATGTGCTTCAGGGTATAGGCGAGAGGGCGGAGGATAACACATCCCTTGGCAGATTTCTATTGACCGGAATACGAAGGGCAAAGCGAGGTATCCCCCAGATAGAAGTGCACTTTAAGGTGGACTTGGACGGTCTTCTCAATGTAACCGCAAAGGATCTTGATACAGGGGTGAGCCAGGATGTAACAATTTCCAGGGAAGGAGAACAGGAGGAGGGGGATCTTTCCGATGAGTCTCTAAGAATGAGAATAGATTCCCTTGTAAAAAGGGTAAAAGGTCTCTATCTCAACGCCTCTTCGGATATAGGCAGCTCCTTTAAGGAAGAGGTGGATGAGATTGTCGACCGATCCCTTAAAGCGGCGGATAAAAAGAATCGAAGAGATATGCTCGAAT
>JBKHFZ010000123.1:0-8029 GCA_046539925.1 Spirochaetaceae bacterium
CTGCAGGCGGTGTTTCTACTGGTTGTGGCTCTGTTCCGGGAGCCGGGCGACCGCGGTAGTGAAGCATGTGAATATACGCCCCCGATTCATCGAGCACATCTATCGCCTTATCGGGCTGGTACCTGTCGTTTATATACTGGCTGGAAAGATCCACCGTCGACTCGATCGCACCCCTGTCGTAAAGTACATTGTGGTATTCCTCATATCTGTTTTTTATCCCCATAAGGATATCGATCGTCTCCTGCCGGGAGGGCTCTTCGATCTCTATCTTCTGGAAACGCCTGGAGAGGGCTCTGTCTTTGTCGAAGTACTTCTTGAACTCGTCGTAGGTGGTAGAGCCTATGCAGCGTATCTTTCCCGTTGCAAGTACCGGTTTAAGCAGGTTGGATGCGTCCATCGAACCGCCGGAGACAGCCCCGGCGCCGACAATTGTGTGTATTTCATCTATAAAGAGCACTATGCGGCTCTCTTTCTGCAGTTCGGAGAGGACCTGCTTCATCCTTTCTTCGAAATCTCCCCTGTATTTTGTCCCCGCCAGCATGCCCCCCAAGTCGAGGCTTATTACCCGGTAACCCTTTAGAATATCAGGGACATCGTCTTCCGCAAGCCTGGAGGCGAGTCCTTCCGCTATGGCGGTTTTTCCCACCCCCGCCTCGCCGACAAGGACGGGGTTATTCTTCATCCGTCTGCACAGTACCTGCACGGTTCGTTCGAGCACATCGCTACGACCAATAAGAGGCTCCAGTTCGCCGGCCTGAGCGGCTTTGGTAAGATCTCTTGTATAGAGTTCAAGGGCTTTGTTCTTCTTTTTACCCCCGCTTCGGCTCTCTTCCGGAGAGACCTCCTCGTACGGGTTTTCCTGAAACGACGCGCCCTGTTCGCCGGGGGTCTCTTCGAAAATATTACCATGGCTTATGGTAACCAAAAGGGAATATCGCGTTATGCCGTATTTTTGCAGAAAGTAGGAGCCAAAGGATTCCTCCTCGTCAAAGATCGATACGAGAATATCCCCGAGATCCACCACCTCTTTGGAGGATGATTCGGTATGGAAGAGAGCCCTCTCTATAACTTCCTGAAAACCGAGAGTCTGTATAGGTTCCCCCGTTTCCACCTTGGGAATTTTTGTATCGAGGTACTCCTCTATCTCCGCTTTTACCTGCTCGACCTCCGCCCCGCACTCCTCGAGTATACGCCGGGAGGCATCGAAAAAGAGAGATGCGTAGAGAACGTGTTCGGGGGTAAGGTATTCGTTTCCCCTCTCCTTGGCATCCAGATAGGCTGCGTTTATTACACTCTGTACGTCTTCGGATATTTTCATTCCGGAACTGTTACTCCTTTTCTATGATACACTCAAGAGGATACTCTCTCTCTTGAGCGAGGTTTTTTACCTCTCCCGCCTTTGTTCGGGCAATATCGAGGGGATACACCCCGACAACTCCCCTCCCCTTCTTGTGCACATCCATCATTATCTTCGTGGCTTCGGCGGCGGGCTTGTGAAAAACCTTCTGTATTATATATATAACAAAGTCCATTGAAGTATAGTCGTCGTTAAGTAAGACGACTCTGTACATGTCGGGCTCTTTAGTCTCCTGTTCGTCTCTCTCTTGTACATCCGTACCGGTGTCTCCGGCAGTATGAGCCATAGCTTTCCTCCGTTTTTTAAAGGGTACTCATCCACACGACGGCAGTCAAGGGAAACTGACTCGCTCTTTACATCTCCGGGTCTGCATAGTATCCTGACTCGACTCTTCCGCTTCTGCCGAATATTGAAGTCTGAACCTCCAGAGGCATGTACCTGCGCCCAAAATCCTTGTCTATCCTTGATTCGAAGGTTAAATAGTACCTTCCGGAGGGTGTATTCCGCTCCATCTCGAGAATCTCCCCTATTCCCTCCGACCTGTAGAGATACAGTTCTTTTCCTCCTGTCTGCTCGCACAGATATGTAAGCTCACTGTCTATGGACTCATGTTGGTCGATGGTAACACAGTAGAAGGTTATATCATTATTTTTGAGATAGGACAGTACATTTGACAAACCGTATTCGTCGAAGGCATGTTCAGGAAGAGAACCGCTGCCCAAAAAGACTATGGCCCGTCTCCCCTTCGTGGAAGTGAGGGTGCTTGCAGAGAGCCGAGCGCCTATATCGAATGACCAGCCGGAGGAGTAGTCTCCACCCCTTGCTGCAGCTGCCCGGGCTCCATCTCCCGAGAGCGTCCCCTCCTCCAGAATAACGGGGTTCTCACCGGCGCTCACTATTTTGAGGGACCCCTCTCCATCGAGAGCTTCTATTAATTCACCTACCGCCTGAGAGACGGCCTCTTCTTCTCCCTCAATAAGATCGGAATGTTCTACCATGAGGGTTACATCCGTCTCTCTTCGAGCATCGACCGAGTAGAGCAGCTCCAGATTCCCCGCCGGATACCGCCCTTCGGTAACAAAAAAATTGTTCTGCATAAGACCAATATACGCAGGCCCTTCCCTCCTGGAGACTTCCACCTCCACTAAAACCCGGGGAAACTCATCCGCCCTCACACTTTTTATTTCCGTATGAAGGCCCGAGTACATGCGGCTAAAGTCGGAGAACCACGTTACCGTATTTCTGTCGAACTCCACGGAGAGGAGGTTGTCGTTTACATCACGTACGGCCTTGAGAATATTTACTCCCCTTCCCTCGACCTCCTTGAGCAGATCGAACCTCTCTCTCTCTATAATAAAGCGGTAGACCCGAGATCTGTCCGCCACGGCAAGCTCGCCCTCCCGGAAGAAGGAGATCCCCTCCGGCTCGTTGAGCAGATCACTGCCGTAGCTGCGTATATAGTTTCCGCTTTCGTCAAATACCGCTATCTCTCCGCGTATTTTGTCGCTTACGTAGACCCTTTCTCTGTAATGGAAGATACCCGTGGGTTCCTGAAACCCTTCAAAGGATGAAGACCGGCGTCCGAAGGAGAGGATATGATTGCCGTCGTAATCAAATTTTACAACCCTGCGATTGCCCTGGTCGGTAACGTAAATATACCCTTTCCCGTCGTCAGTTATATACTGCGGACCGAGCAGCTCGCCGTCTTTGGTACCGGTACCGCCGAACCTGGACACATCTCTCCCCTCGGAGTTCATTCTGACTATTCTGTCACCGTTAAATTCGCTTACAAAGAGTTCTCCCTCTTCGCTTACTGCAAGGTCGAAGGGCCTGTTTAGGCCCTCCACACCGCCCCTTAGTCTGTTGTGCAGCCCCCCGTTGGAATTGAACTTGAGTATTTCATTCGACCCGAATGAGACGAGATAAAACCCGCCGTCCTCCGTGGGAACAATAGAGGTTGGACGGTTAAAAACCTTCATTCCCTCCGACTCGGAATCGATTGAGTGAAAAGCTACAAACTCCGGATCGTCGAGTATCTCCTCATCGAGACTGCGCCTGTACTCGACGGTGCGTACTTTGTTCTCGAGGGCGGATTCCGCCTCCCCCGATTCGATTATCTGCCGCCACATATCGAGGGCGGGAGAGACAAAACCGCTGCGGTAGTAGGCCTCGGCAAGCCATCTTCTGGCCATCGAAAAATCCTGCCTGTACGCCAGGGCTTCTTCAAAAGACTGTATTGCCCTGTTAAACTCGCCGCTGTGAAAAGCCCTTACGCCGAACTCCAACTCTCTGTCGGCATACACACGGTCCATATCTATCCGTGGAGATTCCGATTGCGCAGAGAGAGGCGCAGCCAGGAGCATGCTCGCCGACGCACTCACAAAAAAAGCAGTGAGAAAAAAGACTCCGGCTCTGTTGGTATTCAAAACTACACCTCCTCTTTGCCTGCCTGTTCCAGAACGGTATCGAGATGTTTTCTTATTATCTTATGACCTTTGCTCAATTCAAAGGCCCTGGAAATGTAGTTTTTTGCCGCGTGGGGCTGTCCCATCTTATAATACACCCACCCGAGCGAATCCAGATAGGCCGGCTGATCGGGCTTCTTTCTTACCGCCTCTTTACAGAGTTCGGCCGCCTTGTCGAGGTCCTGCCCCGTCTCCGCCTTTACAAAGCCCAGACTGTTTAATACGTTCGGATTTTCGGGTTCAAACTCGCAGGCCCTATCCAGATAACGAAGGCTCTCTTTAAGATTTCCCCTATGATAGTGCACATACGAAAAAATTGAGTATACCTGTGCGGATTCGAAACCGCTTGACTCGAGCTGCCGCAGCTCATACTCTGCCAGAGAGTAGCGTTCGGTAATGCTGTAGATAATGGCGAGAAGCATTCGACACTGGTACAGATGAAGAAAATCGTTATGTGTAGTTACCACCTGTTCGAGGTGCAGCAGAGCCTCGTCATACTTCTCCAGCCGTGCGTAACAGAGCCCGAGATAGTAGGAGAGTTCTCCGGTGTCGACGGACTCTTCGTTTATTGTTAAAAGAAGCTCCAGGGCGGGCTCATATTTCTTATTATTGTAAAACCGTATTCCTGTCTCTAATGCTTCCTGGTTAGTCATTTGGTGTAAACTCCGTGTTATATCCGAATTATACGGTACCGCCGCTTACCCCGGAAATACTACCCGGGCACCTTTACTCGGTTTTATAAAATGCAGCTTGGGATGGAACCCGAAAATATGATCGTACTCTTCGAGCCTGTTTTGATACTCTTCAACCGCATCGGGAGAGAATAGACCTACCGTACATCCGCCAAAGCCCGGACCCACCAGTTTAGAGCCGTAACAGCCGTTTATCTCGGAGGAGCGTTTAACCAGCCAGTCTATCTCCGGGCAGGAGACTTCGAAGTTATCCCTGAGACTCTCGTGAGACCTTATAAGGAGCTTGCCGAAGCCTGTGCCGTCTTTTTTGGCTAAAAGATCCTTTCCTTCTATTACCCTGTTGTTCTCTCCCACCACGTGTGTACAGAGCCGTCTGGAGCTCTCCGACAGAACACCCATGCTCATCCTCAAATCCTGGAGAGAGTAATCCCTCAGGGTCTTCTGGTTTACATGGTCCCGAAGCTCCTCGACACTCCGGCTGCACTGTTCGTAACGCTCTTCTATCTCCCCCTCTATCCCCTGCTGCTTTACCCCGCTTTCCGTAAGGACAAAACGCAGCTTACCTAGATTGATGGGTATCGCAGAATAATCGAGGTTTCTTAAATCTATAAAGAGGGCGTGTCCCGCGGAAGAGAAAAAAGAGCTGAGTTGATCGGTGATCTTCTCCCGTTTTCCCATAAAAGCGGTCTCGGAGAGATAAGCCACCTGTACCAGCTGGATATCCTCCAGATCAAAATCGTAGATACTCCGGGCAGCAAGAGCTGTAGCTACACTTAGCGCTGCCGAAGAGCCCAGCCCTATCCCCTGGGGAATGTTCCCGTAGCTGGTTATGTTCATCCCCTTAAACTGAGACCCCACCTGCAGCAGCTCGAAGAGAACACCCTTAATATAGTTTGCCCACCTGTCCTCCCGCTTGAACTTGAGGTTTGCTATTGTAGTGCGTTTTCGTTCATCCAATTCTGCAGAATGGAACCTGAGAGAGGTGTCTTTGCGTCTGGATATAGCAACCTTTACGCCAAGGTCGAGCCCCAGCTGTAGCACATACCCTTCGTGAAAATCCGTATGTTCACCGAGCAGGTTGATAACTCCCGGTGCTTCTGCAATTACTTCAGGCTCTTCTCCATATTCTGCAACATGGTAAGAGAAAATATCATCCATGCACTTCCCTTAAATTTGAGCTATAACGTTACACCTAATACTAAAGGAAAAGCCCTCTAAATGCAACAAAATTCCTACAGCTTACCGGCAGCTCGACCGGACAGTAAATCGATGGACGGTATATTGATAGGCCGGCAAGTGGTGGACCGTCATAACGGCGGACAAGATAAAACCGCTCCGTAAGTTCGAAGCGGTTTTATATACAAGCGGTGTTTCAAAAATCCCCGACTTTTGAGAGCACTTCAAGGGGTTATTTAATCCCGTATTTTCTCTTAAACCTCTCCACACGACCGGCAGTATCTACCAGCTTCTGCTTACCCGTAAAAAACGGATGACACTGCGAACAGATTTCCACCTCAATATCCTTTGCGGTAGACCTGGTCTGAATTTCGTTACCGCAGGCACATTTTATGGTTGTAAGCTCGTATTTTGGATGTAGACCCTCTTTCATACCTTTTCCTCCACGCATTTATACTGATGCCCCCTGCCCGGAAACTCTTGTAATGAAATTTTCCACAGGAAGCTGCAATTCTTATATTAAACAGCCGGATACGGCTATTTTCTTGGTAGAATACAATATATCACTTTTATAAAAAAGCGTCCAGCAGTCTGTTCTCAGTCTATTCTCCGGGAGAAGTATTCATGGACCGGAGAAAAGCCTCGTTGTTTTTAGTCTTCTTCATCCTGTCGACAAGAAGTTCTATTATTTCCATATCGTCCATCGGATTTATCACCTTACGAAGGACCCACATCTTGTTAAGCTCCTCTTCGGTAAGCAATAGCTCCTCTTTTCTTGTTCCGGATTTCTTAATATTGATGGCGGGAAACAGACGGCGGTCGGCAACTTTTCTGTCCAGATGGATCTCCATGTTGCCGGTTCCCTTGAACTCCTCGAAGATCACCTCGTCCATCCGCGAGCCTGTATCAATCAGGGCTGTTGCGACAATAGTCAAACTGCCCCCGAATTCAATGTTCCGGGCGGCCCCGAAGAACCTCTTTGGCTTGTGGAGTGCATTGGAATCCACACCTCCCGAGAGTATCTTTCCGCTGGTGGGTACGGTTTGGTTATAGGCCCTGGCCAGACGGGTAATGGAGTCGAGGAGAATAACAACATCGTGCTTGTGCTCCACCAAGCGCTTGGCCTTCTCTATAACCATCTCCGCGACCTGCACATGCCTGCTTGCCTGCTCATCAAAGGTGGAAGCGATAACCTCGCCGTTTACATTGCGCTCCATGTCCGTAACTTCTTCCGGGCGCTCGTCTATAAGAAGCACTATGACAAAGACTTCCGGGTGATTCTCGCTGATGGCGTTGGCCACCTGCTGCATGAGGATTGTCTTTCCGGTTCTGGGAGGAGAGACGATGAGTCCGCGCTGGCCTTTCCCTATGGGGCAGAAGAGGTTTATCATCCTCGTAGAGATATCCCCCTTAGCCGACTCCATATCTATCCTGCTGTCCGGATAGAGGGGGGTAAGGTTGTCGAACTGAACCCGTGTTTGCGCAACCGAGGGGTCGTCGGAGTTAACCGTCTCCACCCTGAGCATGGCAAAAAACCGTTCCCCCTCCTTGGGCGGCCGTATCTGACCGGCTACGGTATCTCCGGTTCGGAGGTTAAAGAGCCGGATCTGAGAGGGAGAGATGTAAATATCATCGGGCCCGGGGAGGTAACTGTTCTGGGGGGAACGGAGAAAGCCGTATCCGTCCGGGAGAATTTCCAGAGAACCGTAGGCGTAGATTTGCCCTCCCTTCTGGGTGTGTGCCTTGAGGACGGCAAAAATAACCTCCTGCTTTTTCATGGTAATGAGATTGTCCCTGCTCAGTCCCTTATCCGAGGCAAAATCCCGTAACCCGGGGACCGTCATCTTCGAGAGATCGTTAATGCTCAGCTTCTCTCCCTGGGCTTCGTTTCTGCCGGAGTTGTTCTTATTGGGATTATTGTTCTTGTTTCCGCGGGAGGAGTTTTTGCCCCGCCCCTTTTTCTTGTTTATACCTTGATTACGGATCAACTCGTCGGCGGAGGGGATATCTCCCTCGTCCTGTGGGGAATTGGAATTTTGTCTGGAATTGGAAGAGGTATCCGACCCGGTAGATTCCCCACCGTTGCGATTCGAATATGAGGAAGAACTGCTCTCCCGGCTGTTGTCCGGGCTGTCATTATCGCTTTCATCTGAGCTGTCATTATCGCTGTTATTTTCGCTTTTGTTCGAGCTGTTGTCGGGGCTGATATCCGGGCTTTTATCTTCGGCATTGTCGGGGCTGTTTTGGCCTTCCTTTTCGTCGCTTTTCCCGCTGCCTGCACTGCTGTTTTCGCCGGAAAGGTTCTCCCCGTCTTTGTTACTGCCGTTCTCATTTCCGTT
>JBKHFZ010000124.1:0-7995 GCA_046539925.1 Spirochaetaceae bacterium
CTCAAGAGTTACAACTCTGTAAAAAGGGCTGTAAAGAACTAGACATAACTTTTGTCAATAAATATTTGACATGGCGAATCCGGCGTTTTATCATGTAGCACACAGAGAAAGATGATTACTGTAAAGTTTTTTACTACACTTCGAATTTACCTCGGAATCGACGAGCTTGCGTGTCCACATGTTTCAACCGTAGGAGAGATTCTGGATGAGTGTGAAAAACGCGTCTCCAGACCTTTCCTTTCCAAACTTCTCGATTCTACCGGCACCCTTATGAGCGGGGCTATTATCCTGGTAAACGGACAGAATATACACCATCTTCACGGGCTGGAAACGGAGCTTTCCGACAAAGACGAAATAGCCCTTTTCCCTCCCGGCGGGGGTGGATAGGTATAGGATATTCTTATTTTTAGGAGGCCGAAAACATGGAAAAGGTTCTATTGTTGCAACCGGAGAGCTGCATCGATTGTCACTCCTGCGAATTAGCGTGCTCACTCAAACACCACGGGGTATTCAGCAGAGCTCTCTCTCGAATAGCGGTGTTTGAAACACCCCTCAAATTCTCGGTACCTCTTACATGCCTTCAATGCGAGGATCCGGCATGTGCGGCGGTATGTGTGGTTAATGCACTTAAAAAGAATGTGCAGACCGGTGTGGTGGAATACGACAAGAACAAGTGCATCGGATGCAGAATGTGCGTATCCGCCTGCCCCTTTGGAAACATCACCTACTACCGAGCGGAAAAAACGGTACTCAAATGCGATGTGTGCGAGGGTGAGCCCGAGTGCGCGGCTTTCTGCCCCACCGACGCAATACAGTGGGTAGCCGCGAGCGACGATACCCTTAGAAGAAAAGAGATGATGACCAAGAAGTTCGAGGTTGTTTTTTCCGAAGGAGGTGCGGTATGACATACGGATGGACAGGCACTATACTCCGCGTGGATCTCGACAAGGGAGAAATAAAAAAAGAGGCCCTCAACAAAGAGTGGGCAGCGGATTACCTTGGAGCACGGGGGCTCGGAACACGCTATTTTGTGAGCGAGGTAAACCCCAAGGTCGACCCCCTTGGACCGAAAAACAACCTCATTTTTGCGACCGGAGCAACCACAGGACACCTCGGAACTTCCACCGGAAGATTCGAAGTGGTAACAAAGGGACCTCTTACAGGTACCATAGCGGCTTCCAACTCCGGCGGACTCTTTGGTCCGGAACTCAAGTTTGCCGGGTACGATGCGGTTATATTTAAGGGTGTTTCAAAAAAGCCTGTGTACCTCTACATTAACAACGACGAAGTAGAGTTGCGGGACGCCTCCCACCTCTGGGGTAAAAAGACGGGGGAAGCCACGGACGCCCTCGTCGCAGAGACTGACCGAAGCGCAAAGGTAGCCCTTATAGGACCCGGCGGCGAGAATTTGGCAAAAATTGCCTGTATTATAAACGATAAAGACCGGGCCACAGGCCGTTCCGGGGTGGGCGCGGTTATGGGTTCTAAAAAATTAAAGGCCCTCGTTGTCCGGGGGACCGGAAGCGTTGCTCCCGCCGACCCAAAGGGCATCCGCGATTCTGCTCTGCGAATCCGCACACAGCTCGCGGAAAACCCTGTAACCGGAGAGGGTCTGCCCATGCTCGGCACACCTATTCTGGTGAACATTATTAACCAGTCCGGAGCGTATCCTACCCGAAACTTTCAGGAAGCTGTCTTCGAAGATGCCGAGGCTACCAGCGGCGAACACATGCGGGAACATCAGTTAGTAAAAAACAAGGGCTGTTTCGGCTGTACCATAGCCTGCGGCCGGGTTACCAGGGTAACAAAAGAGCCCTACCAGGGCTACGGCGAAGGGCCGGAATACGAGACCATGTGGGCCTTCGGAGCACAGTGCGGGGTAAACGACCTTGACGCCATAATCAAGGCAAACTACCTCTGTAACGAATACGGTATAGACACAATATCCGCCGGGTCCACCGTCGGCTGCGCCATGGAACTCTATGAAAAAGGGTATATGCCCAAGAAAGACGCGGGTATGGAGATACGGTTCGGCAGCGCAGAGGCGATAGTAAAACTTACCGAGATGATGGGTAAGGGCGAGGGAATTGGAAAAGAACTCGCCGAGGGCAGTTATAGACTCGGGGAAAAGTACGGACATCCGGAGCTCTCCATGTCGGTAAAAAAGCAGGAGATGCCCGCCTACGACCCGAGGGGTATCCAGGGAATGGCCCTCGAATACGCCACCAGCAATCGGGGCGGCTGCCACGTACGTGGTTATCTGATAAGTCCTGAGATACTGGGGGTTCCCCAAAAGCTCGATCCCAAGGAGGTTAAAGAGAAGGATGTGTGGCTCAAGATTTTTCAGGATCTTACCGCCTCGGTCGATTCCGCGGGAATCTGTCTTTTTACCACCTTCGGCCTCGGGGGCTCGGAGGTAGCCGAACAGCTCAAGGCAATTACAGGTGTGGACTACGACGAAGCCAAAATAATGCAAATTGGAGAACGCATCTACAACCTCGAACGGATGTTCAATATGGAAGCAGGGCTCTCTGAAAAAGACGACAACCTCCCGCCGAGACTTCTTAACGATGCAATTCCCGAAGGTCCGATGAAGGGTCAGGTAGCAAGGCTAGGAGAGATGCTGCCTAAATACTACAAGACCCGCGGTTGGGACGAAAAGGGAATTCCCACAAAGGAGAAGCTCGAGGAACTCGGTCTGGCAAACTTTTCTTTTGTTTCGGCTTAAATAATTATTGATTCCGGGCTGCAGTACATCTGCGGCCCGGGTTTTCGTTCAAAAAGCGAAGCGAGTACACAAGACCGCTAAAATTTATTGATACGGGAATAAAGAGTATGAAAAAAAACGAACTTACCGCCCTTCTTGCACCTTACAAAGACAAGCCATCTGAAATTATTCAAGCGTTGCAGGAGTTGCAGAGAAGCCTTGGATACCTTCCGAGGGAGGCTTTACAGGAGGCGGCCGTCGAATGCGGAGTCCCCTACTCCTATGTCTATTCAATTGCCACCTTCTACAAAGCTTTTAGTCTTAACTCGCGGGGTACATACGTTATCCGAATTTGCGACGGTACCGCGTGCCACATGAAAATGTCCCTGGAGATAAAAGAGGAGCTCTCCACTCTCCTGGAAATTGACGAAGAGGAGACAACAGAGGACGGCCTTTTTTCCATGGAGATGGTTAACTGCCTGGGGGCGTGCGCGATGGCCCCGGTGGTCTCTATAAACGGCAGGCTCTACGGGTACCTCAACCGTACAAAAATAAGGAAAATTATTGAGGATATCCGCAGCCGCGGTGAGGAGGCGCTCCATGAGTAAGGAAAGGAGCAGCGTGGGCGAGACCGCCGGTGTTGGAAAAAAATCTCAACAAAGAGAAAAAGCGCCCCTGCGGTTTTTTCTCTGCAGCGATATAGGCTGCAGCGGCTCCGAGGGCGGTACCGGCAGCGATGCGGTATATAGTGAGTTTTTACGCCTTCTTGATTTGCGGTCGGGAGAGCGAAAGAGAAGCGGCGGCACACCGTCTTCTTCGCCTGCTGCCCCGCCTTTCGAGATACACAGAACCGGCTGCAAGGGTCTCTGTACCGAAGGACCGGTTCTCGAGGTGTACCCGGAGGGTACCCTCTACTTTAGGGTAAGACCGGAAGACGCCGAACCGATTCTGGAGGCTTCTGAAAAGGGAGAACTCTACAATAAACGCCTCTACAGGGACAAGGAGCGTAAGGAGTTCCTCCCCTCCCCCGAATCGATTCCTTTTTATAAGGGGCAGAAGAAGGTGGTTCTAGGGGCCAACGGCAGGGTGCGGCCGGATTCCATCTCCGACTACGTGGATCTTGGAGGCTTTTCCGCTCTTCAAAAGGCGCTCACTATGGAGCCGGCCGCTATAGTGGAAGTGGTTGAACACTCCGGCCTCCGAGGACGCGGCGGCGGAGGATTTCCTACGGGAAAGAAGTGGAGAAGCGTTATGGAGGAGGCAGAACCGGTCCATTACATTATCTGCAATGGTGATGAGGGCGACCCCGGTGCGTTTATGGACCGAAGCCTCATGCAGGGGGCCCCTTTTCAAATTCTTGAGGGACTAATCATAGGCGGCTACGCGGTGGGTGCCGGTGAAGGCTTTATCTATGTGCGCGACGAATACCCCGCGGCGGTGGAAAATCTCAAAAAGGCGATACACATAGCCGAGGAGCAGGGATATCTCGGTAAAAACATCCTCGGGTCGGGTTTCGACTTCTCTATTGCCATTAAGCGGGGAGCCGGGGCTTTTGTATGCGGGGAGTCCTCCGCTCTCATGCGGTCGATAGAGGGAAAAATCGGCGAGCCCAACGAAAAGTATATCCACGCATCGGAGAGGGGCCTTTGGGATAAGCCCACGGTTCTTAACAACGTGGAAACCTTTGCAAACATCCCCTGGATAATCAACCACGGAGCGGAGGAGTTCCGCAAAATGGGTACGGAATCCTCCCCGGGCACCAAAGTCTTCTGCCTGGTGGGAAAGGTAAAAAATGCGGGCCTTGTAGAAGTGGAAATGGGAACACCCATACGTACCGTGGTGGAGGAGATAGGGGGCGGAATAAGCAAAGGCCGGCTATTGAAGGCTGTGCAGACCGGCGGGCCTTCGGGAGGGTGTATACCTGCCTCCTACGGAGATACCCCTATAGATTTCGATTCCCTGGACAGCCTGGGTTCGATGATGGGCTCCGGCGGACTGATTGTAATGGACGAGCACGACTGCATGGTGGAGGTAGCCCGATATTTTACCAAATTCCTCGTGGAGGAGTCCTGCGGGAAATGCACCCCCTGCAGGGAGGGGCTCGTACACATTCTCTCCATACTCGAGAGGATAACCGCGGGAGAGGGAAAGAGGGGAGATACAGAACTGCTCGAGGAACTGGGAGAGTACGTTGCCGACAGCAGTCTTTGCGGCCTTGGCAAGAGCGCGGCCAATCCGCTTCTCAGCACAATCAGATATTTTAGGGAGGAGTACCTCGATCATATACAAAACGGACACTGTACCGCGGGGGTCTGTAAGGGCTTAACAACTTTTTATATAGACACCTCTGCGTGTACGATGTGTCGACTCTGCGTTAAGGCGTGTCCCGCCGATGCAATTATCGAGGACGAGGCTGAAGGCACCCTCACCATAGACCAAACACTCTGCATCCGCTGCGGAGAGTGCCGAAACGTCTGTCTCTTTGGAGCGGTAAAATGGTAAGGAGTCCGAATAATGAGTAAGAGTACGGTAGAAGTAACACTAGACGGAAAAAAAGTACGTGCCGAGAGGGGAAGCACAGTCCTTACGCTCTGCAGGAGCCTGGGAATCGAAGTGCCTTCTCTGTGCGAACACTCCGCCCTGCCGGGATTTGCGGGGTGCAGGCTCTGTGTGGTGGAACAGCACAGAAAAGGCTGGAAAAAGCTTGTTACCGCCTGCGAATATCCCCTTATGAAGGATGGCGATGAGTTTACCACTAGCTCCGAACGGATACATAAAAGCAGAATGATGAGCGCTCAGCTGCTCCTTGCCAGGGCACCCGAGGCTAAGGAGGTCCTCGAGAAGGCTGTGGGAAGTAAAATCGAAGCCCGTTTCCCCGAGCTCGGGGTGGAAAACTCCAAGTGCATCCTCTGCGGCCTCTGCTATCGCTACTGCTACGCCCAGGGTACCGCCGCAATTTACGCTGTAGGACGCGGTGCGGATAAAGCGGTACACACCCCTTACGGAGAGGCCAACGAGGCATGCATAGGCTGCGGCTCCTGCGCCGCTATCTGCCCTACAGAGGCAATTCCAATGAGGGAACCCCCGGGAAAGCGGGCAATCTGGAGGCAGCTCTTTGAACTGGAGCCTTGCCCTTCCTGCGGTACGCCTCATATTACCGGCAGAATGGTGGATTATTTTGTCCGCACCACCGACCTTACAGAGGAGACATTACGGCTCTGCCCGGACTGCCGTACTCAAAAAATGAGTGCGGACATGTCTACCGGACTCGGATAAAGGTTTTTATGAATACCCATGGAGATAAACAGCAGGGGCGATATTTCCGCCAGACAGAAATGGATGGATGGGGAGAGGAGGCGCAGAAGAGAGTGGCCGACTCTACCGTTTTAGTTGCCGGAGCGGGTGGGCTCGGCAGCCCGGTCTCCCTCTACCTCGCCGCCGCCGGTGTAGGTACACTTATTCTCTGGGACTACGACGACGTGAGTCTTTCCAACTTAAACAGACAGATACTCTATTCCACCGACGACATAGGCAGGGAGAAGAGCAGCGCCGCCGCCGCCCATCTGAGCCGATTGAATCCGGAAATTGAACTGCAGGCGATATCCACCAAAATTACAGAGGAGTCTCTTGCACGGCTCGCTGTAAACGCAGACCTTATAGTGGACTGCATGGACAACATGGCCGCCAGGTATCTTCTTAACAGCTTTGCGGTTTCCCGGAAAATTCCCCTCGTCCACGGCGGAGTGCAAGAGACTAACGGTCAGGTCATGGTAATTCCCGCTGGAGGAAAACCCTGCCTCGAGTGCCTCTTTGGAGGGGCGGACAGCGGTCGTGAAGTCCCGGTCCTCGGGGCAGCCGTCGGTATTATAGGCAGCATGGAAGCACTGGAGGCGCTTAAACTCTTGTCGGGCTACGGCACACCCCTTGCAGGGCGCCTGCTTATCTGCGAAGGTTTCTCCGCTCGGTATCAGGAAATAGAAATTTCGCCGGACCCCGGCTGTCCTGTATGCGGGGGGTAACACTTCAATTGGAAGGCTGTCGGCTTTTTATTGGGACCTATTTGAGGGCATTTCCTATTCCCCGCCAGGAGAAGTTTCGTCACCTATTGCATATCGTAACTTCCCCATTCATCTTTTCCCGGTTTTTGCTATTGACCTCTTTGCCGTTTTTTAGTATTAATTACAGCGAACACGCAACGCGCCTGTCGTATAATGGCTATTACCTCAGCCTTCCAAGCTGAAGATGCCGGTTCGATCCCGGTCGGGCGCTCTATTTAATTTATTTGTATAAAAAGTATTAGGGTTCGGTTTCGTTTTATCGCCACTATGACCTAAAGGTTTCGGACAGGTCGAGCTCGAAACCGGGTAGAGCCGCTACCCCTGGGCGGTCTTCGGGACCGTAAGCACCAATGCGTTCGAAACGCTCTCCAGTATGGCGATAGATTTCCATCACCTGTTCATCCGGATCGACAATCCAATATTCGCGCACACCGTAGCGTTCGTAGAGGGAAAACTTCTGTTTTCTATCTTTTCTTCCGGAAGCTGGAGAGACAATTTCCACTACCAGATCCGGGGCCCCCTGCATCCCCCACTCGGTAAGCTTATCCCCGTCGCAGCAAAGCACCACATCCGGCTGCATAACCGTCGGAGATAGATCTTCGTTCTTTTCTGAGAGCTTCACATCGAAGGGAGCGGCAAATACCTCACAAGAGGAATCCTTCAGAGCCAAGTATAACTGGCTTACTATATTTACCAATATCTGTTGATGTCTTCGCGAGGGGGCAGGACTCATGTCCCAGGCCGTACCCTCGATAAGCTCCCACCGTTCGTCTTCCGGCCAGGAGCAATATTCATCCCAACTGTATCGTTCGTATTCTTTCGGCAGTGCCATACGGTCCTCCACTTATAGTAAAGTATAAGCAAGAAAAATGTATTCTGCAATGATATACTGTAGGCGGTCGAATCTTTAAAAAACGAGGAGATAAAAACAGATGGAAGACCATTCTATTCCCCTACGAGCTGTGGTAGTGCTTCTTGCCGGAGCGTTCACGATTGTTCTGTTTTCAGGCTGCGCCACACAAATCACGGTAGAGGCCGAAGATCCTCCGGGGTTTTTCTACGGCCTGCTTCACGGATTCCTTATCCTCTTCAGCTTTATCGGGAGTCTTTTTTCCGACTACGAGGTCTACGCTTTTCCTAACAGCGGCGGGTGGTATAACCTGGGTTTTCTTTTCGGTGCATCTATCTTTTTCGGCGGCGGCGGAGCTGGAGCGGGGAAAAAACACCGCT
>JBKHFZ010000125.1:0-7701 GCA_046539925.1 Spirochaetaceae bacterium
CTGTTTACCTTATTTCTCATACTCTTACGCCAGTCCACCTCTTTTTCCAGGGTCTCATAGGAAATACACTTCCTTATAAGAAAGTCTTTATCCGATGACCCCGATTTATAGCTTATTATACCAAAATTTCCACGGCCAAGATAGCAAATTTTTTCCTTCGGTCCGAGTTTTTCGTTTTTTGCAACCTCTTCCAGAGCGCAGTCGAAGTGGACGGGTTCTCCCGTCTCCGGTGCGGCAAGGGCCGATTCAGGATGCTGAATATGTTCCCCGCAACGTGCACAGGAGAGTTTTACCGCCTGTCGTGCGGTCGGCTCTTTTTTGTTTCGATTCCGCCCTCCCCTTCTCCCTCGTGATCTTCCGCTTTTGACCGGTTTTCCCTTATTCATCTCTACTCTTCCTTAATATGAAGCAATTCCCTGGTAAGAGTTGCGGCGATACTCTTGATAGCTATTGAGAGGTATTCCTTATCGTTAATTTTCTTTTTCAGATACTCAATTTTTTTCGGGTCGGAAGGTTTTGCTACTCGTATCATGCCGCACCGGTCTCCGTAAAGGCATCCGTAATATGTTCAACAGTTCTTTCATCCGGATCGATAAAAACAAGATCATAACGGACATACATCTCATCAAACTCCGGATGCTCCATAAGAAAACGTCTCGATTCTCTTACAATGGTCCGCCTTTTATGCGAATCCACCGAAAATTCCAACTCGACGATGGGAATCCCCCTCCAGGTCTTTACCTCTGCAAATACAATGGTATCTCCTTCGCTGGCTACTATATCTATCTCCCCGCGTCTGCCGCGGTAATTGGTACTAACTACTGTGTAGCCCTTTTTCTCCAGATACCTCGCAGCCTCTGTCTCACCATCCTGCCACTCACTCATACCGTTTTAAGCCTCTTGATAGATCTCTTTGAGCTCTTTCGCGCTAATCGCTTTAATTATAAACAGTGACGACTCTTCGGTTAGATCGACTATTTTCTGTTTACTCTCCTCCACGTGCTTGCCCGCCTCGTTTACCAACACCCGTACGACCGGTCGTAGGGGGATCTCTCTGTGGTTTTCCGTAACCCGGCCGATGCTCCCGTTGTTAAGTACTACAAAGCTTCCCACAGGATATATTCCCATGCTCTTTATAAAAATTTTCAGAATGTCCGCGTCGAATCTTCTCGAGTTGTCGTTGAGGATCTGCCGCATTGCCCTGTACCCGATCATGGAGTTACGATAGGGCCTTTCGCTTACCATAGCCTCGTAGGCATCTACCACCGATAGTATACGCGAGGTAAGGGGTATCGACTTTTCCTTTAGCCTTTTCGGATACCCCTTTCCGTCCCATCTCTCGTGGTGGAAGAGCGCCGTCTTCCCTACCTCTTCCGAGTAACCCAACTCGCCTGTAATAATCTTAAAAGAATACACCGGATGAGCCTTAACCGTTTTAAGCTCCTCGTCGGTAAGTTTTCCGCTTTTTTCCAGTATCTTTTTCGGTATTCGCATCATCCCCGAGTCGTGGAGGAGCGAGGCCACCGCCAGATTTGCAAGCTGATGGTTGGGAAGCTTCAGCCTCCGGCCCATAAGGAAGGAGAGGATAAGACAATTAACCGCACCCTGGGAGAGGTAATGCCGGCTGCTTACAGGCTGAAACATGGGACCCAAAAGCTCATCGGGCCGCTCCATAAGAAGCTGGTACAGATTGTTCACCACCTCCTCTATAAGAGCCTTGTCCGGTTTGTTCCCCTCTTGAAGATCCATAAAAACTTCGTCTATATATCCTATTGCCTCGATATAATCGTCGGAAGCATCGGACATCCCCTCTGTATCCGGGGTATTTCCACCCTCTTTGCCGGGAACAATTATATCTCCGTCGGAGTAGACCTCCTCTATTCCCCACCTGTGCAGCCGTTCCAGATCCTTCTCTTTTATCTCCACCTTCGCAGGCACCAGAAGGCTCTCATCGTCTACGTAGACGGGCTCGGTAAACTTCATTCCCGCGCTAATTTCGTCCAGCTTGAAGGTTTTCATAATCTAATCCTGCAGCCCCACAACAAAGGCATAAAGTCTCGCCACCACTTCGTAAAGTTCCTCCGGTATTGTCTGCCCGGGTTCCATGACAAACAGAACATCACTCAGGACATAGTCGGCACTTATAGGCACACCGTGCTCTTTCGCAATTTTTAGAAGTCTCTCGGCAATATAACCGCGGCCCTTTGCCGCGATAAAAGGAGCGGGAAGCTCCTTATCGTACCTCAATGCCACCGCCTTTTTGGTCTCCATCCCCTTATAATCCTCTATCCGCCTCTATACCTGGGTGTCTACCCCGTGTACATCGGTGTTTTTTTCAGAAACAAACGGATCAAAATCCGACGCCTCTCTTATAGTATCGTCAATTTCCCAGGGCAGGTTATGGAGTTTTTTCCTCAATTCTTCCACAATTCTCCGGGAACCCTCCCTTGCCCTTTTGTCGTTAGAGTATACAACTAGTCTTCGCTTTTTCCCAGCGTCCAGGCCCTCAAAATGCCAAGACTTTTCCCCGTATACGGAAAAAGTAAAACGACCAACCTTTAATTCGTCATCGATGCTGAACCTCAAAACCGCGTTCTCGTCCCTTCCTGTAATATGAAAAGGCACCACCACCCAGTGTTCATGAGCCCCCCTCACATGATTAAAGAGAGGCAGTACTCCCTCCTCTCCAGTGCTTCTCTCCACTTGCCTGCGGATCTCCCTGGAATTCGGCGGACCGCTTTTTTTCTGCTCCTCTCCCTCTTCTTCAGAACCGTCTCCTCTATGCTCACCTCTTCTCCTGCGGTTCTCATCCCTCTCGTCCAGAGGCCCCCCAACCGCCTTGATCAGGCTGTCTGTATCCTCGGGAGAGAGGGAAAGTCCCTTGTCGTAGAGCAGTGCAAGCACACGCGAGGAAATTTGATCCTGTCTTGAGAGGGATTTGTACTGTCTCACCAAGGCCGTTATCAGCTCCTCCCTTAGAGGTAAGCCGGTTTTTATAAGCGAATCCACAATATTTTTGTAATGTTCCGTTACGGGCAGGCGGAGTTCGGACAGCGCGTGCCGGGACAGTTTGTCCGCATCCATGAGTCTAAGAAATACACGGCCGCCCTGTACACTGACCCGTGCCCTCATTTTTTCTCCCGGAATAAGCGCCGCCTCGGATTTGACGGTAAGCTCCTTGCCCCCCAAGAGGAGGGTCCAGGAGCCGTTGCTGTTCCGTCCTTTTACCGTAAAAACTACAGTAGAGCCCGGCTTGAGCTTTACAGCCGGGTTATTGTGCACACCCTCGAGAAACCCAAGAAGCCCGGGTAACATAATACGGTCTTCGGGCTAGGAAGGATTTTGCCCTGAAGGTTTTTTTGCCTCTTTTTTTCTGATCAGCTCCTGAACCTTGGCAGCCTTTCCCACTCTTTTGCGAAGGTAGTAGAGTTTTGCACGACGTACACGGCCTTTCCGGGCAACCTCCACCTTGGCAATTCTCGGCGAGTGCAGGGGAAAGATCCTTTCCACCCCTACGCCGTAGGAGATTTTACGCACGGTAAAGTTTCTCCTTACTCCTCCGCCGTTTTTGGCAATAACAATTCCCTGAAAAATCTGAATACGCTCAGTCTGACCTTCCACAATCTTGAAGTGCACCTTTACGGTGTCTCCTATTTTGAAATTTTCGACATTCTCGCTCATCTGTTCCGCTTCAACTGCCTGTACCAAATTCATTATTCTCTCCTTCTCCAGGTATTTTTTTTCGTCTCTCCAGCAGATCGGGGCGGTTACGCCGCGTCTTCTCAATCCGCTTGCTGTATCTCCATCGGTTTATCTCTCCGTGATGACCGGATAAAAGTACATCCGGAACGGTCATCCCGCGAAAATTCGCCGGCCGTGTGTAATGGGGGTATTCGAGGAGCCCTTCGGTAAAACTCTCTTCTTCAAGGGACTCTCCCTTAATAACCCCCTCGACCAGTCGATATACCGAGTCTATTATCACCAGAGCGGCCAGTTCCCCCGAGGACATAACATAATCTCCAAGGGAGATTTCGTCGTCCACATAGGTATCTATAATACGCTGATCGATACCCTCGTAGCGGCCGCATATAAAAACAAGCTCTTCCTCGCGGGCCAGGTCTTCGGCATAATCCTGATTAAACAGACGGCCCGATGGGCTCGGATACACGGTCCGAGTGTGTTGAGCTTTTACAGAATCCAGCGCCGCCGCAAGGGGCTCCGGCTTAAATACCATTCCGGCACCTCCTCCGTAGGGAGCGTCGTCGCAGGTCCTGTGCCGATCGGTGGTAAAATCGCGGATATCTATGGACTCAAAGTCGACTATACCGCGATCCACCGCTTTTGCCATAATGGACGTCTCGAAATAGGCTTCCGGAATTGCGGGGAAGAGGCTTAAAAAATATACCTTCACGAAAACAATCCTCCACGCTCATTCCAGAAGTTCCGGGGCAAGCAACTCCACCGTTCCCTCTTCGAGGTCCACCCCTCCGATAAAACGGGAGGTAAAAGGTATAATACGTATCCCCTTATCGGTTTTTACTTCCATTAAATCGTCAAAACCGTTCCCGCCTACAGATACTATAACCGCAACCTTCGAACCGCCGCAGAGGATATCGCAGCCTATTAAATCGGCAATATAATACTCTTCCTCCGCAAGGGGAGCGGCCTCTTCTCTGTCGACCCAGAGCTCCGCTCCCGCAAGGGCTTTCCCCTCCTCGGGAGTCTCTATCCCCTCGAGCTTCAGAAGTATCCCCTTTTTGAAGGGCCTTGTATCTTCTACCCGGTACTCCTTCTCTCTGTTTTTGTTCCGCACCAGAACCGTCTTTAACGACAGCAGGTGCTCCACCTCTCCTGAGAGACTCGAGACTTTTACGTATCCCCGAACCCCGTGGGAGGTTCGAATAACACCTACGGCTAAAGCCTCGTCCATTAGTCGAGTATTTCCAGCACTATCCTTTTTCCGGACTTTGTAGCCGAAGCACTCAGGATAGTGCGAACCGCCTTTGCGATTCTCCCGTGCTTTCCGATAACTTTCCCAATATCGTCCTGGGAAACCCTCAATTCGAGGATTGTAGATTTCTCACCCTCGATAATATTTACCTCTACACCGTCAGGATCATCCACCAGCGACTTGGCAATGTATTCAACAAGATCTTTTTCCAATTCAGCCTCCACTTCTCACTCTTCCCTTCTTTGATCGCTGATCTTTTATAGTCTTTCTTGTCTATTACTAAAAGATTATCTGTGTCTCGAGGAAAAGACTACTCTCCACCATCGGCGCGGGAACGTTCTAAAAAGATGTTGTTTTTATTCAACAGTCGTTTTACAGTAGCCGAAGGCTCGGCTCCCCTGGAAATCCAGTCCTTTATCCTCTCTTCTTTCAGTCTCAGCTGTGCATCCTCTTTCTCTATAGGATGGTAGAGACCTACCTCTTCCAGCGCACGCCCGTCTCTAGGGGCACGAGAATCCATTACCACTATCCGGTAATAGGGCCGTTTTTTAGAACCAAAACGTTTCAATCTGATCTTAACACTCAACAGGAACCTCCTAAGCTTTTCTGCATCTATATTCTACTCTATACACCAAGACTCTTCATCATCTGCGCCTGGTATTTTTTGTTTTTTGCGACCTTTTTCATCATGAGCCGCATTTTTTCAAACTTTTTGAGGAGGCGGTTTACATGAAACACGCTTGTGCCGCTCCCTTTTGCAATTCTCTTTTTCCTCGAAGGGCCGATAATTCGATGATTCCTCCTCTCCTGGGGAGTCATGGAGAGGATAATCGCCTCTTCCCTGTTTATCTCTCCCTGGTCTATATCGTCCTCGCTAATCTGCCCCTTTGCACCGGGGATCATCTCCAATAGAGACTCCATGCTGCCCATCTTCTTCATCCGGGCAAAGGATTCCAGATAATCCTCCAGGGTAAACGACCCTCCGGCCATTTTTTTCTGAAGTTTTTCCGCCTCTTCCTCGTCTATGCTCTCCTGGGCTTTCTCGACAAGGCTTACTACATCTCCCATCCCGAGGATTCTCGAAGCGATTCTGTCCGGGAAGAAGGGCTCTATATCGTCCATCTTCTCTCCCACACCAATATATTTGAGGGGAGTTTTTGTAACTGTTTTGAGGGACATTGCCGCACCGCCGCGGGTATCCGAGTCGAATTTACTGAGGATTACCCCCGTTATTCCGACCTTTTCGTTAAACTCCTTTGCAATCTTAACCGCATCCTGACCGGTCATTGCATCGGCGACAAAAAGCGATTCCACCGGTTTTGCCGCCTTGTGTATCCGCGTAATTTCCTCCATCATCTTCTCGTCGAGGTGAAGACGACCGGTGGTATCTACAATAACGGTGTCGAAAAGCCCCTTTTTGGCGTAGGAGAGGGCGTTTTTAACCACCTTTACCGGATCCTTTATATCCTCAGCGTACACTTCTATGTCTATCTGCTCTCCAAGCACCTGAAGCTGTTTTACCGCCGCCGGACGGACGAGGTCCGCCGCCACTAAAAGGGGCTTTCTCCCCTCCTTCTTAAGCTGATTGGCGAGCTTTGCAGAAGTGGTGGTCTTGCCGGAGCCCTGCAGACCCATCATGAGCAGTACGGATTGAGTATCCGGCCCCTTGAGCTCGAGCTCCTGGCGTTCGTCCCCGAGGAACTCGACCATTTTATCGTATACGAGCTTGACGAACTGCTGCCCCGGGTTTACGGCTTTTAATACCGCCTCCCCCTTTACCTCTTCTACAGTTCTGTTTATAAACCTGCGTACCACCCTCAGATTTACATCAGCCTCGAGGAGGGCGAGCTTTATCTCCTCCACCGCATCCTGAATGTTTTTTTCGGTGATGGAGTTTTTCCCCTGCAGTTGTCGTACTATGTCTCCGAATTTCTCCGAAATTCTATCCAGCATACCTTTCTATCCTCGAGTTTTAAAGTCTTTATACCGTAATTTGAAGGCTCGTGTCAACGCACCTGAAGATAATGCCTCTCGAGATACCGATTTCTCTCCCTCGCATCGTTCCAATAGATACCCGCGGGGAAGAATTCTATTACTTTTTTATAGTAATCCGCCGCCCTATGTTCATCCCTCAGGGGACCGCGGGTCTCATAAAGCCGTCCGAGATAAAAGTAGAGGGCCTCTCTCTCGTCCTCGGAGGCGGCGGTATTTTCCAAGCCCCGTTCGAGAATGCTCTGCGCCTCTTTTTGCCTGCCCTCCTCCAGGAGTGTCCGCGCCGCCTCGATAAGCAAAGAGAGGAAACCCGGCTCTCTCTCTGCGGACGCGAGGAGTGCTAGGCCATCGATATTGCGCGAGAGATAATCCGTATCTCCCCGGTCGACCGCTTCTCTTATCTCTTCGCGGGAGGGAAGTTCCCCCTCCTCCCCACCGGGTTCCGGAGGAGCGGTGCTCGAGCCTTCCGGCACCTCCTCCAAGAGGCTCGATATAATATCGACTATCTGCCGTTCCCTCTCTCCGCTGCTCATGTCCTCACGGAAAAAGGTAAGTTGAAAGCTGCCTGTGTGCTGCACCCTGAAGACAAACTCGGTGCTCCCCTCTTTGTAGGAGCGTTCTCGGAAATCTACTCCTTCCGCACTGGAGCTGCCCTGGTCGTAGACCCACCCCCTCTTCTCGAGGAAAAGCTCAACCGTATCCCCCGGAGCGGCCCATACGCTTTTTCTCTCCGAAGGAACCTCTGTCTCCACTCTCTG
>JBKHFZ010000126.1:0-7683 GCA_046539925.1 Spirochaetaceae bacterium
CGTCTTTTTTATCCGCTATAGGGGAACGGGTCTTAACGATGAGAAACTCGTCGAGCTCCTTCAGCAAACCCCGGAAATAATCCTTCAGACCCGCCCCCTTTTGTTTTTTCTCCGGACGGAAGGCGGTAAGCTCCTCGAAAAAATAGAGTACACTGTAGAGGAGCTTTCCCGGCACACCGGGTATTCTCAGCTCTTTAGATACGGCAAAGCGCGAGATAAACACGAGTCCCACAAGGGAAATCCCCTTTTCCGCTCCCGCTTTAAGAGCTCCGGCGGTTACCGGAAAATCAAAAACCCGTAGAAGCACCTCTCCAAAGGGCATTAGCAGATGGGCACCCACCACGGCGGAAAAAACAATAATCCCCGGCGCAGGACGAAACTTCCTTCCGGCGGATATTGAAGCCAGGACACACACGGCGAGCTGCAGTCCTTTAACGGCTATATCCGTCTGAAGCAGAAAGGGGGGAATCATGAGAATCCCGGCGGCAAAACGGAAAAGGGGCACAGGATCCGAGGAAGCCGGCAGAGCGGAGGAGAATGCCCGGGAGGGAGAAACTCCCTCCGAATCGGCATCGACGCCGCCGTCGAGCTCTCGAAACCAGCGGGACCCGCTCCTTATCACCTCCGCAGCAGCTCCCAGGACCAATCCGGTTATTGTCCCCATAACAAGAAAAAGAGGCGCTATAAGCCTGGTACTCTCTCCAAAAATCAAAAACCAGGATACAGCCAGCTGCACAAGATTGCTCGACAAAGCCCCGGCGACTCCTATTCCGACAAGGGTAATCCACCGCCCATACAGTCTCTTGAGCAGGAGCATGACAAGGGCACCCGCAATACTGCCGGCTGCGGAGAAGATAAATACATAGGAGAGCAGTGTTCCGCTTACCACCGCCTGCCCCAGGACCTTCAAGAGGACGACAATAAAAAAATCCGGAGTAGAGAGAAGAAGAAGCGCCGGCAGAAGGGGAAGGTTCGCCAAACCCAGCCTGAAAAAGGGTATCGGCTTGGGAATCATCAACTCCAGGATGGAAAAAAAGAGACACAGAGAAGCAAAGAGAGCTAATACACGCAGTCTTTTCTCGGACACTACCGGCACCGCCTAGACGAGAAAATCCGTAATATCGTAGTGAGCATCTTCTTCCGGCTTCTCTATCTCCTCGATCTTCGACAAGAAAGGCCTTAGGTCGCCGGCTGGAGTTTTGGAGCCGTCGGGAAAAACAAAATACTCCTCCCGGCCCTGTCTGTTTTCAATTATATATTCGGCCGTAAATACTCTGCCCATCTTGAGGGTAAGGCGATACCAGCGGCCGTTGTGTAGTGTATCCTTCATTTTTTTCTCTCTTCTCCCCACTCTTTTATATAAGGTATCAAAAAGCTTTGATTTTTGAAATCACCTCTACTACAATAAAGGAATAACTATGGTAAAGAAAACGGCCGTTATACAAAACAATGCGGGTATCCACGTGCGTCCCTCCGGTGTAATAATGGATTTTGTAAGCGACTACGACGGGAAAGTTACGGTAGGAACCGAAAACGCGAAGGTGGAGCTGAACAATATTATGTCCCTTCTCTCCTTGGGTCTCGTGAAAAACGATACCGTTACAATTCAAGTAGAGGGTCCCGACGAAGAGAATACCGCACAGGCCCTGGTGGAACTCTTTGAGAGGCATTTTGATTTTCCCAGGAAAAACGCCGAAGAGAATTGAAAATCTGTCCCCACCGCCATGGGCGCCTAACTGTACTCGGCGGTATTTTACTCCTATCTATGGTATCCTGATCTATTTTGAAGATCCTTCCCGACTAATTCTTTCCACCGCCTTCCTTACCGGTTCGTCGTAGGCGGGAATCGCGCCGTTTTTGGAAGCCACAAAACTGCTTAGCAGAGAAGCAAGATTTATCGCCCTCTTTACATCTCCCGTAGTAAAATAGCCGTAGAGAAAAGCGGCGGAAAAACTGTCGCCGGCTCCCACCGTATCGGCAACCTCAACGGGAACTATAGGCACTCTGCTGTAGTGACCTCTGCAGAAGACGGATGACCCTTTTTCGCCCCGGGTTATGCAGGTGGTGTGGATACCCCACTCCCTCTCCATCCTCTCGCAAAAAGCCCTGTCCAACACCTTTTCTCCATAGAGAAGCCGAGAGACTACCGGCACCTCGTCGTCGTTGAGTTTCAAAATAGTGGCGTTCCGGAGAGAATCGGCAATTATCTCCCTGTTGTAATAGTCGAGCCGTAAATTTACATCGAAAAAAAGCTCCGTCGGAGCCGCCGCCTCTATAATCTTCTCGAGGACAAGTCTGTTTTGTTCACTCCGCTGGGCCAGAGATCCGAAGGTAAATACATCCCACTTGCTGCTGCTCAACTGCTGCAGCTGCTCTGGGGAAAGTTCAATAAAGTCCCACGCGCTGTCCTCTTTAATGTCGTAGGATGGACTTCCCCCCTTGTCGAGCTCCACCTCTACAATACCCGTGTTCACACTCTTTTCCGTGTTGATGAAGCGGGTATCTATGCCGTATTCAACTGCTTTTTCCAGGGCCTTTTTCCCCCTCTTATCGTCCCCAACGGCGCTTATTATCGCCGAATCGGCGCCCATCATCGCAAGATGGGAGGCCAGATTAAAGGGGGCTCCTCCAATATGTTCCTTTCCCTCTATTACATCCCATAAAATTTCTCCAAAAGAGAGGGCATTCATTCCAGCCTTCCTCCTTCCCCGGTTGCACCCCGAGGCAGCCCCGGGAATTAGTCCCGGGTTAGTTTTCTATACTTTATTCGATGGGGCCTGTCGGCCTCCGTACCGAGCCTCTTGTGCCGCTGCTCTTCATACTCCGAATAGTTGCCCGGATACCAGAAGGTGCTGCTCTCTCCCTCAAAGGCGAGAATATGGGTGGCAATTCTATCGAGAAACCAGCGGTCGTGGCTTATCACCATCACACAGCCTGCAAAGTTTGCAAGTCCGTCCTCGAGGGCTCTCATTGTGTTTACATCGAGATCGTTGGTAGGTTCGTCCAGGAGAAGGGTATTCGCCTCGCTTTTGAGCATCATAGCGAGCTGAACCCTGTTGCGCTCTCCCCCCGAGAGGGATCCTACCTTTTTCTGTTGATCGGCCCCCTGAAAGTTGAACCTCGCCACATAGGCTCTGCTGTTTATCCGCTGCTTTCCGAGGAGAAGCTCCTCCTTCCCGCCGGAGATCATCTCCCACACCGATTTTTCCGGCTCGAGAACCTCCCGCATCTGGTCCACGTGGGCAAGCTTTACCGTCTCCCCTACCCGCAGTATTCCTTCATCCGGCTCTTCCCTGCCCGTAATCATCCTGAAGAGGGTCGTTTTGCCGGCGCCGTTGGGGCCTATAATACCTACAATTGCACCAGGGGGCATCTTGAAGCTCAGCTCCTCCATAAGGATTCTCTCCCCATAACTCTTTTTTACCCCCTCGGCCTCTATAACAATATCTCCCAAACGTGGTCCCGGGGGAATGAAGATCTGAAGCTCCTTCTGCCTCGCCGCCTGATCCTGCTCGAGCAACTCTTCGTAGGCATTTACCCTGGCTTTGCCCTTGGACTGCCTCCCCTTGGGGGCCATTCTAATCCATTCGAGCTCTCTCTGCAGGGTTTTCTGACGCTCCGTCTCCCTCTTCTCCTCCAGGGCCAGCCGCTGCTCCTTCTGTTCGAGCCAGGAGGAGTAGTTCCCCCTAAAGGGTATACCGTACCCCTGGTCCAGCTCCAGTATCCATCCGGCCACGTTGTCGAGGAAGTAACGGTCGTGGGTTACCGCAATTACCGTCCCCTCGTACTCGTGGAGATGGTGCTCCAACCAGGCCACCGATTCGGCGTCCAGGTGGTTCGTAGGCTCGTCGAGGAGCAGAATATCGGGGCGCCGAAGCAGAAGCCGCACCAGGGCAACTCTGCGCCTCTCTCCCCCGGAGAGGTCGTCCACCACTTGATCCTCCGGCGGACATCGAAGAGCGTCCATGGCAAGCTGCAGCCTCGAATCGAGATTCCAGGCATCTGTCTCGTCGAGTTTTTCCTGTACCTCCCCCTGCCTCTCCAGGAGCTTTTCCATCTCCTCCCCGTCCATCGGCTCGGCAAATTTTTCGTTTATCCTCTCGTACTCCGCAAGAAGCTCGATCGCATCTGCCGCTCCCTCCTCGGCTACCTCCCGCACTGTCTTCCCCTCTTCCAGATGGGGTTCCTGTTCCAGCAATCCGATGGAATACTCCTGCGAGCGGTGGACCTCCCCCTCGTGCTCCCGGTCCAGTCCCGAAATTATCCTGAGAAGCGTACTTTTACCCGCTCCGTTGAGCCCGAGCACACCTATTTTTGCACCGTAAAAGAAGGAGAGAGAGATATCCCGCAGCACCACCGTCTTGCCGTGGCTTTTACGGACCCCCACCATCGAGAAAATAACCTTATTGTCTTCATTCGCCATCTGTTGTATTCCTCTCCGATAATATTTTGTTCAGTGTCTCCCATGGGAGACACGCGCAATCGAGGCGTGAGGGATACTCTCTTACAGCCTCGAGGGCGTTGAGTTCTTCCAGTTCCCCGGTAAAACGGTTCTCTTCTTTGCCCTCTTTTATTACACCAAAATAGCGCTCCACGAGGGATTGAGCCTCTTCTGCCGTTTTCCCCGTAATGGCGGCACAGAGGAGATCGCTCGAGGCAATTGCTACGGAACAGCCGTTTCCGTCGAAACTCGCCTCTTGTATGATATCTCCCTCCACCCGGAGATACAGGTGTATATCGTCTCCACATATCGGATTTCTTCCCTCCATGGAAGCGGTATAGCCTTCCATTCGGTACCGGTGTGCGGGAGAACGGTTGTGAGACAGGATAGTCTCTTTATACAGTTTATTCGCCATAGGGAGATAGTAACAGAAAACGCGCTATTCTTCCACGCCCATGGGAGCCCCCCGGTGGGGGCTGCGGCCCCGGGCCTCTCCGGGTCTCTCCGGGTCTCTCCAGGCCTCTCCGGGCCTCTCCGGGGGCCCTATTCGAGCTTTCTTTTCAGACCCGCCACTTTGTCCATTGCCTCCCGGGCACGTTTTTCTATAAGGCTGTAATCGAGGGTCCCGTCCTTCGATGGTTTGGTAAGCCAGGAGCCGCCGACCGCACGAACGTTGGGAAGCTGCAGATACTTTTCGAAATTCTCCGGTCCAACTCCACCTGTTGGAATAAAACCGATCTCCGGGTAAGGGCCGGCAAAAGCCTTGAGCGCTGCAGTGCCCCCAAAAGACTCAGCCGGAAAGAACTTGAGGGTACGGATTCCATACTCGGAGACGCTTTCTATCTCACCGGGAGTGAGAACACCGGGATATATGGGGATGTGTCTCTTAACCGCAGCTTCCGTTACTCTCCGACCGAACCCCGGGGTTACAATAAAACGAGCCCCCCCATCGAGAGCCCTTTCTAATTGCTCGACGGTCCGCACCGTACCCGCCCCTGCCAGAATATCCGGAACCCTCTCGCAGACAAGCGCGAGGGCTTTCTCGGCAGCTTCCGTCCGGAAAGTAATCTCGGCTACCTTTATTCCCCCGGCAAGCAGGGCCCCTGCAATCGGCACCGCCTCCTCGGCATTATGTATGGTAATTACCGGGACTATTCCGCACTCATTTATTATCTTTCCTGTCATACGCCTCTCCTCTACATTTTATGTACCGGAGAACAGTATTTTTTTACCGTCTCACACAGCTTCTTTTTGCCAATCGGTTTGGTTATAATATCAACAACATTCTCCGGAAATATACTCTCTTCGAGATCCCCCCTGGAACTGCCTGTAAGAAGAATAACAGGTATATCCCTGGTTTCCGATTCCTCGAACAGTTTAACCGCAATTTGATCCCCCCTCAAGCCGGGCAGGTGAAAATCCATAAAAATCATGTCCACAGGCTCCTCGCCGATTTTTTCCAGCACCCCCTCTCCCCTCTTCAGTTCAACTACGGAGTGCCCGCTTCCCCTGAGCAGTTTGGAAATATACATTCTGCTTATATTCTCGTCCTCCACTACCATTACCCTGGCCCTCTCTTCCAGGCAGGAATCCTCTTCCTTTTTTCTCTTTTTTTCAGGCAGATTACGCTGCACAAGCGACATGAGCTCCTCCATAGAGACAACAGGTTTTGTCACATAGTCGTCCATACCTGCCAAAAAACAGCGCTCTCGGTCGGCCGCGCGTGCATAGGCGGTCATTGCAACTATGGGAACTTCCCTGCCACGCAAACCGCTCTCTCTGCGGAGCTTTCTCGTCGCCTCCAAGCCGTCCATAACCGGCATCTGCACATCCATCAAGACTATATCAATATTCTCTCCTTCGATTAGAAACTTCTCCACCGCCTCTTTTCCGTTTTCCGCGGGTATTACCTTGCACTCCTTCTTTTCAAAAAACTCCCTCACAACCCTCATGTTTATCTCATTGTCTTCGGCTACAAGAACCGTAAGAAAGATTTGATGATTCTCTTCTGCAGACTCAATTTCAGGTGCACCGAGTGGAGGGGCAACGGCCTCGGGTGAGGATTCCTGAGTAAACACACTTTTGAGCCCCTCCTCGCTAATCGGTTTCTCAAGAAACCCGTCTATACCGCCTTTACCGGCGTGCTCACGTACATTCGGCATATCGACGGGGTAGTTCATCGATACAATTCGATAATCCGCCTTGCCCATAAAGTACCGAGCCACGGTGTCGGCACATTCCCCACTCTCCTCTGCCGTGTCAAAACCCGGCAGAAATACCAGCTTCTGTGCCTCTGTCCCTTTCGTCTCCTCAAGATCTCTCCAGTTTTTGAAGGCCTCCTCCGCCTCTTCCATCCCCCCAAAGAAGAGATAGGGTACACCCAAATGGTCCAGAAAGAGGGTTATAATCCTTCCGGTAAGATCGTGGGGCTCTACTACGACGGCAAAATAATCTCTCTCGCCATCTGCAGGGAAGTTCTCCCGCTCCCCTTTATGACCCCGGGAAATTTCCAGCTCCAGGGTAAAGGAGAAAGTGCTTCCCCGGTCTTCGGTAGAATCAACAGAAATAGTGCCGTTCATCATCTCTATTAAGCGGGAACTGATCGCCAGGCCGAGGCCAGTCCCACCGTAACGTCTGGTAGTGGCATCTTCAATCTGGCTAAAGGTTCCGAAGAGTTTCTTCATCCCCTCATCCGAAATCCCGATGCCCGTATCCTGGCAAATACACTTTATTTCGGCTCGATCTTTCACCTTATTCAACAAAATCAACTGCAAGAGTATCTCTCCCTGCTCGGTAAATTTTACCGCGTTGCTCAGAAGATTAAACAGCACCTGCTTCAAGCGGAGGGCATCTCCCACAAGATATTGGGGTATCTTCGGATCTACCGCCGCCACCAGCTCGAGTTTTTTCTCTCTAGCAGGCACGGAAAAAAGGCGGCTAGTGCTGTACACCGTCTCTTTTATGTCGAAAGGCTGCTTCTCGAGAACGAGTTTATCCGCCTCTATCTTCGATAAGTCGAGAATGTCGTTGAGAATATACAGGAGGTTATCTGCAGATCTTTTTGCAAGCCGAAGATGCTCTTTTTGTTCCTCCGGTAGAGGAGCCATGAGAGAAAGTTCGAGCATCCCTATAATCCCGTTCATGGGAGTTCGGACTTCATGGCTCATATTCGCAAGAAAGCGGCTCTTTGCCTTGTTTGCAGCTTCCGCCTCCTCCTTTGCGTATTCGAGATCCCTCTGCAC
>JBKHFZ010000127.1:0-7622 GCA_046539925.1 Spirochaetaceae bacterium
GAAAGAGAGCTCCTCGACCATCAATACGGAACCGGCGCCGCGGTGGGGTTCCGCTATCCCTCCTCTTTTCTGTGGGGCCTGCAGTATCGCCTTCGTTTCCTCTCGCCGGTAGAAAAAGCCTCAGAAACCCCGGAAGGCCAGGAACCCATAGATCCAAGCGGAGACAGGTGGACCCTCTTTCTGGAGTACACCTATTGATGGGTGCAGGTTTTGGATGCAGAATGGAGCAGCTGGAGGCGGTATGTTAAAGAAGATTCTTATACCTCTGAGTTTACATGAATCCGCGCAAAGTATACAAAAGATGTGTACTCTCGTAAAAAGTCTCGGAACCGAAAAAGCCGTACTGCTGCACGTAGGCTCAAAAAGAGGTGGGGCCGGCAGGAACAGCTGGGAGAAGCTGGGAAGGTACGCGGAGAAAACGGAGGAGACGGGAATAGAGGCGGAGACCGCAATATATCCGGGATCGGTGCAGCTCGAGACAGTACAAGCCGCCTCCGATTTTAAGGCAGATTACATCGGCTTTCCCTTTAAGCGTAAAAACTGGCTCAAGAGAACTATTTTGGGGAGTGTGGTAAAAGATGTAATACGTCAAAGCGATATCCCTGTCTTTGTATTCAAGGAGAAGAGCCAAGGAGAAGAGGATGCGCCCTTTCGCATCATGTATCCGAGTTCCCTGCACTGGGAGGAGGATATTATCCTCTCGTATCTTGAGGATAATTTTTTCATGGCCGACGAGGTTGATTTTCTCTATGTAGGAAGACGCGCTCCCGACCCCGTGGTGGAGCAAAAACGGCAGGATTGGGTAGAGGATAAGCTCGAGGAGATGCGCGGGAGAATCGGCTTGGGAGAGGAGAAAAGCACGGGTATAAATCTTCTCGGTTCTCCTAGAAGGCTAATAGTAAAGACCGCCCGCAGGAGGTCTGTCGACCTTATCCTGCTTGGAAAGGCGGACAGTGTGAGCGGATCCGGACCGGTTCTCGGATCCACGGCGGAGGAGGTAAGCTATAACGCCCCCTGTTCCGTGCTTATTATCCCGAGAGATTTAGTACCGCCTAAAAAAGAGGGGAGGGCGTAATGAAGAAGGGAGAGGTAGTATTCTTCAGTTCTCTGATACTGGTCTTGATCTTTGTGTTTTTGGGGATAGCGGTTCCCGAGCACCTCGACAGGGTAAGTGCGGTACTCCACGAGGCGATAATAGAGCATTTCGGCTGGGCGTATCTTCTGTCGGCCTTCGGTTTTGTAATTTTCAGCGTCTACCTCGCCTTCAGCCGGTTCGGCAGACTCAAGCTGGGCAAGGACAACGAAAAACCCCAGTACAGCTACTTTGCCTGGTTTAGCATGCTTTTTGCAGCGGGTATGGGAATAGGTCTTATATTCTGGGGGGTGGCCGAGCCGCTTAGTCATTTTGCAAATCCCCCCGGATATATAGAAGGGGAGAGCGGGAGCGCCGCCGGTTTTGCCATGGTGCACAGCTTTTTTCACTGGGGTATTCAACCCTGGGCTATCTACATAGTAATGAGCCTCTCGATCGCCTACTTCTCCTTTCGCAGGGGGATGGCGCCTCTTATATCCAACACCTTCTATCCTCTCCTGGGAGACCGTGTGTTTGGGGGAGTAGGGGGATTTATCAATGTGCTGGCGGTGTTTGCCACGGTTTTCGGTATCGTCACATCCCTTGGCCTTGGGGCCATGCAGATTAACGGGGGTTTGAACGTTGTATTCGGTCTGCCTGTAAACAACACAGTAACTTTTATCATTATCGGTGTGGTAACGGTCCTCTACCTCACCTCCAGCATGACGGGGCTGGATACGGGGATACAGATACTCAGCAAGACGAATGTAATGGTCGCTATTGTGCTGCTGATCTTTGTGGGTGTGGTGGGCCCTACGTCGTACATATTAAATATCTTTACCACCACTATCGGAGAGTATGTGTCCCGGTTCGTAACCCTCAGTCTCTCCACCAATCCCTTTGAGGGATACGAGTGGACAAAATCGTGGACCCTCTTTTACTGGGCCTGGTGGATCTCCTGGTCTCCCTTTGTGGGACTTTTTGTGGCCGGTATCTCCAGGGGAAGAACCATTAGGGAGTTTATCTCCGGCGCTCTTCTGGTACCCACACTCCTCACTTTTCTCTGGTTTTCCGTCTTTGGCGGTACCGGCCTCTATCTTCAAATCATGGAAGGGGTGGACCTCGCCTCAACCGCGTTGTCGGATGTAACGACGGTGCTCTTCGAACTCTTCTCCTATCTACCCCTGGGCAACGTATTGAGTATTCTGGCGGTACTCCTGTTGATCGTATTTTTTGTAACGTCGGCGGATTCGGCAACCTTTGTTCTGGGAATGATGACGAGTAATGGAAACCTCCGCCCCCCGGCTTCAAAAAAACTTGTGTGGGGCGTACTCCAGTCCTCCGCTGCGATAATTCTGCTTGGAACAGGAGGGTTGGAAGCCCTGCAGCGTATGGCCATTGTCGCTGCTCTTCCTTTTACAATAGTAATGGTGGGTATGCTCTTTAGCCTCCTCTCCGCTTTACGCTACGAGTGGCGCTACGAACTGCAGGGGCGCAGAGCCGGGGATAAGGGAGACCGACGCGTGTAGACGGAGGAACATTCCCCTAAAAAGGCAAAGGAAATTTTCTCACCGGTTCCACCTTCGTATATCGATTATTACCCATTAATGGTCTATACTATGAGGCGAGAGGGAATAGGATGTGTATTGAAGCTTCTACAATTAATACAGGATTCTCCAGGGAATCTTTTTCCGCCGGCACTCACATGTGTCTGGTCTTTCGGGACGAGACAGAACGCAGGAAAATGGTGTCCAAATTTGTCGAAAGCGGTGTCCTCGACGACGAAAGGGTCTCCTATTTTGTAGACGACGGCACCCCCTCCGACGTAATAGAATGGCTCGCGTCTATGGATGTGGACCTTACCGAAGCACAAAAGAGACACTTCCTTTCTGTAGAGAATGCTGCCGATACCTATTGCCCCGACGGGACGTTTAAACCGGATAGGATGCTCAACTCTTTAAAGGAGTTGTACACGGAATCGAAGGAAGCGGGATATCCAAACGCCAGAGTAACAGGAGAGATGTCCTGGGCTTTGCGGGGAATGCCCGGTTCGGAGAGACTTATTGAGTACGAAAGCCGTATAAACACCGTGGTAAAAACCCACCCTATTACCGCCATGTGTCAGTACGATGCACACAAGTTTAGCGGAAGGCTCATCTACAAGGCGCTGCAGGTGCACCCCTACATAGTGGTAAACGGACAGCTGATAAAGAACCCCTACTACATCTCCGAGGAGTAAAAAGATCGATACACACAACCGAGAAACCGTGAGGGTATTAAACGAGCTTCTCTCCGCGGGAAGCTTTATCGTATTGTACACGGACCTTTACAAGATGCGGGAGTTTGTCGTCGAAGCGATAGTCAATATTCCCGGTGTAAAAGACTGCCTGCTGTGTATAGACGGGCTGTACGAGGAGAGAGTATATAATAGATGTAGTGCTTGTCCAAACTACGTCGACGGCTGCTATAACGTGATATACGATACATGCCTCTACGAAGAAGACGACTTATGCTACGTGGTGCCGATGAAGACCGTAAAAAGGCACTACGGCTTTACGGTGCTATTTCTCGAAGACAAAACCCTGTTCATGGACTTTGAGGCGGCAATTCACAACTTTGCCAATACTATTGCGATAAATATCGAAAATACGGATTATCAGACGCGTCTGGAGGACCAGGTCCATACGCGAACAGTGGAACTGCAAAGGGTAAACGACGAACTCAAGAGAAGCAGGGCCTTCTTCCTCTCCGTATTCGAGAGTTCGGGAGACAGCCTTGCGGTTATAGACCGGGAGTATAACCTCCTTAGAGCCAACCCCTCGGCGCGCCGCTTAATGGGGGTGGAGGAGATAGAGGAGAAGAGTAAATGCTACTCCCTGTTTTACGGTCTGGAGGAGAAGTGTTCCTGGTGTCCCGTTGAACAGGTCCTGGAGACTGGGGAGTCCTCCACTTTTATTATTCCCTTTCCAGACGAAGAGAATCCGACCTATTGGTTTAATTGGTCCGTCTTTCCCATATACGATAAAAACGGGAAGGTGGAGACGGTCCTGGAGTCCGGCCGCGATATTACGGAGATCAAAAGGCTCCAGGAGAACCTGAAAAAAACGGCGGAGGAGAAGGAGCTGCTGCTCCGGGAAATTCACCACAGGGTAAAGAACAACTTAAACGTAGTGGTAAGTTTGCTTAGAATCCAGCTGGGTATGTTTGATGACACCCATATCCAGGAAGCCCTCCGGGATTCGATAGAGCGGATTCGGTCGATCTCCCTTGTTCACCAGTACCTCTATCAATCTTCCAATCAGAACAGTGTAGATTTTGGCGCTTTTGTAGATGAGTTTGTTGCAGACCTTTCGAGAACATACGAGATAGGGGGAGAAATACGTATTGCCTCCGAGATCGATGATGTCTCGGTGCATATAGACTCCGCGGTTCCGGTAAGCCTTATTATTAATGAACTTGTTACCAATGCATTCAAGTACGCCTTTCCGGATGGAAGGGGAGGCACTATCACTGTGAGTATATCCGAGAACCCGGAAAATATGATAGTTCTCTCTGTTCGGGATAACGGTGTGGGCTTGCCGGAGGATTTTGATATCGAGACGGGAAATTCTCTGGGTATGCGCCTTATTCAGGGCCTCACTCAGCAGATCGACGGGACTTTGCAGTTCTCGAAAGAGAAGGGCACTGCATTTTTTATCACTTTCCCCGGCAAGCGGTAATTTCTGATAAAAAATGCGTCTATGCTTTGACCTTGTTCACCCGAGGGTACTATACTTCTATCTATTATGAGTGTGTACTTGCTTCTCGATCTTTTGGTACTCAGCGCTCCTCTGCTGCTCTCCTTTGACAAAAAGGTTGCTTTTTACAGAAGGTGGCCCGCGGTGGGTTTTTCCATTTTGATAGTGGGAGGGGTGTTTGTGCTGTGGGATGTGGGTGCTACGCTTCGCGGAGACTGGAGTTTTAGCAAGGAGTATACCGGAGGGCTGCGGATAGCCGGGCTTCCTCTGGAGGAGATACTCTTTTTTGTCGTTGTACCCTACGCGTGCATCTTTATCCTGGAGGTGGTACGCGCCTATTTCCCGGAAAGGGAGTTTCGCTTTTCCCGCTGGGCGGCCGCTGTGCCCGGGCTTCTTTTTGTACTTGCAGGGCTCATCTTTTACCGGTATCCCTATACGCTCACTGTTCTTATTGTAACCGGAGTGTTCTTTCTCTTTGCTGGAATTATTGGAAGGAGGGAACTGGGCAGGCGATCCTTCTGGCTTGCCCTTGCAATTTCCTATGTTCCCTTTGTTATAGCTAACGGGGTTCTTACCGGGATGCCCGTGGTCCTCTACGGGGAGGGACATATCCTCGGTATCCGCATAGGGACTATTCCCCTGGAGGATTTCTTCTACAGTTTTGCCATGCTCGGGTTTAACTTTTTGGTCTTTCTGCTTGTGCGGGATGCGTGGTACCTGGGCAGCAGTCCTGGCCCCAGCCGCGGCCGGAGAGGGGGAGAGTAGTGGAATTGCTGTTTTCTTTTTTGATTGTACTGGGGGTTTCGATCATCATGGAGGCGGTCGCGTGGGCGGAGCACAAGTATATAATGCACGGTTTTCTTTGGATTTTACACGAAGACCACCACCGCGCTTCCAAAGGTTTTTTTGAGAAGAATGACCTCTTTGCCCTTGTCTTTGCGGTACCCTCTTTTCTGCTTATTTTCCTGGGCTTAAAAAATGATGTGTGGCCGCTGCCGGCTGTCGGTTTAGGCCTGGCCCTCTATGGAGCGGGTTATGTACTTTTTCACGACATTCTCTTCCACCGAAGGCTGCGTCTCTTTCCCGCGCGTCCCAAAACAGCTTATATTCAGGCTATAATAAACGCCCATCGGCTCCACCACAGAAACAACCGAAAAGAGGGGGGGATATCCTTCGGATTTCTCTACGCTCCCCCCAGATATGCCCATCCCGACCGCCGGCCGCCGAAACAATAGATCCTCTAGACAATAAAGCCTCTGGGGTTTTCCATACCCCTCTGCCGGAAAAACTATGAGGATGTCTTTGCCCGCTCCGTCTCTCCGCCCTTTGCTTTAGCTATGACAAAAAAGGCGACCAGCATTACCGCCGAGGAGAAGCCGAATATGGAGCGGAAGCCCACGAGATCTACTACCACACCGGTAATTGGCGGTGCCAAAATTGCCGCGCCTTGGGAGAATACGTAGTATATCCCGGTGTAGGCCCCCATGGTTTTAAGGTTTGCCTTGCTCCAGAGCAGGGGGAAGCTGTTCGTATTTGCCGCCCCCCAGCCCATGCCGAAGATAAAAAGCAGCCCCCAAAACGTTCCTACCGCGAGGGTCTGGGAGGCTCCAAGGCGCACAGTCCACGCGTGGTGGGAGAACATGAGAAACGAAACAACCGCCATGGTAAACAGAGAAATCCGTATTGTCCGTTTTCTGCCTATCCTGTGGGCGAGTATACCGCTTGGAACGGCAAAGACGAGGTAGGCAATGGCCACCATGCCGGTGGAAAACCCCGCCATTCCCTCGCTCAAACCGAGAAACTCAATAACATACAGGGTCATAAAGGGTCTCATGCCCCAGTAGGCGGTAAACCAGATAAAAATGGCCAGGAGAATATAGACAGCACTTTTGTCGTCGGCGGTAAAAACCTTTTTAAGCGATTGCAGTACCGGTGTTCTCGCCGAGGGATCGTCGGGCTGCGGTTTTTCCCTAACTGTAAGGCGCAAAGCAACTGCCGCCGCGATAATAAGCAGTGCGGAGAGGAGAAAGGGAAGACGCCGGGAAGTATCGCCGAGAACAGGGAGTACGAGTTCAACATCCATAAGCGGGGCAAGTGCAACCGTACCCACCACCGCGGCGATTCCCCCCATCATATTGATAACTCCGTTCGCCTCGCTGCGGTATTCGTTGGGAACAAGATCCGGCATAAGGGCAACCACCGGACCCCTGGCGGATTGTTTGAAGAGGTTGTATCCCACTAAAGCCAGGACAAACATCCCAAGGGAGGTCATGCCCGCCGAGGGTAAAAAGGAAAACATCACCGCGCTTAGGGGGAGGGTGACAATAATAAAGGGCATGCGGCGGCCTATTTTTGTTCTTGTCTTGTCGCTCCAGGCGGTAACAAGAGGTATAAGCAGCAAGGCCATAATGTTGTCTATAGTCATAAGGAGGCCGACGAGGGCCCTTGAGCCTACCAGATTATCCAGAAAGACCGGGACGTAGTTGTCGTACAGCGGGTCCAAGAGGCCCATGGTAAAAAAACCGAGTCCGATCATAAATGTTGTTCTGTAAAACCTGGGTGGGAGCTGCTCTTTTACCGAAGCCATCTGTAACTACCTCCTCGCCGCCGAGAACCGGCAGGCCCTGTATGAATGACTGTATCGATGTTAAAATCTCTTTCCGAAGAGGCCTCGTATTCCTTTCCTTACCATACGTCTTGCGTTGTAGGCGGCTTCGCTCTTTACCGCGTTGAGCATCTCTTCCTTGAGGGATTTTTTGCCCGACATACCCCCAGCGGTACCTGCAGCTTCTGCGGAGCCTGGGCCGCCGCCG
>JBKHFZ010000128.1:0-7571 GCA_046539925.1 Spirochaetaceae bacterium
TTTTCATTGAGTTCCTCCTTTTACATAAAGTACATCCGGTTTTATAGCATTTTTTCCGCCGGTAGTAATAGGGGTTTTTGTTCTTTTGTACAAGAACAACCGGTTTTTTTTATAGGTGTTTCGTTTTGGCCGCAGTTGACACCGAAACAGTGGCGCGGGATGACTCCGGAGCACCTGCAGCGTATTGTGGATAACGGAGTTGATGTGAATGCCCTGGACTCCCAGGGCCACACCGCCCTTATGATTGCAGCGCCCTTGAATAAAGACCCCAAAATAGTAGAGGCTCTTTTAGACGACGGTGCGCACATCCATACCGTAAGCGTTGAGAATCTTAATGCACTTATGACAACTCTCAGGTACGGAGGTTCTCCAAGAGTTATTATTACCCTTCTGGAGAAGTTGATTAACAAAGATCTATATCCGGCGTCGAAAGAGACCGGTGAATCATGGCCTCTCCTCTCGGTAGACGAGTGGAGGAATATGGATCTCCAAACGCTGAAGGGTATCTTGGAGGGGGGTGTCGACATTAAGGCCGTTCGGAGTACGGCGCCAATGCACTCATGCGTGCATCGATGTGGTGCAAAGAACCGGATGTTGTCCAACAGTTGATCGAAGAAGGAACGGCATTAGACTCTCGGGATGCACATCAGTGGACAGCCGCGGTAATTGCTGCAGTCTTTAACGAAGAGCCGAGAATACTGGAACTGCTGATGGAAGAGGGGGTCTCGGTTAATCCGCAAAGCGGAGAGGAGCTCACCGCTCTTATGCTCGCCTCCGCACTTAACCCCAACGAAGAGGTTGTTGAACTGCTTCTGGAAAAGGGTGCAGTTGCGGGAGCGCGTAGCGCATCCGGATACTCCGCATTGATGCTTGCCTCTTAATCGACGCCGGTGCGGAGGTAAACGCACCCAATGCCGAAGGCCACACGGCGTGGGAGCTTATTAGAGAAAACACTGCCCTGCGCAACACGAGAGCCTACTGGGAGCTGCGCGACGCCCAGCTAAGCGAGTAGATTCCGGGTTTTTGGACTACTTGATACAGAAGAAATTTTCTCCCATACTCACCGATATGGCAAAGAACGCCCGGAGGGGATCAGCAAAATTCGGCACCACCGGTAAACTCAAAATAAGCAACCACTGGAACGCAATAAGCATTATCGCCCTCTCCCAGACCAACCCGCTCAAGGCAATTGCCGAGTTCGTGGAAAACAGCATAGATGCACACGCCACCGAGATTACCCTTATCCGGGGAAAGGAGAAGGGCACATACTACCTCAAGGTTATCGACAATGGGCAGGGGATAGACGATTTTAAGTATGTGGCCACCCACGTGGCGGACTCGATAAAACGCAAGTTAAAAAAGGAAGGCGAGACGGGTATACAGGGGGAGTTCGGTATAGGGCTTTTGAGTTTTTGGACGGTGGGGGAGGAGCTTACCATTACCTCCGCGGGGAGCGACGGAGTTACCAGAAGAATGAAGCTGGTCCGGGACAACCCGGGGTATTCTATACGGGAGGATAACAGGCTCCTTACCTCGGGGGGGACGGAACTCCTCATAAAACCTGTTCTTGCCGGGGTAAGGCAACTTACCGGAGAGAAGATCCAGAACTATCTTGCCTCGGAGCTGCGGGAGCGGATAAACCGCAACAAGGTGCTTATCAAAATAGTCGACAAAACCGCCCGTAAAGAGCTTATTGTAGAGCCCCACAAGTTCTCCGGCCGTCTTCTCCACCACTTACCCAGGCTCAATTCTCCCATGGGAGAGATCTACCACGAACTCTACCTAAACGAACCGTCCCCCGAGAATAGGGTAGGCCTCTACAAAAACGGGACTCGGGTGCTGCCGTCGCTCTCCCGGATCGACCAATTTGCCTGCGAACCCTGGACCTCCGGGTATTTAACCGGAATTATCGATGCTTCTTTTCTCCAGCTTACACCGGGGACGAGGGACGGGATTATCTACGACAATGCCTTCGAGAGCTTTACCGCATCCCTCGAACCTTTAGCTGCGGCGCTTTCGGAGATTATAGAAGAGCAGAAGAGGGCGGAAGAGGAGAAGGCGAGCCACAGGATTCTCAACCGCATTTCGAAGGCATTGAGGGAGGCACTCTCCTACTTGCCCGAGGAGGAGTACGGCTGGCTCGATGTCGGCGGTTCCCGGAGCTCCAGCGGAAAGGGCGACGGAGATGAACAGGGATCAGGCACGGGCGGATCGGGGAAGAGATCCGCGGGAGATACCGTAAAAACCGTATATCTGCCCGATGGAGAAGCCCAACAGGGAGAGGAGGAGACCACAGAACCGGTGTATGTAGCCGAATCCGCCACCGAGGAGGCCGAAGAGTCTTCCCAGAAGGAGTTCTTCGATTACCCCGGCCCTCTCTTCAAGGCATCCATCTCTCCCGCCAAAGCGGTGGTGCCGGTAGGCGAGAGCAAGCGGTTTTCCGTTTCTGTTAAAGATAAAAAGGGGGTTCGCCTGGACAGCGGTTTTACCGTGGCGTGGGAGATTACCGACGGAGAGGGCGAAATCGACGAGCCAGCCAGAAGGTATATTGAGTTCACCGCTCCGGAAGAACCCTGCATTACGAGTCTTGGCTGCATAGTTACCCAGGGTGAGACAGAGGTACTCTGCGAGGCGCTGGTAACAGTTACCGCCGAGTTCGGTGAGCACACCGCCGGCGGCGGAGCAAGAGAGGGGCAGCGGAAAGGGCTTCCCGGCTACACCTACCGCAGGGCTCCGGGGGAACTTTGGCGCAGCCGCTACGACGCGGAGAGATATATTATCATTATTAATAAGGGGCATGCGGACTTTATCTACGCTTCCAAACAGAAAAGCCGCAAGTTAAAATACATAGCCAAGCTCTTTGCCAAGGAACTCGTTCTGGCGAATTTTCCCGAGGCTAGCCGCGAGCAGGTTCTCGAGAGAATGATCGAGCTCCAGCTGTATACCGAAGAAAATCTTTGATTAGTTTTCGCATGCCGCTTCGCGGCAACCGAAACAACGAAAATAGCCGGGTACAGCTATTTTCTTAATAGTTTTTGATTTTTTCCATCGCTATCATACATTTTCTCTCCGTATTAAGTTATGTAACATACTAATGGGGGCAATTGGAATAGGTGATTTTCCGGCTATTGCTTCTATAAAACATGGATCGAAAGGGTTACTTGACCGAAATCTCACGACGATCTCGAGGTCGAAGAGTTCGCCGAAGAAGTTGAAAATCGATTGAATGCCTCTTCCGTCGAAAAACTTGTCATAGACCTGCGGTTTAACAGCGGCGGCGACTCGCAGGTCTTTCGTCCTCTACTTTGTACCCTAGAAGAAGTATAGGAACAGGACAGAGACTATCTTCAAGAAAACACTTTATCCGCAAACGTATCAAAGTTGTTGGCAACGGTGAAGCAAACCTCATTCCCCAGAGCCTTAAAGTGTTCCCTTCCGCAATAAATCTTGGCTTGTTCTGTTGGCCGGAGAAGTACTAAAAAAGGAATTCCCCGAGCCGTTGTTATTCATACACCTCTTCGTGTGAGCCAATGTCCACGGGAACGATGGCATCCTTCTCGATGATAAAAAATAGGGTGATTCGATAGGAGATGTTAATGGAGACCGAGTACAGCTCAGAGAGGCTGCCTTTGAGCTTGTGTAGACGCAGAGATGGATGGCCGGGATCGACCTCCAGGAGCTCGAGGCTCTTTCGATACTGCTGTTTGACTTCGGGATGTCGCTTCAGGAACTTACGTGCCCTCTTATTGTAATGCTCGGTGTACAGGATCCTATACATTTTCGATGCGATAGATGTGCTCCTCTACGGACTCTTCGATGTACGTTCCCTCGGCAAGGGACTTCTTTGCATTCACGAGGGCAGCCTGCAGCTCGCACTCCCGCAGGTGGTTGTACGTTTTTACGGGCATAACCACATACCTGGTTTTTCCATGCATGGTTATTATCGCCTCGTGTTCACCTTCTGTTGACTCTTCTATGACCTTTACCCCGTGCTTTTTGAGCTCGTTGGCGGGAATCGAATTACTCATTACATTACCTCCATATGGCACTTTCAATAGTACTATAAATAATATTAAAAAGCAAGCCTACTTTAGTACGATATTAAATACCAACTTAAGGGTGACTTGAACTGTATTTGCGGGGCTCTGCAGATGCTCAGTGGGCGGCTCAGTATAGAGATCAACTGGAAACGTCCTTGCCAACGCTTGCGAATATCAGGGGGTGAGTGGTATTTCGAGTGCAATTTCGCTCTACTCGAAGATGTTCGAAAAGGAGGTCGCTGCTGCACCTCACCGAATGGGAGATACGAGGAGAACCTATTAAATCGCCCAAAACCTCTCTTTCGCCGCAGCAATGAGCTCCTGGACCTTCCCGTCGTCATCGAGGGCGGTCCTTCCGGAGAGGTCCCGTATCCATGCAGCGGGTAGGCCGCGTTTTCCGTGGAGAGCGCCTACCGCCGCTCCCACTATAGAGGCTATAGTATCGTTGTCCTTTGTGTCGTTTACCCCGCGCACGAGAGCCTCCTCCGGGTCGTGGGCATGGCGCATGAGGATGTAGAGCACAGAGGGCATTGTTTCTAGGAGAAAAGCACCGGAATACCAGCGGTTGCACGCCTGCAGCGTAGAGAGGTCCTGTGCGTACGCCTCGGGCAGCGCCTCTTGGATAAATTCCCAGAGGGAACCGGTAAAATTTTTATAAGCACCGCCCCGGGGTGTGTAGTGTTGTAGACCTTCGAGGCCGCCGGCGGTCTCTACATACCGGTCGATCCACCATTGAGGTTCGGGCGGGCTCTCCATATCGAGCAGTTCCCAGAGCATAAGGGTAAAGGCAACGGCGGAGGATATCGCGGCGTAGTCATTGTGGGTAATCATAGCGGCAAGGGCTGCGTCACTCCAGATTCCGCTGCCCCCTGTCCGGAGATAAGGTATGAGGATTGGAGATATCCTCATAAGAGCGCCGTTTCCCGCAGAAGACGGACCGCTCTCGTACCAGGGCAGACCATTCTTGAAGTTGAGGAGGAACTTTTTCACCGTTGAGCCGATGCCGAATATCCACCCGCCGCCTGCGATTTTGCGGGCAAGGGTCTCCGGTCTTAACCCGCCGTCCTCGAGCAGTTCTTCTATGGTCCAAAAGGTCAACTGGGTGTCGTCCGACGGAACCCCCCGGGCTTCGTCTGCGTAGCGGTTTGGAATGTACGAGCGGATCTCGCCGTGCATGCGAAGACGGTCGGCGGGAGGCATGCCCTCGCTCGTAACGCCCAGGGAATCTCCTATCGCCGCCCCCAATAGCATCCCCTCGATCCTTTCGAAATCGAAGGTGTCGGGTTTAGCGGGTGGGGCGTAATCGAATACATCCCCCCGGCATACCCGGGCCTTTCCCTCATCCATCAGTTCCTGAAGCATTTTTGTGTTTGAATTTTTCTCCATAGGGTTTATTATACCATATCTTATACTTCACTTTGGAAGTGGTATGGAAACGAAGCGAGTCACAGTAAACGGAGTCGAACTTTTCTGTCGTGCCGATTTTCCCCTCGGTAGCGGGTCGAACCCGGGGGACACATACTGCTCGAGGCTTCGAGACCTTTGTCGGCGCCCTCTTCCACCTTCGGGCGGAAACGATTCCCGAGTTCTTCGGCAATGATGCGCGGAAGACCGACGGCTGGCCGAGGGAGGCTCTCGGTGCCGCGGCGGGAAGGGGGGAGTTCGAGACCGGGTGATGGTCGTCCCTCGTTGTGGCCATGCAGCCCAATGGGAGAGCTCAGACAGCTTCGACACCATCCTCGGCGAGTTCGTGGAGGAGACGGTCGAAAGATAACCGACGATAGCCGACGTGTTTACCTGAGGGCGGTACGATCCGTATTGGCTGCGCCCGCATCTTTGCTCTCCTCTTCGCACGCCGGCAGCGTCACAAATACCCTTGTCCCCTCTCCCTTTTTCGATTCGATTATCACTTCAACCATCCTCTCTTCCTCTTTGAATCGAGAGGCAATTCGGATCGCCTCGTGGGGTCCGCTAAGCGACTGGCAGGCGTTTCGAATGAGGTTGAGAAAAACCTGCTGCAGCCTCTGACTGTCACCGAGAACCTTCGGTAGGTGTCCCTCATCGAAGGTAAACCCTTCGGTGGCCCTGTTGATAAAGTGAGAAGAAATGAGCACAGTGGAACGGAGCGCCGCGTTTATATCCGTCTTCCGTACTTCGATGCTCCTCTTTGGCTGCATGAAAGCGCGAAGAGAAAGGGTATCCCTTCGAAGTTCCCGTGGACGGAATAAAGGTCTCGGGGGCCGTCCTGAGCGACCAGGTAAAGAGACTCGATTGGCGTATACGCACTGTAGAGTTTATAGAAAAAATGAGCGGGGTGCGGACGGAGGAGGTCGTACAAAAGCTTATTGTCATGATTAGTTAACTTTTGGTTGTCGCTGTGCGGCATGCCGAAAAGCGGTACGGGACGCTGGTTGCGGTAGATAAGGAGGGTGCGCATGTTCATCATTCTTCGAGGACTCGCCCTCGTGCTCTACCTGCAACAGGCCGACCCGCGTGAGCAGTGCCTCTGCCATTCGGGCATCGTAAAGATTAAGGGTGAAAGGCCGGGAAGACGGCGGCAACCCGGTCTCTTCCCTGCCGTCGGCATACATGAGGTTTTATAAAGAGTGAGATCGGAGTGGGAAAATATAAAAGTGGGAATAAAGATTATAATAAATATACCCACTTGTTTAAATACCCTCTATAGAGTATATTATATAGTGATGGAGGAAAGCCATGTCGCAGAAAATAGTAAAGACGGTACGACCGGATCAAAAGGGACGAATCACTCTCGGAAAGCTTCTTGAAGGGGCCAGCAGTGTAAAAGTAAGTGTGAGTGACGACGGCACTATCACATTAGTACCATATACCGAAATACCACTTAAAGAGCTGTGGTTGTACGAGAACACAGAGGCATTAGGCAAAGTAAAAAACGGACTTACCCAAGCTGCCGAAGGATCTTTGAACGATCTCGGAAGTTTTTCCGACTTCGAGTAGAGATATAAGCTGGTTAACTATGGGTTTTTATCTGAAATTCACCGATCAGGCTTTGTCAGATTATCGAGAGTTGGAAAGTGATACAGGCCTCCAAAAGAGATTAAAGGCTGTACGCAAAGCTCTTGCATATTTGGAAAAAGATCCACGCCATCCATCCCTGCATACACATGAATATACCTCGCTTACCCGAATTTCTAAACGAAAAGTTTTTGAAGCATACGCGGAAAACCAAACAGCAGCGGCATACAGAATATTCTGGTGTTATGGACCGGAGTCCGGGATAATAACTATCCTGGCAATAACTTCTCATCCTTAATTAGGCCACCTCCTATTGCTCCTATTGACACTTTTTCATTTTTATTATAATAACAAAGTGTTACCATAAAAACACTTTATTAAGGATGATAACAATGATTGAACCCAAGAGGATTGGAAAGCTCGATCTTCCCGAAGAGGTCGCCCAGGTATTGGAAGAGTGTCCAGGTTATACACTCTTTACCTCAATAGAGGAACTCTTCGAGGCCGCTGTTCCCACGGACAAAGAGGAGTGGTTCG